>DASUXT010000029.1:0-14361 GCA_036377775.1 Gemmatimonadaceae bacterium | reverse complement strand
GAGACCATCCGCCTCAACCTGCTGCGCCTGCACGCCGGCTCCGCCGCGGTGGAGGGGCTGACGACACACATCGGCCTTGCCGAAGAGGTGTCGGACGAGATCGAGCGGATGGTGGCGGCGCGCGCGGAGATCGACGCCTCGCTGCGCTTTCCGCGGGCGGTCGAACCCACACCGGTATAGCCGATGAGTCGTCAATGGTTTCGCGAGCGTGAGCCGGCGGTGGCCGAGGGGTTCGGCATGCCGCACGCGGCTCAGGTGCCGATGCCGGTGCAGGGCGACACGGCGCGCGTCGCGCGGGTGCAGAAGAAGGGGCGCTCGCTGCTGGCGGGCACGGTGCGACTGCTCCGCAACGCCCTGATTGGCGCGGTGGCGATGGCGGTGGTGCCACTGGCGGTCGTCGCCGTACGCGGCGATCACCTGGCAACGATGCTGTACCGCTCGAACACCAACACGAGCGCCAGGATGCACGTCACGCAGCCGCTGCGGGCGTTCGTCGTCGAGCGGGATCCATCCATCACGCCGATGCGGGCGGGCGCAGCGCTCAACGCGCTGCAGTACCGCCGTCCGACGAACGGCGAGTTCCAGGCGATCGTGCCGGCGGTGCATTTCAAGCGGCCATGGCGCACCAGCAGGATGACCGAGGACATGTTCGTCGGTGCGCGCTCAGGTCTCTACGACGGACCGGCAAGCCAGACGATCCTGGAGTCGTCGCTGAAGGGATTCAGCCCGCGCGAGCAGGCATACCTGAAGGAGCTGGCCGAGGCGCCGATCTGGCGCGAGTTCGACCTCGTGGCGCGCGCGCCGCAAGTGGACGTCATTGGTGGACAGCTGCGCCTGCCGTTCGATGCCGACGCGCTCCCCGAGATGCGGCCGCTGCCCTCGTTCCGCGACAGCAAGGAGCTCGCGTATGCGGCGGTGTCCCGCGCCGCCTACTACATGTCCATCGGCCAGCCGCGCCAGGCCGAGCAGGTGCTGCGCTCCATCATCTCGTTCGGCTTTGCATTCACCGACAACGGCACGACGACGATGGACGAGCTGATGGGCACGGTGATCGTGGGCATCGGGCGTAACGCCCTGCAGCGGTTCTACGTGCTGCAGCACGATCCACGAGCCACGGCCCCCGAGCTGGCCATGCCGGAGGTCGGGGACCTGGTGCGGGCGCGGGCGGGAGCGAGCCACGCGAACGGCACGCAGGAGCTGCGACGCCAGCTGCTCGCCGAGTTGGCCGATCCCACCGTGCCGCGCCCCGAGCGCTTCGAGGCGGTGCGGGCGCTGTCACTGATGCAGTGCTCGAACGTGCGCGGGCTGCTGTTCGGACAGGACGGCGAGGTGCGGGGCGCGCTCGGCCGTGCGCGCAGCGAGCTCGCGCGCTATCCGTCGGAGCGCGCGCTGATCGACCTCGACACGCGGGTGCCGTCGGTGGCGCGCGTGTCGGTGGCGACGGGGCCATTCCAGTCGCTGCTCGTCAGCCCGGCGGCGGTGGCCGGCGCGGTGCTGCACAACCCGCGCATGGCGGCGTGTACGCTGCTGCTGACGAGCGTGCCGTAGCGAAAAGCCGATCGACGGACGCGCGTCGTGGGTGCATATTCGACCCTGCATTCACTGACGCACGAGGGATCCGTTCGATGATCTGCCGACTCTGGCACGGCTGGACCACGCAGGCGAACGCCGACGCCTACGAGAAGCTCCTGCGCGAGGAGGTACTCGTCGGCATCGAGGCCCGCGGCATCGCGGGATTTCGCGGCATCGAGATGCTGCGCCGTCCGGTGGGGGGCGAGGTGGAGTTCGTGACGCTGATGTGGTTCACCTCGCTCGACGACGTGCGCCAGTTCGCCGGCGAGGAGTACGCGAAGTCGGTGGTGCCCGAGGCGGCGCGACGGATCCTGAAGCGGTTCGACGCGGAAGCGACCCATTACGAGGTGAGGATCCCGCGCGCATGAGACTTCGTCTCCTGCTCGTTGTGCTCGCCAGTGCGCTAGCATGCCGGCCGGCCGCGGTGCCGCCGGCGTCGCCGTCGTCGCCGTCGTCGCCGGTGCCCGACGAGCGCGCCCCCGCGTCGTGGTCGAATGCGAGGCTCGCTGTCGCTGCAGTACCGGAGGTCTACGTAAGCGCGTGGCGGGCGGCGGAGAATCGGAAGCACTGCGCGCTGCTCGCGCCGGCGCGGCTGTCGCCGGATGTGGAGGGGGAGGCGCGCCCTCGCGCGGCGACCTTCAGCGGTGGGTGGGGAGTCGCGTACGATCTCCCGTCGCAGCGCAGCGCGTTCGGTGTCGCCGGCACGGGTGCCAGCGCATGGTCGGGCGACGTGTACGACCAGTGGCCGGAGCGGCGCGTCTACGCCGATGGGAGCCGAGTGGGGTACGGGCCCGAGGGCGGCACGGGCCCGAACTGGCTCGCCTACGTGCGCATTCCGGGGCAGGACTGCCTGTACAACGTGTGGTCGCGACGCGGGCAGGCGGATCTGGAAAGGCTGCTCGGCGAGCTGCGGTTCGTGGCGGTGGAGTGAGCGGACCGCGACCAGCGTCGACGTAATCATGGCCGTGCCTTCACCAGTGATTTCCGCCGAGTGCGAGCTTCTCGAGGCGGCTGCGTGGGGCGAATTGCACGGACGGTTCGGGCTCCAGGCCGGGAGCGACATCGCCACCGTCAGGCGATGGGGCAGGGCCGCCACTCTCGTTTCGCGTGCGGCCAACATCGTAGCCGTCAATCGCGCGATCGGGTTCGGGTGCGAGCGCCCGCTCGACAGAGGGCAGCTCGATGACATCAGGACTTTCTATAGAGAGCAGGGAAAGGCCCGCTGGTTTCTCGAATGCAGTCCGCACGCCCGCATCGACGCGGCTGCACTCGCGGATGCCGGAGGCGAAGTCGGCGGTACGCAGGTCAAGCTCGCTGCCGATCTCGCCGATGTGGCGGAGCTGCCCATGCCCTGCATACAGGTAGTCAGCGCATCCGTGTCCGATGGACCGCAGTTCATGGATCTGGTCGGCGCCCAGATGGGCATACCGGAAGAGTTGCGCTACGGTATCGTCTCGACGATCGGTGAGCCGGGCTGGCACTTCTACTTTGCGATGGCCGACGAGCGTCCCGTGGCCGGCGCTGCGATGTTCATTTACGGAGGCGGGGCCTGGCTCGGACTGGCCGGCACGCTGCCGGAGTATCGGAATCGTGGAGCGCAGACCGCGCTCCTGATACGCCGAATGCAGGATGCAAGGCGAGTTGGCTGTCGATGGGTAACTGCGGAAGCGTTTCCGGAGTCCGGGGAGCCGAATCCGTCGTTGCGGAACATGAAGCGGCTCGGCTTGCGCGAGCTGTACCAGCGGCCGTGGTATCGATTCCAGGAAGATGCTGCACCTTCGTCAACCAGTTGACACTCCGAGTCACGCGCCATGATGACCGACTTCATCGACGAATACCGCCGCTATCGCCTCATCGGCGAGCGGGCGCTGCAGCAGCTCTCCGACTCAGCGCTCAATCACGTCTCCGCACCGGACGGCAACTCGGCGGCCATGATCGTCCGGCACCTGAGCGGCAACCTGAAGTCCCGCTTCACCGACTTCCTCACCAGCGATGGGGAGAAGCCCTGGCGGGATCGCGACGAGGAATTTGCCGAGCGTACCTATTCGCGCAGCGAGGTAGAGGAGATGTGGGCCGCGGGATGGGCCGCGCTCGAGCACGCCCTCGCCGAGCTCACGGACGCCGACCTGTCACGTGAGGTGGCGATTCGCGGGCAGGCCCTGAGCGTGCACGCGGCCCTCTGTCGATCGATGAGCCATGCGAGCTACCACGTGGGCCAGCTCGTGCTCCTGGCCCGCCAGGGAGCCTCGGCGCCCTGGCGGTGGATCAGCATCCCGAAAGGCGAATCCAGGGAGTACAACACGAAGCCGAACCTGGAGAAGGGGCCGGCCTGATGCTGCCGTGCCAGGCGCGAAGCTCTTCGCCAGGTCTTTCGCAAACATTTTCCGCACCCGGACTGTCTGACGGACATGACTCTCGAGAACCTGCGCCGGGACATCGCGTACGCGATCCGGGGGCTGCGTAGCAAGCCGGGTTTCACGATCGCCGTCGTCATCACGCTGGCACTGGGCATCGGCGCCAACGCCGCGATGTTCGGCATCGTGGATCGGCTGCTCTTGCGGCCACCGCCGCTGCTGAAGGATCCGGCTACCGCGCACCGCGTGTACGTGTGGGACACGTACCGAGGGAAGCAGCTCACCGGCTGGGTGGGGCGCTACGCGCGCTGGCGCGATCTCGACTCCACCACCACGTCGTTCGAGTACACGGCCGGATACACCGCGCGCGACCTTGGCGTCGGGGTGGGCGAGGAGGCGCGCGTGATGCCCGTCGGCGCGGTGAGCGCCGACTTCTTCAGGTTCTTCAATGCACCGCCCGCGCTTGGCCGCTACTTCACGCGCGACGAGGACGCGCCACCGGACGGCTCGGCGGTCGTGGTGCTCAGCTGGCCGATGTGGCAGGCGCAGTACGGCGGACGCGCCGACGCCATCGGCAGCACGATCCGCGTCGACGCGGACATCTACACGGTCATCGGCGTCACGCCGCGGGGCTTCACCGGTCTCACCCCGGAAAAGCCGCCGGCGATGTACATCCCCATCGCCCGCTACGGCGCCAGCCAGAACTGTGCGGGGCGTGGCACCACCTGGTACGAGACGTACAGCTGCGGATGGATGCAGATGATCGCGCGACGCAGGGCCGACGTCAGCATCGAGGCCGCGAACGCCGATCTCACGCATGCGTACCAGCTGAGCTACGCGAAGCAGCGCATCGAGATGCCGCGGGCCACGCCGCCCGAAATCGACAAGCCGCACGCCACGGTCGGCTCCATCCTCGCGCAGCGCGGCCCGAACGCGAGCGCGACGACGAAGGTGGCGGCGTGGGTGGGCGGCGTGTCGGTGATCGTGCTGCTCATCGCCTGCGCCAACGTCGCCAACCTCCTGCTTGCCCGTGCGCTTCGCCGGCGCCGCGAGATCGCCGTGCGCCTGGCACTCGGCATTACGCGCGCTCGACTGATCTCGCAGCTCCTCACCGAGAGCATCATCCTCGCGCTCATTGGCGGCGTCGCCGGCCTGCTCGTCGCACACTGGGGCGGCGCCGTGCTTCGCGCCACCCTGCTGGAGCAGGACAGCCAGGCGCCCGCCGGCCTGCGCGACCCGCGTACGGTCCTCTTCGCGCTCGGCGCGGCGATCGTCGTCGGGCTGCTCACCGGCCTGGCGCCTATCCTCCAGGCGAGCCGGACGAACCTGAATGCGGACCTGAAGGCCGGTGCGCGTGAAGGCCACGCACACTCACCGGCACGCACCCTCCTCCTCGTGCTCCAGGGGGCGCTCTCCGTGGTGCTGCTGGTTGGCGCGGCACTCTTCGTCCGCAGCCTCGAGAACGTTCACGCGCTGCGGCTCGGCTACGACGTGGATCCCGTGCTGCTGGTGAACCTCAACATGCGCGGCGAGGAACTGGACAGCGCGCGCAGCGTGCAGCTCCGTGAGCGGCTGCTGCAGGCGGCCACGGCGCTCCCGGGCGTCGAGAGCGCGACGCGACAGACGGCGGTGCCTTTCTGGAGCAACTCGAGCACGGCCCTCTTCGTCGAGGGTATCGACACCGTCTCGCGGCTCGGCCAGTTCGACTACGCCGCCGTGTCGCCCAGTCACTTCCGCACGGTGGGAACGCGATTGCTGCGCGGTCGAGGGATCGAAACACACGATGTCGCGACGTCGCAGCGCGTGATGGTGGTGAGCGACGCGATGGGCAAGGTGCTGTGGCCCGGACGCGACCCGATCGGTCAGTGCATCAGGGTGCAGGCCGACACCATGCCATGCACCTGGGTCGTCGGCATCGCCGAGAACATCCGGGAGCAGCAACTGCTGTCTGACAGCGGCTACTTCTATTACGTGCCGATCTCGCAGTTCCGGTCCCAGAGTGGCGGGCTGTTCGTGCGGGCCCGCCATGACGCCGATGACATCAGGGAGCCGCTGCGGCGCACGCTCCAGCGCGAGATGCCGGGCGCGGCCTACGTGACGGTGACACCGTTCAGCGAGATCGTGTCGCCGGAGACACGATCGTGGCAGCTCGGAGCCACGATGTTCGTGGCGTTCGGCCTGCTGGCCCTCGTGCTGGCGGCCGTCGGGCTGTATTCGGTGATCGCGTACAACGTCACCCAGCGCACGCATGAGATGGGCGTGCGGATCGCGCTGGGTGCACGGGCCGCCGACGTGGCACGTCTCGTCGTCGGCGAGGCGCTGCGTGTGGGCGCGATCGGCATCGCGATCGGAGTAGTGCTGGCGCTCTGGGCGACGAGGTGGGTGAAGCCCCTCCTGTACGATGTGTCGCCGACCGAGCCCGGCATCTATATCGTGGTGGGGCTGACACTTCTGTCAGTGGCGGTGCTCGCGAGCTGGGTGCCGGCGCGGCGGGCGACCCGCGTGGACCCGAACGTGGCGCTGCGGGCGGAATAGCGCCACGTTCCGAAGTCACCCCGCCCGCAACGCCACCGCCGGCTCGATCCGCGACGCCCTGATCGCCGGGATCCAGCAGGCGCCGATTCCCACCACCGCCATGATCGTCGCCACGATCGTCAACGTCACCGGATCGTGCGGCGGCACGCCGAACAGCAGCCCCTGGATCAGCCGCGTCAGCGACAGCGCGCCGAGCACGCCGAACGCCAGCCCGATGATCACGAGCCGTCCGCCCTCCGACAGCACCATGCGCTGCACGCGCCCGCTGTCGGCGCCGAGGCTCATGCGGACTCCGATCTCGTTCGTGCGCGCCGTCACCGAGAACGCGAGCACCGCCGCGATCCCCACCGCGGCGACGATCATGGCGAGCACGCCGAACGACGACACGAGCATCGCGTTCAACCTCCTCGGCGCGACGCTCTCGTCGCGGATCTGGTCCACCGTCAGCACCTTCTCGATTGGCTGATCGGGCGCCGCCTCGCGCACCACGCGTGTCGCCGCCGCGGCGAGCGACGAGGGATTCAACGTCGTGCGGATCACGAAGCCGCCCGACGGGAAGTCGCCCTGCGCGAAGGGAATGAACGTCGCCGGGATCGGCGTCGCATCGAGGCCGCCGTCCTTGGTGTCGCCCACCACGCCGACCACCGTGCGCCAGTCGCCGGAGACGCCGATGAACTTCAGCACCTCGCCCGTCCACGCCACGCGCTGGCCGATGGGATCCTGGTTCGGGAAGAACTGGTCGGCGAGGGTCTTGTTGAGGATCACGACGCGCGGGCTTTCGGCGCGGTCGGTGGTGGTGAAGAAGCGCCCCTTGAGCAGCGGAATGCCCGCCGCGTGGAAGTATTCGGGGCTGGCGAGGCGATACTCGGAGTGCGGCTGCGCCTGGCCCGGCGGCACGGGGTGGCCGTCGGCGTTGATGTCGAGAGTGATCCCCGAGGTGCGCAGGGGCATGTTGGAGCCGATCCCCACCTCCGACACGCCGGGAATCGCGGCGAGCTGGCTCTGGATCCGCTCGTAGAAGGCGATCGTCGCCGCGGGGCTCGCGCCGTTGAAGTCCTTCGGCACTTCCATCGTCAGCACCTTCTCCGTCTCGAGCCCGTCGTCCACGACCGACAGGCGCTGCATCGTGCGCGTCAGCAGTCCCGCACCGGTGAGCAGCATGACCGACACGGCAACCTGTGCCACCACGAGCGACTTCTGCAGTCGCTGCCGCCGGACGTTGCTCGTCGTGCGCCGGCCGCCGGCGGCGAGCGAGGCACTGAGCGTCCGCTCGTTCGTGAGGCCCGGGGCGAAGGAGAGCAGTACCGCGACGACGATCGCGAGCAGGAGGCTGAAGGCGAGCACGGCGCCGTCGATCCCGATCTCGCTCGCGCGCGGGCTGTAGCGTGCCGCGAAAGTGGTGAGCATCCGCAGCCCGCCGAGCGCGATGAGCAGCCCCAGAATGCTGCCGGCGACGGCGAGGACGAGGTTCTCCACCAGCAGGAGCCGGCGGATCCGAGCCGCGCCGGCGCCGAGCGCGGCACGCACCACCAGCTCCTGCTCGCGCCGCACGCCACGCATGAGCGTGAGGTTGGCGACGTTCGCGCAGGCGATGACGAGCACGAAGGCGGCGGCGCCCATGAGGAGGAACACCGTGAGCCGCGCCTTCTGGCCGAGCACTTCCTGGTACGGCGTCAGCGTCACCTTGTAGCCGGAGCCGGCGTCGTACGCTTCCGGATGGTCGGCGTGCGCGCGCGCCGTGACCGCGGCGACGTCGGCACGCGCCTGCTGCACGGTCACGCCCGGCGCGAGTCGCGCGATCATTGCCGTCATGCGGTGCGTGCGTCCCGTCACCATCATCGCGCTCAGGTGGTGCTCGCTGTTCACCATGTTCATCAGCGCGTCGATCTTCGCCGGGTAGTAGGGCGCCTGCTGCAGCACTCCCACCACCGTGACCGCATGGCCTCCCACGTGCAGCGTCTTCCCGACGATTGCCGGGTCGCCGCCGAACCGTTTCTGCCAGTAGTCGTAGGTCAGCATCATCACCGGCGCCGCCGACCGGCCGTCGTCGCCCTCGTTGAAGGCCCGGCCGATCACCGGCGAGAGCCCCATCACCTGGAAATAGTTTCCCGTCACGAGCCCGACGTCGATGCGCACCGCGTCGTGGTCGCCTACCATGGTGAAGGTGATGGGCGAATACTCGGCGATGCCGGCCAGCGTGTGCGCGCCGTTCCGGAAGTCCTCGATCTCGGGGACGGAGAAGTAGATGTCCTCGCCACCGGGGCCGTTGATGGACTGCCGCAGGTACATCAGGCGGTCGCCGTCGCGGTGGGGCAGCGGCTTGAGCATGACGCCGCGCACCACGCTGAAGATCGCCGTGGTGGCGCCGATGCCGAGTCCGAGGGTGACGATCACGGCGAGGGCGAAGCCTCGGGCGCGCAGCAGGCTCCGGACGGCGTACCGCAGGTCGGCGATGATCATGGGACTTACCTTCGGGGCGTGGAGGGACGAGCGGCCCACGGTCGGGCCGCCCAGCGGAACTGGGCTCTGCCCATACGACGAACGAGGGGAGGGGAAATCGACAATGGGCCGGACGATTGCACAAGCCGAGGTCGCATGAGGATCGTGGGCGGGAAGTTCGCCGGCCTGGACCTGGTCTCCCCTGAAGATTCCCGGGTGAGGCCGACGGCGGAGCTCGTGCGCGCGGCCATTCTCGACCGGCTGGCGGGCGAGCTGCCCAGGGCGCGCATCCTGGACCTCTTCGCCGGCACCGGCGCCCTGGGCCTCGAGGCGCTCTCACGCGGCGCCGCGTCGGCGGACTTCGTGGAGACGCGGCCATCCAGCCTGCACGCGCTCAAGGCGAACGTCGTCCGCCTCCGCGCCCGCGACCACACCCGCGTCTTCAGGAAGGACGCGCTCCCCTTCGCCGCCGCCCTCCGCGAGGGGAGCTACGACATCGCCTTCGTGGATCCGCCATACGGGTCGCGGATGCTGGACCGCGTGATCGAGGGGTGGCAGCGGAGCGGCTTCTCCGCCGTGCTGGTGGCCGAGCACGCCACCGGTCACACCCTGCCGCCTGGGGCGAAGGTCGCGCGCTTCGGGGAGACGAGCGTGAGCTTCTACCGCCGGCAGGGGAGCCAGTCGGTCTGACGGTCTGGCGAGCTCCCGTCCGGGGCTGTCAATTCTTCCTCCCCTTTCCCGTTCGGCGAGGTTCGTATGAGATTCTCGCGCGCAGCACTCGTCCTGGTCCTCGCGCCCATCGCGCTCGGCGCGCAGCAGCCGGCACCGACGAAGGATCCGATCACGGCCGTCATGAAGCAGCGCACCATGGCGTACCAGCAGCGCCTGGCGCAGGCGTTCGACTCGATCCCCGAGCGGCTCCTCGGCTACAAGCCCACGCCGGCGCAGCTCACCATCGGCTACATCGCGCAGCACCTGGCGGACGACAATTACTTCTACTGCAACCAGTTCGGCGCGATGAAGGCCACGCGCACCGCCGAGGAGACGAGCACGCCCGACTCGGTGAAGGCCACGTGGTCGAAGGACAAGCTCGTCACGCAGCTCAAGCAGTCGTTCAGGTTCTGCGAGGACGCGTTCGCGCAGCTCGACGACGCGAAGCTCGCCGACCAGGTCTCGGTGACGTTCGGGAACGGCCAGTCACGCATGGTGACGCGTGCCGGCGCGGTGGTGGGACATCTCACCGACATGGCGGACCACTACAGCCAGCTCGCGAACTACATGCGGCTGAACAACATCCTGCCGCCGACGGCGCTGCCGCGTCCTCGGCCGAACGGGTGAGCCCATGAAGAAGACAGTCTGGACGTTCGGTCTCATCTCCGGCGCGATCATGGCCGTGCTCATGTGCGCCACGATGCCGTTCGTCAACGCACTCGGCGACCACAGCCTCCTCGTCGGCTACGCCGGCATCGTCGCCGGCTTCCTCGCCGTGTACTTCGGCGTCCGGTCGTACCGCGACAACGTGCGGGGCGGCAGCATCGGCTTCGGCCGCGCGCTCGGCGTCGGCCTGCTCATCGCCCTGATCGGAAGCCTGTGCTACGTGGCCACCTGGGAAGTGCTGTACTACCGGTTCATGCCGGACTTCTACTCGCGGTATGCACAGTCAGCGGTGGAGAAGGCACGCACCAGCGGCAAGAGCGACGCGGAGATCGTGAAGACGCGCGCCGCCATGGACCAGATGGTGAAGAGCGCCGAGAATCCTGCCTGGGTCGCGGCGATGACGTTCGTCGAGCCGTTCCCGGTGGGATTCGTCATCGCGCTCGTGTCGGCCGGGGTCCTGCGACGGAGGCGTGGCGCGCGCGACGCGGAGCTGGCGCCGGCGTGAGGGGACAGCCCTGCATGCGCGACGCAGGCCCGACCGTAACCGGCCGGGCCTGCGAGCGTTAACGTGCTGGTTGCGAGCAACGACGCGGAGATCTCAGGCGCCCGGCGGCCCCCCACTCGGCGGCCCGGACTGATCCGGCTCCATCGCCTTCGGCCGCAGCTTGAGCTGCTGCCCGAAGTTCCGCGTCACTGTGAGGTACACGCCGCGCATGCCGAACCGGCGCACGCTGTCCTCGATCACCTGGCCGTTCGCCGTGCGGTAGCCGAAGTGCATCATGTTGAACGGATCCGCAATGCGCAGTGAGACGTTGCCCGCGTCGCCCCACACCTTGTAGCGCAGCGCGAACTGCATCATCGCGAACGCCGACTGCGAGCCGCCCTCGGTCTTCGACGGCGCGCGGTAGTGGGCGAACGCCTGTACGTCGGTGAGCGGCGTCGCCTTCCAGGTCACGTTGCCGCGCAGCGACCACACCGTCGCCTTCGTCGAGAGGTCGCCGGCGAGGTTCGAGGCGTCGCTGCTGTAGCGATACGCACCCCCGCCGCCGAAGACCGTCACCGGGCCGTGGTGGAAGTTGATGTTGAGGTCCGTGCCCACCGTCGTCGTGCTGGCCACGTTGTCGAAGGTGGAGACCATGAGGCCGGTGGTGTCCACCGTCTGGATGTACCGCACCGCATGGGCAGTCCGACGCAGGTACGGGTTGAGCTGGATGGAGCCCCACCCATGTGCTTCCTGCAGGCCGAGCTCGTACGCGTCGGTGTACTCCGGGCGCAGGTAGGGGTTGCCGCGGAAGACGGAGCGCGCGTCCTGCCGGGACTCGATCGGCGAGAGCTGGAAGGGGTTCGGGCGACTGATGCGGCGCGAGTAGCTCAACTTCGCCTGGCGCATGGCGGTGAAGTTGTAACTCACGATCGCGCTCGGGAACGCGCTGCCGTACCGGTTGTCGGTGGCCTGGGCCACGCCGGGCAGCGAGAAGCGGGTGGATGCCTCCTCGAGTCGCAGCCCGCCCTGCGCCTGCACCTTGCCCACCTGCTGCGAGAGCACGGCGTACGCCGCGCCGATGCGCTCGCGATAGTCGAAGGCGCGATCACGCTCGGGCGCGCTCACGTACGTGCCGCTCGCCGAGTCGAGGTACGCTGCCGCGAAGTCCTCGTTCGTGCTGCGCGAGGTGCCCTTGAAGCCGGTCTCGATCTTCGTGCTGCTCGCGAGCTGCCGCGAGTAGTCTGTCTGCAGGTTCCACGAGGGATACGAGCTCGTGCTGTGGTCGCGCTCGTTCTGCAGCGTGGTCGCGGTGATGGACGGATCGTAGTCGCCGACCACTCCGTACATGTTCACGTCGCCCTCGTCGCTGTTCGTCGAGTAGCGCAGCTCGGCGTCCAGCTTCGGATCCTTCGGCTTGCCGGCGCGATGGAAGCCGAGCGTGTAGTCCTGCGAGAGGTTGTGCGAGCGGTTGTTGGTGTACTGGTCGTACGCGCCGATCAGGTCGCGCGACGCGTCGAGGTCGGTGAAGCGCGATACGCTGCTGTTGCCTCGGCGTCCGCCGTAGGCGAACGCGTCGAAGGAGAAGGCGTCGGCCTTGCTTAACCGGTACTCGGAGCGCAGGGTGAACCCCTTCGACAGCGGTTCCATCGTGCCGGTGGTGCGCGTGTCCACGAACGCCGGCCCGCCGCTGAACAGGTTGGTGCGCGCCGCCTCCCCCGTCGTCTCGCGGCTGTCGCGATAGAGGCTCGCCGAGAGGAGTACGGTGAGCGGCCCGCGCTGCTGGCCGATGTTGCCGGAGAGGTTGCTCGAGCCAGTGGTGCCGGTGCCGGCGGTGATTCCGCCGCTCAGACCGATCTCCGCTTCCTGGTTGAGCACGATGTTGAGGATCCCAGCCGTCCCTTCGGGATCGTTCTTCGCCGAGGGATTGGTGGAGACCTCGACGTGCTTCACCGCGCTCGCCGGAAGCTGCGCGAGGAAGTTGCCGAGCTGCTCTCCCTTGAGCGGGGAAGAACGCCCGTTGATCTGCACGACGACGTTCTGGTTGCCGCGCAGGCTCACGTTGTTGGTGCCGTCGACTTCAACGGACGGCACGTTGCGCAGCACGTCGATCGCCGAGCCGCCGCTGGCGGTGGCCATGTTCTTCGTGCTGTACGTGTTGCGGTCCGGCGCCAGCGCTGCCTCGTCACGCTCGGCGACCACCGTTTGGCCCTCCAGCGTGGTGACGGCGCCCTTGAGTTCCACGTCGCCGAGGTCGACGATGGGCTGCGCGGCGGTGACGACCGCCGACTTCACGACCGGCACGTAGCCGAGGGCGCGGATGCGGACCGTGTAGCGGCCGGCGGCGAGGCCGTCCACGCGGAAGGTGCCGTCCGGCCTGGGGAGCGCGCCGCCGGCGACGGAGGTATCAGTGCCCGCCTTGCGGACGGTGATGGAGCCGGCGGTGAGCGGCCGGCTGGTGCCGGTCTCGACGAGGCGGCCGCGGAGCTCCCCCGCCTTCGGCGCGCCCTGGGCGCGGGCGGCAGGGGCGAGCGAGGCGCAAAGCAAAAGGCTGCCAGTCAGCAGCGAACGACTGATATGCATGACGAATGGATGGGATTGGAGCGGGACCGAACGGCGCGACGGCCGACGACGGCCATCTAGAGGAAGCAGAGCGGCACGTTCATGGGTGTCCCGAATGAAGGACTGATTGCGGAGGCGAGCGTCACGATATCCAACGAGGAGTTGGACACACCGATGGGCGAAAAGGGATACCTTCTCGACACGATCCGTCCGCGGGCCCATGATAGGATGCACATCATGCCGGAGAGAGCGGACAGATGCGGACCTCGTTGCGAATCGCCGTCATTGCCGCCGCGCTGCTGAGCATCTGCTCAGCTGACGTGAGCGTGGCGCAGGAGGCGGACTCCGTCACCGTGGGCGCGCGTATTCGCTTCCGCACAACGACCGATGCCGGGTGGCAATACGGCAACCTCGGCTGGGTCGCGCGCGACTCGATCGAGCTGAATTCGGCCGATTACCAGCGGAGCCGACGTTTCGCGCTGCGCGACGTGGGGCCGGTCGAGGTGTACGACCCGAACGAGCGTGGACGGATCGACCACGCCCTCATCGGGTCACTGGTCGGGTTGGTGGCTGGCGCCGCGGCTCTTGTCATCGACGTCAAGCACTGCGAAGCGACGAGCCGGGACGTCCAGGGGCAGCCGTGCGAGATCGGCTATGCGGTCGTGCCGATCGCTGCGCTCGGAGGGGCGGCCGTCGGCGCCATCGTCGGTGCCGCGCTGCCGGTGCGGCACTGGCATCGCATCACTGTCGATGATCTGCGCTGAACCGATCGCCGCGCACGTGCGTACGGTCTGCGTATGCTGAATCGTCGCCAGTTTCTCGCCCTCGGCGGCGCCGCCCTCGCCAGCGGCGCCGGGCTCGGGCTGTACACCTGGCAGGTCGAGCCGCACTGGGTGGAAGTCGTGCGTCGCCCGCTGCCGCTCGCCTACCTGCCGCCGGCGCTCGAGGGACGCACGCTCCTGCAGCTCAGCGACCTGCATGTGGGTCCTCAGGTGGACTCGTCGTACCTCATCCGCGCGCTCACCGAGGCGTCGGCGCTCG
>DASUXT010000028.1:0-119089 GCA_036377775.1 Gemmatimonadaceae bacterium | reverse complement strand
GGCGCATCAGGCGTCGGTGCGGGTGGCGGAGATCGGCGGGAACGGCATCGTCACGCTCACCGGCCTCGCGCCGGCCACATGGACGGCGCCGGCGCGGAGCAGCGTGCTCACCGCGTATCCGGCGCTCGATGACGGCGCGCGGCGGCGTGTGGTGCTGACGGTAGCGGCGCGCGACCTCCTCGACGTGCTGGCGGCGGAGCGGGCGCGCGGCGCGGACGGGCTCGTCGTGGATCACGTCTACGACTACTGAAGACCCACCCTCCACGGCGCCGCATGGCCGCGGCACGGAAATGGAGATGGAGCGAAGACGAGGTCCCCTCATGGGGACCTCGCTCTTTAACTACGTTCCATCCGGCGAAGGGACGCCGTACCATGAAGATCTTCGGCCAGCACGACGAACAGACCATCATCCAGTTCCAGCACGTCCGCGAGCATGCGGTGGATGCCGCGCTCATGGCGGACGGCCATGTCGGCTACGTCATGCCGATCGGTGGCGTGGCCGCCTACCGCGACCAGGTGTCCGTCGTCGGCGTCGGCTTCGACATCGCCTGCGGCAACGCCGCCATCCGCACCGACGTCACCCTCGAGTCGCTCGGCCGCACTCCGGAGGAAGTGCAGCGCACCCTCGGGAACATCGCCGACGGCATCGCCGCCACGGTGAGCTTCGGCGTCGGCCGGAGGAACCGCGCCGACGACGCGCCGGTGGACCACGCGCTGTTCGAGGACGCGGCGTGGGACGCCGTGCCGGCGAAGCACCGGCAGGCGCTCGTCGTGAAGGCGCGCCAGCAGCTCGGCACGGTGGGGAGCGGCAATCACTATGTGGACGTCTTCGTCGACGAGAATGACGCGCTCTGGGTGGGCGTGCACTTCGGCTCGCGCGGCTTCGGGCACACCGTCGCGTCCGGCTTTCTCGCCCTCGCGCAGGGGAAGGGGTGGGGCGAGCGCGCGCCGGAGATGGAGACGCTGCTCGCCCTCGCCCAGCCGATCGGCCACGACTACTGGCACCTGATGAACCTCGCCGGCCGCTACGCCTACGCCGGCCGCGAGTGGGTGGCGCGCAAGGTCGTGTCGCTCATCGGCGGGAATGAACTGGAGCTCGTGCACAACCACCACAACTTCGCCTGGAAGGAGGTGCACGACGGCGAGGAGGTGATCGTCGTCCGCAAGGGCGCCACGCCGGCGTTCCCGGGGCAGCGCGGCTTCATCGGCGGCTCGATGGGCGACGACGCGGTGATCGTGCGCGGCACCACTCCAGACGTAGCGACGGAGGAGACGCAGCAGGTGCAGCGCGAGGCGCTCTACTCCACCGTGCACGGAGCGGGGCGGGTGATGTCGCGCACCCAGGCGGCGGGGAAGCGCAATCGCCGCACGGGGCAGGTGCTGCGCCCGGGGCTCGTGTCACCCGAGATGATGGAGACGTGGGTGAAGGAGAAAGGAGTGATCCTGCGCGGCGGCGGGCTCGACGAGAGCCCGCACGTCTACCGTCGGCTGCCGGAGGTGCTATCGGCGCAGGAGGGGACGGTGGAGGTCGAGCACGTGCTGAAGCCGCTCGTGGTGGTAATGGCGGGGGCGAACGAGTTCGATCCGTACAAGGATTAGGAACCGGAATCCATGGTCGCCTATTGAACCCCGCGCCGTTCGGCTGCACTGTTGTGCACCACTTCAGCTCGGCTCGGGAGCCATGACGCGACTAGCGACGGAAACGCCCCGCAAGTCACTCACGCCGACACTCCGCAAGCGACCCGACGTCGCACCGAACCTGCTCCACCTCCTGCGCGCCGACTCGCGCGGCGACGCCTTCGCCCTGCTGCGATCGGTCGTCGCCGGTCGCTGCCTGACCGGAAGCGACGACGGAGTCCGTGACGGGTCCGTGTGTGTGTCCTTCGCCGAAGCGCCGATCAGGCAGCTTCGCGAGGTCTACCGCTGGACGGCGGAGCGCGACGCGCGCGTCCAGCCGTTCGGCGTGCTGCTCGGCAAGGACTACCTGTTCGCGCTCGGCGGGCGGCCGGTGATCTATGAGTCGGACGCCGAGTACGAGGAGTTGCCGGCGTCGCTGCGCTACCGGCACGTGCGCTACGACCCGATTACGGTGCCGCCGATCGACTTCACCTGGGAGCGCGAGTGGCGGCTGCGCACCGACGTCATGCAGCTCGAGCCGGAGCGATGCTGCATCGTCGTCCCATCCGAGGCGGACCGGGCGGCGCTGTTCATGGAGCACGCCGAGCGCGAGGAGCTGCGACTCGAGGCACTCGGTCCGGCGGTGGGCGGCTCGCTGGCCGACGAGATGGCGGAGTCGTTTCCCTGGCCGGTGATCTCGCTGGACGTGTAGGACCACCATCAACGAACCCACCATGGAAGAGCTTCCCTACGCCTCGCGCCTCAATCGCCTCCTCGGCCAGATCCTCGACGGCCTCGTGGCGGCCGCACCCTTCATCGTCGCCGCCATCTTCGCGTCGATGAACCGCTTCGTCGGCATCGTCTTCATGCTCGCCGCGGCAGGCTGGTCCTTCTTCTACTACTTCTTCTCCGACGGTTTCTCCGGCGGCCAGAGCTACGGCAAGCGCGCCCTCGGCATGCATGTCATCGACGCGAAGACCGGCGCGCCCTGCAGCTTCGGCCAGTCCTTCCTCCGGAACATCCTCCTCGCCATTCTCGGCCCGATCGACTGGATCTTCATCTTCGGCGAGCGTCACCAGCGCCTCGGCGACATGGCGGCGGGAACGGTAGTCATCACCGAGAATCCCTGAATCGTTCGGCGTGCCAGGTCGTCCATAACTGAGTAGCGGGCTCGTGCCCGCCGCCTCCCGTGGACGATCGCATGACGACGTTGCCCAACCGCAGGACCCTGGTCATCGCGCTCGCGGCAGTGGTGGTCGTCGCCCTGCTCGCGGCAGGCCTCGCGTGGCGGCGCAGGTCCCGTGTCGCCGAGTCGCCGGCCGTCGCCGCGCGTGTGGTGCAGCAGGGGGTGCCGCGCCCCGTGGCGGCTACGCCTCCGCTGGCGCCGGCGCCGGAGTGGCTCGACGTGCATCCGCTCGACCAGCTCCTCAAGCTCGCGCGCTGCATCGAGCGCTCGCGTGGCGACAGCGTGGGGCGCGCCTATCCGCGCTCCCTCGCCGCCGTCGAGCGCCTGTCGTGCGCGGCAACGTCGGGCTACGACGAGCATCACCTGGTGTACTACACGCCGCCACGCGGGAAGGCGGACAAGTGGCGCGCGCGCGGCTTCACCCTCGAGGTGGAGGCGACGTGGGATTCCACCGACGAGCCGGTGAAGCGCGGCATCCCCGCCACGCGCAGCTACCTCGTCGACCGCGACGGACGCATCCACGTGACGAGCGAGCGGCGACGCGCCACGCCGTCGGACTCCACGCTCCCGATGTGCGAGATCGGTGGTTACACGAGTGGCATGGACTGCCAGCCCTACCTCCCGCGCCAGCGCTGGGGGGTGCGGCCGCAGCTTCCGGGCGCATTCATCTCGGCCAGCCGGGACACGGTGCGCAAGGGGAAGAAGATCGACGTCACGATGGACTTCGATCCGCTGTCGCCGATCGACCGGCTGGTGTCGTATTCGATCACGTGGAGCGAGGGCGCGCGGCCGAGCGTTCGCCGTCTCACCGAGCGGCAGGGATGGCCGCGGCGGGGCGTATCGGGCGTGGGTTTCCGCGAGAAGCACGTGTACGCGGATACGGGGCAGAAGGTGATCGAGGTGGTGTTCCGCACCGTGGGCGGCGAGCGGTACGTGAGCCGGGATACCGTGGTGGTGCGACGCTGACGACGCGTCGTCGTGCCAGCGGTTCGTGACCCTGCCCGGACAGCGCGGGTGATACTCGTACGCTCACGACGAATCCGAACACGTTCCGGCGCTTCGACCCCACCGACCATGCCGCGTCGCTTCGTCCACCTCGCCACGCTGCTCGCTGCTGCCGTGCTGTGCTCGTGCAGCGACGGACCCCCGCTCAGCCCACTGACCGAAGGTCTCGCGCTGCCGGTCACGCTGGAGACGACCGTCGATCCAGCGTCGAGCTCCCCGCCGCGCCTGCAGATCTCCCCGATTCCCGGGGGCGCCAAGGTGGAGTGGCAAGTCTCGAGTGCGCCGTGCCTGGATGCCGATGCGAGCGCGCTCCAGTCCGGCGCCCTCATCGAGGTGCGGATTCACCGCTCCGCCAACCCCCTCGCGCTCTGCGTGGCCGGAACCGTCACGTACAGCTACGTCGCCCGTGTCAGCGCGCCGGCGCCCGGTCACTACGAGGTACGGGTGATCGACGACATGCTCGGCCAGCCGATGCGGCTGGTGGGCCGTGGAACGGTGGCCGTGACGTGGACATTCTGAGGGCCGTCATGACGGGCATCACGAAGCTGGCACGCGCGAGCCGCGCCGTCCGCACTCTCTCGACGGTGGCCCTGCTCGGCGCAGCGAGCTGCAACGCCGGCACCATCGTCGACGACTATCCACCCGCCTACGCGCTCGTGTACGGCTCCGTGCGACTGGCGTCGGGAGCTCCTCTCGCCGATGCAATCGTGCGCATCGGCGACGGCGGCGGGGCGCGCACCGACGCGAGCGGCCATTATCGGCTGCTCGCCACACTGCACGGGGTCGGCGCGGGCAGCTATCCGCTCGACGTGAAGTTGTACCGCACTGGTGCAACCGGCGCCGTGGTGGACTCCGTTGGAGTCGGGGTGCAGATCCTGTTCTCTCCGGTTTCACCACCACCGGACAGCGTTCGCCTGGACCTGAACACCCCCTGGCAGCAGTAGCGACAGGCGCTTGACGCCCCCGCCGGCGATCGAGACCTTCCCGCATGCGCTTCGCCCGGTGGGTCTTCCTCGTTGCCGGCATCTACGGCCTGATCGTCGTCACGCCGCAATACTTCATGGAAGGCGTGATCGCCCGCACCACCGGCCCGATCACCCATCCTGAGTACTTCTACGGCTTCATCGGCGTCGTCGTCGCCTTTCAGCTGGTCTTTCTCGCCGTCGCGCGCGACCCTGTGCGCTTCCGGCCGATCATGCCAGCGTGCGTGGTGGAGAAGCTGACCTTCGGCGTCGCGGCGTGGGCGCTGTACGCCGCGCAGCGCGTGCGGGCCGACATCCTCATCTTCGCGGCGATCGACCTCCTGCTCGCGCTGCTGTTCATGATGGCGTGGACGAAGACGCGGGACGTCCCGCGCGGCTGACGCCTTACCGAATGCCCATGCTGACACCGGTCAACATCGAGTCGCGATTCGAGGACGTCACCGAGCTCTGGTCGCCGAAGGTGATCGGTCGGGTGAACGACCAGTACGTCAAGATCGCGCGGCTGCAGGGCGAGTTCGTCTGGCACGCGCACGAGGGAGAGGACGAGCTCTTCCTCGTGATGCGTGGCTCGATGCGCATCCAGCTCGAGGACGGCGACGTCACGCTCGGGCCCGGCGAGTTCGTCGTCGTGCCGCGCGGGGTGCGCCACAATCCGGTGGCCGCGGAGGAGTGCTGGGTGATGCTCATCGAGACGGTCACCACGAAGCACACCGGCGACGTGGTGACGGAGCGCACCCGGTCGATCGAGGAGCAGGTTGGCGGGCTGAATGGATAGCGTGTCGAACGTCCCCACCCTCACCACCGAACGACTGCTCCTTCGCGGCTTCGAGCCGCGAGACGCCGAGCCGTACATGGCGATGATGGCGGATCCAGAGGTCACGCGCTTCCTCGCCGACGGCAAGCCGCTCTCGCGCGTGGACGCCTGGCGCCAGCTCGCCATGTTCGCCGGTCACTGGACCCTGAAGGGCTTCGGCGTCTGGGCGGTGGAGGAGCGCGCGACGGGCGAGCTGCTCGGACGCATCGGGTGCATGGAGCCGGAGGGATGGCCGGGCTTCGAGATTGCCTACACCCTCGCGCGCCCGGCGTGGGGCAAGGGCTACGCACGCGAGGGCGCCGCCGCCGCGCTGCTCTACGCGCGCGAGACGCTCGACAAGCGCGACATCATCAGCATCATCCGGCCGGGAAACGCGGGCTCGATCCGTGTCGCCACCTCGCTCGGCGCGACGCCGGACGGCACCGTGGAATTCTATGGGGCGCTGGCGCTGATCTATCGATACCCGCGAGTCGCCGCGGGGTGACGGACGTCACTGCTCGCGCGAGTCGTACGAATCGCTCGGCGGCAGCGAGACGACTCTCACGCCGGCCGCCTTGGCGACGTCCATCGCCGAGAGCACATCCTGATAGCGTGCTCCTCGATGACCGGCTACCTGAATGACCTTGTCGGGTCGTCCGGAATAGACATCGCGGAGGGTCGCGAGCAGCTCCCGCGCCTTCACTGGCGCCCGGTTCAACCGGTAACTGCCGTCATCCAGCACCTCGAGCACGATGCTGTCGTCATTGGATGCGCAGGTGTCGGCGCACTTCAACGGCAGCTGAGCATCCATCGCCTTTCGGGCGGTCATCGCCGCCATGAACGTGATGATGAGCACCAGCAGGACGTCGAGGAAAGGCGTGACGTTGATGTCGCCGTTGAGGGAATGCTTATCGTCGCGCATGGTGATCTCCTGGCTCGAGGTTGCGCCCACGATACGCGCGGTGGATTATGGGCAGGTGATCACGGTGTGAAGGCCCCGTGACAGCTCCATTACGATTCCATTGACGCCCGGCCGTGAAACTCGACATCTACATCAACTATCCCGGCACCTGCCGCGAGGCGTTCGCCTTCTACGAGCAGCACCTTGGTGCGAAGCTCCTGTTCACGATGACTCATGGCGAGGCGCCCGAGTCGCGCCTGCCGCCCGACTGGGCCGGCAAGGTGTTGCACGCGCAGCTGGAGCTCGGCGGCATGGTGATCCGTGGCGCCGACATCCCGAACGCCGAGCCGATGCGCAGTGCGTACGTCACCCTCAGGCTCGACAGCGCGGAGGAGGCGGAGCGCGTGTACGGCCTGCTCTCGGATGGCGGCCAGGTGTTCATGAAGATGGAGCAAACCTTCTTCGCCTCGCGCTTCGCCATGCTGCGCGACAGGTTCGGGACGTCGTGGATGTTGCTGCACGAGCGTCGCACGTCATGACTCAGGTGACACTCGGCGATGCCAATGAGCCACTGAATGCCGAGAGCCTCCAGGCCTCGCTCACCGTCGGCGACATCGGGCGCAGCCTCGCCTGGTATCGCGAGGTGCTCGGCTTCGGCGTGACGCGCGAGTTCGAGCGCGAGGGGAAGATGTTCGCCGTGTCGCTCATCGCGGGTACGGTGCGCATCCTCCTCACCCAGGACGACGGAAAGCGGGGCGATCGCGTGAAGGGGGAGGGATTCTCGCTGCAGCTCACGACGTCGCAGGACATCGATGGCCTTGCCACTCGCGCCACCCGCGCCGGCGCGAAGCTCGACACGCCGCCGGAAAGTGCGTGGGGCGTTCGAGTCTTCCGGCTGCGCGATCCGGACGGGTTCCGCTGGGTGATCTCCTCGCCGCGCAACCAGTAGGAGGACGCGACGATGTCTTTCCCGGCCAGGTTACTGCTTGCCGCCACGCTATGTGCCGCGCCCGGCGTGGCCCGTGCGCAGTCGTACGAACAGCTCCGGCTCGGTGTACGTCCGCTGCCGATGACAAGCGAGTCTTCGGGTGCGCGCCCGGGAGCGGTACGCAAGGAATGCCGGAGCTGGGTCGGCTGGGGCGCCGTCGTCGGGACGGTGGCAGGGGCGGTCTACGGAATCGCGAGCGTCAACTCCGACGGCGGCGACGGGCACGCCGTCGCGAAGCTCATGAGCCCGGTGATCATCGTCATTCCCACCCTCGCTGGCTGGGCTGCCGGCAGCCTCGGTGGATACGTCCTGTGCCGCCTCAATCACCCCGGCGGAGAGTCATCCGACGCCCTCTGACAACGCACTCATGCCTGTCAGCGCCACCTTCGACTTCGACGAGCTCGAGTACCGCCAGGCGCTCCGCGAAGCATGGAAGCTCCGCCGCTTCAGCTGGGTCGTCACCGCCGTCGGCATCGCGTGGCCGGCGATCGGGCTCTGGCTCAGCGTCGGACGGCACTGGAGCGAGCTCACGCCGACGCAGGTGTTCTACGACACGATGCCGTGGCTGGTGCTCGGCGCGTTCTTCCTGTCGTTCATGCCGCTACAGCGTCACGCCCGGGCGAGCAGGGCGCTGGAGCACGATCCATCACTGCACGGCACGCAGCTGCGCACCGTGGACGCCCAGGGCCTGCACATCGCCGGCGCCGGCTACGCGCCGTCCCTCCACTGGAACGACCTCGCGCGCGTGGCGGAGACGCGGCACTTCTTCCTCTTCTTCGAGGACGACCGCGTCTGGCACTACCTCCCGAAGCGTGCGCTGACCGACGTCGAGCGCGATTCAGTGCGCAACCTCATCCAGGCGAACTGCGTTCGCTAGCGCGTCACCATCCGCACGGGGTTGTACCGCAGCCCCAGCACGACACGCATGGTCGTCAACCCGTAAGTGGGCTGCGTCGCCGGCGCGAGCACGTCGTGCGCCGTCATGCGCGAGTGCGTCGCGAGCAGCTCGCTCGTCAGCGACAGCGTGTTCGTGATCCCGTACTCCACGCCGGCGCCAGCCACCGCGCCCCACCCGCTGCTGTAGCGCGAGCCGTAGGTGCCGTGCGGAATGGGATACCCCACGGGATCATCCATGTACGATCCCACCTCGCGGCTGTACGCAGCCGCATATCCCACTCGCGCGTCGGCGAACGGCTCCCACCGCCGCTCGGTGCGCGCGCGGCCGAAGCGCGTGCCCAGCTCCGCCGTCGTCAGGTTGATCGGCCCACCGATCACGCTCGACGTGAGGTCCAGCGTCGCCGATGCAACGCGCGAGAAGCGATACTCCGCTCGCGTCCCCGCGCCGAGCGAGGCCCACATGGACGAGCCGCCGTTGGCGAAGCCCGATGACTGCACGAAGCTGAGCACCGGATACGACTCGAAGGAGAAGCGCATTCGCGTGTAGCCGAGCTCACGTGCGATGGGGCCTGCCTCCGGCGGCATCGGCTGCGGCTCGGCCGGATGCACGCGACGACCGGGCATCGGGAGGGGGCGAACCTGGGCGCTCAGCCCGACGGGCACGAGCAGCGTGACGATGGCGAGGGCGGTTCCGACGCGCATGATGACCTCCGGACGGCGTGACACTTCGGGTCACGATCACCGTAATAGTCTTGTCCGTCCGGCCGGGGACCGCAAGCACACCGATCGTCCCTGCTGATAAATCAACCTTTCGCGCTCCCCGCGTGTCCAACCGCGGAACGCCAACGATCGGACCCGCTTCTCACTCCCACCGCCGCGCTCCCATGCGTCTTCCCTTTGCGCTCGTGCTGAGCACCGCACTGCTCGCCGAGCCCGCTGCCGCACAACAGCTCGCTCCCACGTCGAAGACGCCGAACGCCGCGCCGCCGCGGACCATGCGCGCGGTGCGCCGCACGGCGCCCGTCACGATCGACGGCAAGCTGGACGAAGCCGCCTGGGCCGCAGCAGAGCCGAGCAGCGGGTTCCAGCAGTCGTATCCGAAGCCCGGTCAGCCGGCGCCCGACCAGACGGAAGTTCGCGTGCTCTACGACGACGACGCGCTGTACGTGGGCATCCGGATGTTCGACGCGCATCCCGACTCCATCGCCGCCGGCCTCGCGCGGCGCGATGCGACCGCGGCCACCGGCATCTATACGGACTGGGTGCACCTCATCATCGACTCGTATCACGACCGGCGCACGGCGTTCCGCTTCTCCACCTCGCCACGCGGCGTGCAGAAGGACGTCTTCACGTCGAACGACAACAACGAGGACACGAACTGGGACGCGGTGTGGGAG
Source organism: Gemmatimonadaceae bacterium (assembly GCA_036377775.1). Classification (GTDB taxonomy): domain Bacteria; phylum Gemmatimonadota; class Gemmatimonadetes; order Gemmatimonadales; family Gemmatimonadaceae; genus AG11. The sequence goes on along the minus strand of DASUXT010000028.1, from coordinate 109,322 downwards.
GTGGGCACGCGCGTGGACTCGCTTGGCTGGGTGGCGGAGTACCGCATTCCGCTCAGCCAGCTCCGCTTCGGCGGTGGCAAGGACGTGAAGCGCGTCTGGGGGTTCCAGGTGCAGCGCGACATCGCGCGTCGCAGCGAGCGCGACACGTGGGCGCCCTGGACCCCGGACGGCAGTGGCTTCGTCTCGCGCTTCGGGGACCTCACCGGCATCACGGAAGTCGCGGTACCGGAGCGGCTCGAGTTCACCCCGTACGTGAGCTCCACGATCACCAGTGCTCCAGGCGACGGCGCCGATCCCTTCTATCGTCACGTCGATACTCGCCCAAAGGTGGGCGCCGACCTCAAGTACGGGCTCCCCGCCGGCCTCACCCTGAGCGCCACCATCAACCCCGACTTCGGGCAGGTGGAGGTGGATCCCGCGGTGGTGAACCTCTCCGCGTTCGAGACGTCGTTCCCCGAGAAGCGGCCCTTCTTCCTCGAGGGGAGCGACGTGTTCACCTTCGGCCAGGTGGTGCGTCACAACGACTACGGCGGGCACACCTTCCTCTACTCGCGCCGCATCGGTCGCCAGCCGCAGCTCGGCGTGCCGGGCAACACGCAGTACGTGGACATGCCGACGCAGACGACCATTGCCGGCGCGGCGAAGGTGACGGGGAAGACGGGGCCGTGGACGGTGGGCATCCTCGACGCGGTGACGACGGAGCAGAAGGCACGCGTGCTCACCACGGGCGGCCTGCGCTACGATCGCCCGGTCGAGCCGTTCACCAACTACTTCGCCGGCCGGGTGAAGCGCGACTTCCGTGGTGGCGCCACCACGGTTGGTGCGATGCTCGAGAATACCAGGCGTGCGGTGGGTGACACGACGTTCGCGCCGCTGCTGCGCTCGAGCGCCACCTTCGGCGGCCTCGACTTCGAGCACGACATGCAGAAGCGCAAGTGGATCGCGAGCGGCTTCGTCGGGGGGAGCCTCGTTCAGGGGAGCGAGCGCGCCATCGCCGCGACGCAGCGTACGAGCTCGCACTACTTCCAGCGGCCCGACTCGGCGCTGCTTGGCCTGAGCTACGATACCACGCGCACCTCCCTCGGCGGCTACATCGGCGAGGTCGCACTGGCGAAGAACGGATCGCTTTTCGGGTCGGTGGCGCTCAAGACGAGCAGCCCGGGGCTGGAGCTGAACGACCTCGGCCTCCAGGGACGCACGGGCTACTCCGCCATCTCCACCCTGGTCGGAAAGCAGAGCTTCACTGCGGGGCGTCACCTGAACAGCTGGTCGGCGTACGTCTACCAGAATGATGCGTTCAACTACGGCGGGCGAGCGATCTATCACGGCTATGCCGCGAGCGGGAACGCGACCTTCCTCAACCAGTGGGGGCTGAACGGCGGGATCACGTACTCCCCCGACTTCTACGACGACGTGCTGCTGCGCGGTGGGCCGGAGGGCCGGCAGCCGGCGAGCTGGAACGCCAACCTCGGCGTCAACACGGACACGCGGCAACCCGTCGTGCTCGAGGCCTTCACGAGCTACGCCCACGACATCCTCGGCGGTTACCAGGAGCAGCTCTCTCTCTCCTTCGACCTGCGTCCCAGCTCCAACGTGCACGTGAACTTCGGGCCGAGCTGGAGCCGCCTGTTCGACACCGAGCAGCCGATCCGCAGCGTGGCCGATCCGCTGGCGACGAGCACCTACGGCCGCCGCTACGTGCTCGCCGCGCTCACCCAGAACACGCTGTCGCTGGATACCCGGGTCGACGTCACGCTCTCGCCCACGCTGAGCTTCGTGGCCTACGTGCAGCCCTTCGTCAGCGCGGGGAGCTACGCCGACTACAAGGAGCTGGCGCGGCCGGGCACCTATGAGTTCAACCGCTACATCGTCGGCCAGCAGATCCAGTACGACGAGGCGAACATGCGATACGAGGTGCACCCCGACGACGCTGCAGGGGCACCGAGCTTCACGATCAGCCAGCCGGACTTCAACGTGCGCTCGCTGCGCGGCAACGCGGTGATGCGCTGGGACTATCGGCCGGGCTCGTCACTCTACTTCGTCTGGCAGCAGGAGCGCAGCGGCTTCGAGCCGATCGGCGACTTCGATGGGAGACGGGATGTCGATGCCATCTTCCGCACGATCCCGCGGAACGTGTTCCTGGTGAAGGCGACGTACTGGATGGGGAAGTAGGGGAGCTGCAGTGGAAGGCAGCGCTGGTCGTCGTTGCCGGCGGCCGGCACGTGATGCGAACTTGTCCGGGTGGCATCGTCGCCGCACCTGACGCTCTCACCCAGACATCGCATGCCGGCCAGTCGGAGCATCCGCACGTTCGTCGATCGCGCCATCAAGGGAGGCCTGCGTCGCGCTGGCCTGGGCGTCTACCGATTGCCGAAGGTGGGGCGCGCCGGCGCCATACCGGATGCCACGTTCTACCGGCCGCTGTTCTCTCCCTGGCTCGGTTATGGAGAGTTCGAGCGTTACTACGCGCTGGCCGCACCCCACACGCTCGTGTCGCGCGACCGCTGCTACCAGCTCTACACGCTGCTCCGTCACGCGCTCGCGGTGCCGGGCGATGTCTGGGAGTGCGGCGTGTACCGCGGCGGGACGGCGGCGATGCTCGCCGCGATCCTCGCTGATGCCGATCCATCCGGTGCGCGGCGACTTCACCTGTTCGATACCTTCGCCGGGATGCCCGAAACGGACGCGGTGCGCGACCTCCACGAAGCGGGCGACTTCGCGACGACCTCGCTCGATGCGGTGCGTCGCGTCGTCGGGCGGAGCGAGCGGGTGGAATTTCATCCCGGTTACATCCCGGATACGTTCGTCGGCCTGGAGGACGCGCGTCTCGCCTTCGTGCACATCGACGTCGACATCTACCGGTCGGTGCTCGACTCGTGCGCCTTCACCTTTCCGCGACTGTCGAGGGGAGGGGTGATGGTGTTCGACGACTATGGCTTCCCGAGCTGTCCCGGCGCCCGTCAGGCCGTCGATGAGTTCGCGATAGACGTCGGTGCGGTTCCCATCGTGCTTCCCACCGGACAGGCGGTCATCATCAAGCACTGAGCTGGCGCAGCGCCGGCGGCCGGAACGCGTAGCGGCAGCATCGGAAACCGGGAGGAAGCAGGGGCCGTAGTCCGGGCAGGCCAACCCCTGCTCGGTCCAGGCTGTCTCATCGCTGACGTCCTGCCGACCACTCGCTCCCTCGGTTCGATGCGCAATCTCCGCCTCGCTGCCCGGATGCTGCTGAAGGCGCCGTTCGTCACCGCCATTGCCGTGCTGTCGCTCGCACTCGGCATCGGCGCGAACGCCGCCATCTACTCGATGTTCAACCAGCTGCTGCTGCGCCCACTGCCGGTGCGCGACGCGAGCCAGCTGGTGAACCTCTCCGCGCCGGGCCCCGCGCCAGGCTCGACTTCGTGCAACCAGGCGGGAAGCTGCGAGGAGATCTTCAGCTACGCGATGTTCCGCGACCTGGAGAAGGCGCAGACGTCCTTCACGGGGATCGCCGCCCATCGCTCATTCGGCACGTCGCTCAGCTACAGCAACGAGCCGATGACCGGCGACGGGATGATGGTGAGCGGGTCGTACTTTCCCGTGCTGGGCGTTGCCGCGGCGAAGGGGCGGCTCATCGCCCCCGACGACGACAGGGTGATCGGCGCCAACTACGTGACGGTGCTCGGCTACGCCTTCTGGCAGAGCCGCCTCGGCGGCGACCCGAACGTCGTCGGCAAGGTGATCACCATCAACGGCAAGCCGTACACGATCATCGGCGTTGCCCCGCAAGGGTTCGACGGCACCACGGTGGGCATTCGCCCCATGGTCTACGTCCCGATCAGCATGCGGGGCGAGCTGCAGAACTTCACCCGGTTCGACAATCGTCAGGCCTACTGGGTCTACCTCTTCGCGCGGCTGAAGCCAGGCGTGACCCGCGACGCCGCGGCGCAGAGCATCAACGGCGTCTATCACGCCATCATCAATGACGTCGAGGCGCCGATCCAGAAGGGGATGAGCGACCAGGCGATGGCGAAGTTCCGCGCCAAGAAGGTCGTCGTGGATCCCGGCTCGCGCGGCCAGAGCTCCATCCATCGCGAGGCGCGCGTCCCGCTGCTCATGCTCTTCGCCGTCACGGGCATGGTGCTCCTCATCGCCTGCGCCAACATCGCCAACCTGCTCCTTGCCCGGGGCGCCGGCCGCGCCACCGAGATGGGGGTGCGGCTGGCGCTCGGCGGCACGCGGCGCAAGCTCGTGACGCAGCTCCTCACCGAGAGCCTGCTCCTCGCGGCACTCGGCGGCGTGGCGTCGCTGGTGGTGGCGCAGTGGACGCTGACCGCCATCGGGCACCTGCTCCCGCCGGAGGCGGTGGAGTCGATCGACTTCCACGTCGGGTGGCCGGTGATCGCCTTCTGCTCGCTGCTCAGCGTGATCACGGGCGTGGCCTTCGGGCTCTTTCCCGCCCTCCACAGCACGCGCACGGACCTCATCAGCACCATCCGCGCTGGCGCCGGGCAGATCACCGGTGGCGGCCGCGCCGCGGCGCGCTTCCGCACCGGGCTCGTCACGGCGCAGATCGCCCTCTCCATGGCGCTGCTCATCATGTCGGCGCTCTTCCTGCGCAGCCTCGTGAACGTGAGTCGAGTGAATCTGGGCATCAAGGTGGACCACGTAGCGACCTTCGAGATCGTGCCGCAGCGCACCGGCTACGACAGCGCCCGCAGTGCACTGCTGTTCGAGCGTGTGGAGCAGGAGCTCGCCGCCCTTCCCGGCGTGACCGGTGTGTCGGACGGCACGGTGGCACTGCTCGTCGGCGACAACTGGGGGAACTCCGTGCACGTGCAGGGCTACACCTGCAATCCCGACGAGGATTGCAGTGCGCGCTACAACGAGATCGGCATGGACTACTTCCGCACCATGGGCGTGCAGCTCGTGTCCGGCCGCGAGTTCACCGCCGCCGACCGCCTGGGTGCGGCGCGGGTGGCGATCGTCAACCAGGCGTTCGTGAAGCGGTACAAGCTCGGGAGCGATGCGGTAGGCAAGTTCATCGGCGACGACGACAACGACTCGCTCAACGTGCAGATCGTCGGCGTGGTGCCCGACGTGAAGTACAGCCAGGTGAAGGACTCGGTACCGCCGGTCTTCTACCGGCCCTGGCGCCAGGATTCGCGCGTCGGCGCGCTGACCTTCTACGTCCGTTCCTCCATGCCGCCGGAGCAGATGCTCGCCACGCTGCGCGAGACGATGAAGCGCATCGACCCCACGCTCCCGGTGGAGGAGCTGAAGACGATGCCGCAGGCGGTGAAGGAGAACGTGTTCCTCGACCGCATGATCTCCACCCTTGCCAGCGCCTTCGCGCTGCTGGCCACGCTGCTGGCGGGCATCGGGCTCTACGGCGTGCTGTCATACTCGGTCACGCAGCGTACGCGCGAGATCGGCGTGCGAATGGCACTCGGCGCCGATGCCCCGCACGTGCGCCGGCTCGTGATGAAGCAGGTCGGGGTGATGGTCCTCGTTGGTGGCGGCATCGGGGTGGCGGCGGCCATCGCCCTTGGCCGCGCCGCGAAGTCGCTCCTGTTCGAGCTGCAGGGGCACGACCCGGCTGCCGTCGCCGCCGCGGTGGTGCTGCTCGCCGCCGTGGCGTTCGCGGCAGGATTCCTGCCGGCGCGCCGCGCCGCGATGGTGAATCCGATGAATGCATTGCGCTATGATTGAGGGATGCGACCACCTCTCTTCCTCGTGGTGGCGGCCCTGGCCGCCACTTCGTTTTCGAGCCCGCTCGTCGCGCAATCCGCGAACGAGTGGAGCGCCTACGGCCGCGACGCTGGCGGTACTCGCAGCTCCCCGCTTACCCAGGTCACGCCGGCCAACGTGAGCCGCCTCGCGCCGGCGTGGACGTATCGTACCGGCGAGTTCGCGCGTGCCGACGAGCGCACGCGCTTCGAGGCGACGCCGCTGATGGTGGACGGCACGCTCTATCTCTCCACCCCCTTCGGCCGCGCGATCGCCCTCGATCCGGCCACCGGCCGCGAGCGGTGGACCTACGACGCTCACGTGGATGCGACGAACGACTTCGGTGATCCGGCCAGCCGCGGCGTATCCACCTGGCTGGATCCGCAGGCGAAGGTTGGTGCGCACTGCCGGCGTCGCATCTACCTCCCCACGCTGGACGCGCGCATCATCGCGCTCGATTCGCGCACCGGTACGCCCTGCCGCGACTTCGGCCGGAATGGCGTCATCTCGCTGCGCGACGACCTGCGCAACGCGCCGTTCTACACCGGCGAGTACGAGCTGACGTCGCCACCGGCAGTGATCCGCGGGCTCATCGTCACTGGATCCGCCGTGGCCGACAACAACCGCGCCAATGCCGCCAGCGGCGAGGTGCGTGCCTACGACGCCCGCACCGGCGCGCTGCGCTGGACGTGGGATCCCGTGCCGCGCGATTCCACCGATCCGGCGTGGAAGACCTGGCGCGGCGCGATGGGCCACACCACCGGCGCCGCCAACGCGTGGTCGGTGATCGCCGCCGACTCGGCGCGCGACCTCGTGTTCGTTCCCACCGGCTCGGCGAGCCCCGACTACTACGGTGGCGAGCGGCTGGGCGACAATCGCTACGCCAATTCCATCGTCGCGCTGCGCGCGTCCACCGGGAAGGTGGCGTGGCACTTCCAGACGGTGCACCACGACATCTGGGACTACGACAACGCCTCGCCCCCGGCGCTCGCCACCATCACGCGCAATGGCAAGCGCGTGGACGTCGTGCTCCAGGCGACGAAGACCGGCCAGCTCTTCGTGCTGGACCGCGACACGGGCGTGCCGGTGTTTCCGGTGGAGGAGCGCGCCGTGCCGAAGAGCGACGTCGCCGGCGAGCAGGCATCGCCTACGCAGCCGTTCAACACCGTGATCCCGCCCCTGTCGCCGCAGCGCTTCTCCAACGACAGCGCGTTCGGGCTCACGCCGGCCGATCGCGATGCATGTGCGGCGCAGATCCGGCCGCTGCGCAACGAAGGTCCCTTCACGCCGCCCAGCCTGCAGGGAACGCTCGCCCTCCCGGGCAACGTGGGTGGCGCTGCCTGGGGCGGCGTCGCGTTCGACGTGGCGCGACAGCTCGCCATCATCCCGGTGAACACCCTCGCCGCCATGGTGCAGCTCATCCCCCTCGGCCTGGCGAACGAAGCGGAGATGCGCCAGAACGAATCGCGCCTCGGCGACCAGTACACGCGCATGCACGGCACGCCCTTCGTGATGCGTCGCCGCTTCCTGCGCGCGCCGAGTGGTGCGCCGTGCACGCCGCCCCCCTGGGGATCGCTCGTCGCGATCGACCTCACTACCGGCGCGAAGCGGTGGGACGTGCCGCTTGGAGATCCGGCGGTACTTCGCCCGGAGTTGGCGGGAGTGTCCAAGACGCCGCTGGGTCTACCCAGCCTCGGTGGCGCGATCGTGACGGCGAGCGGGGTAACCTTCGTCGCCGGCACGTTCGATCGCTCCCTGCGCGCGTTCGATACTGCGACGGGCCGGGAGCTGTGGCGCGGCGCGCTGCCGGCCGGCGCGCGCGCGACGCCGATGACGTATTCGGTGGGCGGGAAGCAGTACGTTGCCGTCTCGGTCGGCGGCGGAGATGACTGGGGGAAGGGCGACTGGGTGGTGGCGTTCGCGCTGAAGTGAGGTCCTAGTCCTCGCTCCCCGCGGCGCCGTATGTTCCCGCCGTGGAACCAAGCTCGCGGAACACCGACGCGCTCTCGGCGGCGCTCGAGGATGTGGTGGCGCGCTTCGCGAAGATGGTGCGGAGCGTGGGGGCCCGGCATGGGCTGTCGGACGCGGACCTGGACGACGTGCTGCAGGACGTCCGCATCCGTCTCTGGCGTGCTTGTTCGACGAGTGAGCAGGTCCGGGGATTGGGCGCGTCATACGTGTACAGGACCGCCACCTCGGCGGCGCTGGACCTGCTCCGACGCCGAAGGGCGCACGGGGCCGACCTCACCGACCCCGTGAACGCACACTCCGGGCACCTCACCTCCAACGCCGGCGCGACCGAGGCACTCGACGCCGGCGAGCTGGAACGCCAGGTGCTCGCCGCGCTCGAGCTTCTTCCTCTCTCACGTCGGATGGTGGTGCGGATGTACCTGAGCGGCTACGAGCGCGAGGAGATCGGTGAGCTTCTCGGCTGGAGCGAGGCGAAGACGCGGAACCTTCTCTATCGCGGCCTCGTCGACCTGCGAGCGAAGCTGATGAAGCTCGGCATCACGGCGGGGGAGCGCACGTGAGCGACGAGCAGCTCCGCGAGCTGTACGCGCGCGCGACCTCCAACCATGCCGAGAGCCGCGCCGCCTGTCCGAGTCCCGAGGCGCTGCTCGCCACCGTGCGGCGTGAAGGGCCGGAGCGGGAGCGCGTGGAGATGCTCGACCACGTGATGTCCTGTGCCGATTGCCGGCGCGACTTCGAGCTCCTTCGCGCCATCGAGCGCGGGCGGCGCGCCGAGGCCGCGGAGGCAGCGGGGTGGATGCGCTGGCGGCGCCCGATCAGCGCCGGGCTCATCACGGCGCTCGCTGCATCGCTCGCCTTCGTGGCTATCCTCGGTCCTCGTCACGACTGGTGGCGCGGCGGCGGCGCGGGTGACGTGATGCGGAACGCTGTGGATGACGTCGTGCCGCTTTCTCCCGCGGCGGACGCCGCCGTCCATGCCGGCCCGCTCGCCTTTGCGTGGCGCGCCGTGGCGGGGGCGCGCGGCTACACACTCGAGCTGCTCGGCCCCGACGGCAGCACCATCGTCTCGCGACAGACGATCGACACCACCGCGACGCTCCGCGACGTGCGCCTCGCCCCCGGCGAGTACCGGTGGTGGGTGCGTGCGCGACTCGCGGGGGACGAGCTGCGATCACCTGCGCGGCGCCTGCGCGTCGAGGCCGACCCTTCGCGCTGACGCGCCTCGCTCACGCAGCGCGCTGCTGGCGACGCAGTGCGACGAACGCCACCCCGGCGAGCAGCATCAGAACGGCGAGCAGCACTACTGCACGCCACGCGTCCGAGCGTGGCTCGTGCAGCGGCACCGTGACGAACGGGTCGCCGACCGCCGTGAAGGCGGCCCAGTCCCGCGGTGGCGCGCCGTGGCGCCGTGCCTCGAGCTTCGCCGCGCGGAGGGCGTCGGCCACGGGAAGTCCGCGGGCCATCGCCGCGTAGAACGACTCCACGAACGGCACGGTGCGGCGGTCGCTGATCTGCCACATCGTCGCCACCACCGAGTGCGCACCGGCGGCGAGGAGCGGTGCGGTGAGGCCCTGCACGCCTTCGCCATCCACCACCACCCCTCCCGCCGACCGGCACGCCGAGAGCACGACGAGCGCCGCGTTCAGCCGCAGCGCGGAAAGGTCCGCAGCTCCGACGAAGCCGTCTCTGTCGCCGCCACCCGGCGCAAGCGCCAGCGCGTTGCGCGTCGCGGCCCGATCGTCCACGAGTGCATGGGTCGCGAAGTGCAGCACGTCGAACGCGGCGAGCGGAGTGCGCTCCAGGTAGTCGGCGCTCGCGTCCTTTCCCAACCGAAGGGTGGCGTCGTCGGCGTAGCGCGCGACGAGCCGCGCCTCGCGTGCCGAGTTCGGGAGACGCGCCAGACCGCCCGCCGGCTCGAACGCCGAGCGGTAGGCCTCCTCGCCTCCGACCGTGACAGCCGAGGGAAGCTCCGGATCGCCGAAGGCGAGGAGCCGCGACGAGCCGTCATCCGCACGCCTGCTGCGCCAGAGCGTCGTCGCGACGGTCGCCGATGGGGCGAGGCCGATCGTGAACCGCTCCACGGCGTAGCGTCCATCGGGCAGCCGCAGCGCGTCCCATGGCACGCGATGGAGCGGCCCGTCGGGGACGATCACCAGCCGGGTGACGGAATCGTTCAACGCGCCGAGCGCCGAGTCGAGGAGTGCGGCGCCAAGCGCGCGCTCCACCGCCGCCGGGTCGTCCCCTCCCTCGAGCAGCGACACGAGCTTCGACACCTCGTCGACGAGCGAGTCCGCAGGGGGGAGGACGTACGCCGCGGTTCGCGCGCCGCGCGTGACGACGAACAGCGACGTCGGCGCTCCCTCGGTGCCGGTGACGTACTCCAGCACCGCCGTGTGCGCGTCGGGAATGGCGCGCGCCACCTCGGCGAGCGGCATCACGGGTGTCGTTGCAGCATGCGCGCTGTCCGCGCCCGCCCTGGCTCTGCTCTCGGCGAGGGCGCGCGTCCGCGTCAGTCGTTCGGCGAGCTCGCGTGCGCGACGCCGTTCGGCGAGGTCGAACGCCGGCTCGGCACGGCCGGCGCGCACGAGCGTGGCGAGCACCACGGCGACGCTGGCGTTGCGGTCGTTGGCCTCGAAGGGGCTCGCCTGGAAGGCGAGGGTGCGAATCTCCGGATCGCTGAGCGTCGCGCGCCAGGCGTCGAGCTCCGCACCGGCGCCGGCGAGCTCGCGCTCCGCGCGCGCCGCGTCACCACGCCGCGCGTAGACCTCCGCGAGGTGGACGCGCCCGTCGTGCCGCATCAGGTGCTCGGCGGTGTCCATCGACGCGAGGAAGCGGGTGAAGCCGCGCTCCGCGCCCGCGAGGTCTCCTCGGTGGAGCGCGAGGATCCCGCGCCGGTACGCCACCGTGGCGATCGACGCCGGCGCCTGCGCGCGGTGGGCCGCGGCATCGGCCTCGTCGAGCGCGCGCGATGCGGCAGCATCATCGCCGGCTCGCATCTCGATCGTCGACAGCTGCAGCAGCAGCTCCACGAGGTGTGTCCAGTCCTGCTGCTTCCGCCAGAAGGGAAGGACGGCGAGCGTCTGCTGCCGCGCGCCGGCCAGGTCGCCGGCCGACATCGTGACGAAGGGCCGGAAGGAGAGCGCGAGCATCAGGCTCCCCGAGTCGCGCGCCGCCTCGAAGGCTTGGATGGCGCTCTCCACGTACTCGGCGGCTGCCGCGTGGTCGTTGAGGGTGAGCGCCGTGCCGCCCAGACCGAGTGTCACCGTCGCCTCGATGTAGTGATTGTGCGACGCACGAGCCTCGGCGAGTGCCTGGCGGAAGGTGCGCAGCGCCCCGCCGAAATCGCCCTGCGCGCGCAGGTGGTCGGCGTGCAGGGTGTAGGCGACGGAGAGCCCGCTGCGGTCGTGCATCCGCTGGCGAACGGCGATGAGGGCGCTGTCGGCGGCGAACATCGAGTCCTGCCGGCCGCGAAGCATGTAGTCGAGCGCCGTCGCGCGGAGGCAGACGGCCTGCGCCTCGTCGTCGCTCACGTGTTCGGCGTCGGTGCGCGCGTCGCGGAGGGAATCCGCGGCTCCCTCGCCGGCGATGGCGATGAGGATCTGCGCGCGGCGGCAGCGCAGCGTCGCCCGGACGTCGGCCACCTCCGCCGGCAGCACGCGGGTGGCGCTGTCGAAGTGCGCGAAAGCCTCGGGGATACGTCCGAGTGGGGCGAGGGTGTTGCCGAGGCGGAAATGTGCCGCCCCCTCGGTGGCCCGGTCGCCGGCGGCTCGCGAGCGCTTCAGCGCCTGTTCGTAGAGCGCGAGCACCGGTTCACCACTCATTCCCTGCGCCTCCAGCGCGAGACCGAGGCCGATCCGTGCCTGCGCGTCGTACGCGTCGTACGCGTCGTACGCGTCGTACGCGTCGTACGCGTCGTACGCGTCGGTCCGCGTCGAGTCGGCGGCGAAGAGGGCACGGTAGCGACGCTCCGCGTCGCCGAAGTCGTAGCCCAGACGGGCGAGCGTGGCCAGGCCCAGTGCCGCTGCGCCGTCGGCGGAATCGTGCGTCAGCCGGGCGACCCACCGCTCACGCACCCGTGCCACGCTGTCACCACGCACGGCGAGCGCGGCTTCTCGGACGACAGACCGGGACTCGTGGGTGCGTTGCTGCCGCGCGAGGGCGAATGGCAACGCCGCGAGTGCCGCGGGAGCCAGCACGAGAAGGACGGGGAGCGAACGAACGGTCGACATCGGCCGGATCTCGGCGGGAGTGGACGCGGTCGGGCGACCTACAATAGGGATCGCTCCGCCAAGCGGCAACCCGGAGTGAGAACGATCCGGCATCACGTGCGTGAGACGGTGGTCACGGCCATGGATGCGTTCCCGCGCGTCCGTGATGTCTCGAATCGATGCCGGGGAGGTCAGAGTGTCGAAGTCCGTCCTACGCCGCAGCGCAGCAGCCGCCACGCTTCGCCTGTTGTTTCCTGCACTCGCGTTGGTCGCGATTGGCCCCGCGCTGCCCATCGCATCGGCCTGTGTGAGCGCGCAGGCCGTGGGCGACAAGGGAGGCGCGAAGGACGCCGATGCAGCGAAGGGGAACGCCCTCACGCCCCCAGCCCGCGTGGACGCACGCCAGACGGGCAGCCGCGCCGTGACCGTGGTGTGGAACCACGTACCCGGCGCGGTCAGCTACGTCGTCACGCGACAGTCGGGACGAAGCGGCTGGCGGCGAGTGCACCCACCCAATGCCAGCGACACGAGCTTCGTGGATTGGAACGTTCCGCCGAACGAAGCCACCATGTACCAGGTGGCCGGCGTCGACCGCAGGGACCTCGTCGGACCGAAGACGATGTCGAGAAGTGTCACCCTCAAGGACGACGGTGGTACTGCCGACGGTGCCGATGGAGCAGGCGCCGGTACGGGAGCGGGGTCGCCGGGCCTGCCGACAGCGGGCGAGGGCGGAATGACGAGCGTGCTCGTCTCGCTGGGCGCCCACGTCTCACTCCGCCGCGGTGAGGACACCGAGCTGCATGCGTCCGCCGGCGCACGATGGCTGTCGCTTGATCCCGGCATCCTGCGTGTGACGGACGCCGGCCGCGTCACGGGGACCGACGTGGGGCGCGGGCAGATCCTCGCGATCTCCCGGGATGCGACATCGGCCGTGCGAGTGACGGTCTTCACCATCGACATCGACCGCTAGACCGCGGCGCTCACGCTCCCATCACGCCCACCACACGCCGCCACTCGTCATGCGTATGCTCCGCACGCTGCTTCTCGTCATCGCTCCCTGCGCTGCGCTCGCGCAACGTCCCGACCCTCGCGTCGAGCGCGCGCCGCTGCTGCCCGTACAGGCCGTCGTCGCGAAGCAGACAGGCTCGACGGAGATCACCGTCTCCTGGCCGAAGACCGACGGCGTCGTCGGCTACTTCATCGGCCGGCTCGCACCGCCGAACGGGTGGGGACGGCTCTATCCCGCGCATCCGCTCGACACGACGTACGTGGACCGCAAGGTGGAAGCGGGACGCCGCTACACCTACGCCGTGCGCGCCGATTACGGCGCGAGCCGCGTGAGCCGGATGACTACCTCCGACACGGTGATCGTCGACGAGAGCTATGTTGCCGTGGGCGGCGGGGGCGCGATGGCGGACAGCGCGCGCGAGACGCCGGTCGAGTCGCGCGACGTCATCGCCCAGCGCGCATATCGCGCCGGCCGGTCAGCGAACCTGCGCTGGTGGCTCGAGGGTGAGCGTCTGCACCAGCAGCCCTGGCTCCGCGCCGCCGCGGCGTCCGACTTCCCCGAGGAGGAGCTCGTGTCGCGGTGGAAGGAGATCGGCGTCGCCGCGATCCTCTACAGTCACATCCTGAAGCGCGAGCCCACCGGCAACGAGCTGCGCACGCAGGTGAACGCACTCGTTGGCGGCAAGCCGTGGCGCGACATCTGGCGCGAGCTCGCCCAGTCCTCCGAGCGCGAGCAGCGCTTCGGCGCGTGGGCCGGCGCGCCGATGACGCTCGACCAGGCGCGGCGGACGTTCAACTGGGCGGTGCCGCGCACGGGCGAACAGTGCTTTGGCGGGCTGGGTCCTGCCTGCTCGGGTGGCGTGCCGGAGATCTACGGCTGGGTGCAGCCGCGCTGGCACGACTACTTCACGATGCCCGACGGCACCCGCATGGCGTCGGTGGAGCTCGGGGTCGCCGTCGGAAGCATCCTGCACGACAACGCCTGCATGGATGCGCCGCAGGGAACGGGCATCGCCTGCCAGGGATGGGAGCCGGTCACCGACCTGACGAAACACGCCGGCGTTCCCGCCGCGATGGAATGGAACAAGGCCAGCTGGAACGTGATCGACGGCCGCGGCTGGCGCACGGTGTTCGGTCCCTATCCGGTGGACGCCACACAGCGGCGGAGCTGGTACGACGACCTGCGTCCCGTTCCCGCGCGCCGCGCGATGATGGCGAAGCCGCTCGGTCCCCTGGTGCTGCCCATCCTCGACCAGCCGTACCGCGGACGCGAGCGCCGCGCCTCGCGCATGCTCGAGGCGCCCACCGGCGCGAGGCTCGACGGCACCGACGGCGCATTCTGCAAGAGGAAGCAATTCAAGGATACTCAGGCCCCGATCGGCAAGGCGCCGCTCGGCATCTGCTGGTGAGCGACGCACACACGCGCGCTCGCGGATCACTCATCGTAGACGTCACAGGAGTCATCATGCGCAGACCACTCGCCAGCGCCACGCTGCTCGCCGCGCTACTCGCCGCGTTCGTCACTCCGCGCGCCGCGCACGCGCAGTTCGGTGGGTTCATCAAGCGGAAGATCGCCGAGAAGGTGGTGGACAAGGCGGCCGAGAAGGTGGACCCGAAGGCGGACGGGAAGGACACCGCTGCCAACGCGACGGGCGGCCAGCGCCGCGGGCGAGCGGGGCGCATCACGATGGCGTCGACGAACGACCCTTCCGCGCTCGGCTCGGAGCTCTCGGCCGACACGCTGGAGCGCGTGCTGCGCGGGATGGAAGCGATCGCGGCGAAGCGCCGCGAGAGCGATGAGGCGCGTGCGAAGATGGAAGAGGTCAACCGGAAGCTCGCCGATCTGCGCGGCACGGACGCGGCGGAAGTCGATGCCTTCCGGCAGCGCGAGCGCACGATAACCGAATGTCAGCGGGCTGTGTTCCAGGAGCGCTCGCGCGAACGCAGTGCCGAGGTGGACCGGCGGATGAAGTCCGATCCCGCATTCCGCGAGCACGCGTCGGCGGCGTGGCAGAAGTACATGAACGGCGCGATGGAGGCGCAGCGCAAGGGCGACTCGGCTACCGCCGTCCGCCTCCAGCTCGAGATGTACCGCCAGATCCTCGGCGTGAACTTCGATCCCAAGCCGGACACGGTCGCCGCGGTGCGGAAGTGCGGCGCGGTGCCACCCAAGCCCGCCTCGCTCGTGCGTGACGACAGCCTGTCGCGGGTGGCCAGTGCGCTGAACGAGCGCTACCGCCAGGCGGAGCAGGACGCGGCGAACGAAGGGCCGGCGAAAAGCGGACTCTCCGAGGAGCAGTTCGCGCGCGCGCGCGAGCGCATCGAGCGCTGGTACGTGACGAAGGCGAAGGGTGGCGCGCACTTCTGGACGGACCACGAGGATGCGCTCCTCGAGGCGCAGCGGGCACGCATCGCCGCCGTCATGCGCGCATTCGGGGTGCAGGGATGACGTGGCACCGACGTGCTGCGCTCGTAGTGGCGGTCGCGCTCTGCGCGCCCGTCGCCGCGGCGCAGCCGTCGGCACGTCCGCTGCCCGCGTCGCGGCTCGCCGTGCGCGTCGAGGGACGCTGGCACTCGTGGTGGCGCGGCGACGCGGCGCCGACGCGGTGGAACGACGCCGGTGCTTCCACCGTCCTGGCGCGTGGCGCGCAGTGGAAGCGCGCCACGCCCGGAGTGGAGTGGGCGGAGCTCGAGCTCGCCGGTACGGGCGAAGCGTGGCGCACGCGCCTCGTCGTCGCGCGGCTCGACCCGGCGCAGCTCCAGCTCGCGCTGGTGGCCGATGACGGCGGACGTGCCGCCTGGCGCGTGCAGCAGGCGCCCACTGAGGCGTCGTTCGCCGTCAACGCCGGACAGTTCATCGAGTCGGTGCCGTGGGGGTGGGTCGTCCTCGACGGCGAGCAGCGTCTCTCGCCGATGCACGGCCCGCTCTCCACGGCAATGGTGATCGACTCGTCGGGAGCCGTGCACTGGCTGCATGGCGACTCGCTCTGGCACGCGCGGCCGCGCGGCGTGCGGTGGGCGTTCCAGTCGTATCCCACGCTGCTCGCCGCCGGCGAGGTCCCCGCCGCGCTGCGCGGCGACGACGGCGCACTCGACGTCACGCACCGCGACGCGCGGGCGGCGATCGGCCGCCTCGGCGATGGCCGGCTGATCGTTGCGCTCACGCGCTTCGATGCGATGGGCGGCTCGCTCGGCTTCGTGCCGTTCGGGCTCACCGTCCCCGAGATGGCCGCCGTGATGGGGTCGCTCGGTGCGCGCGACGCGGTGCTCCTCGATGGCGGCATCTCGGCGCAGATGCTGGTGCGCGAGGGCGGCGGCGCGATGCACCGGTGGAGTGCGCTGCGCGCCGTACCGCTCGCGCTGGTGGCCTACTCACGCTGAGGCGCCGATCGCCTCCCGCACCTGATGAGCCGCAGCCACCATGTGCGGGATCGCCTCGCGCACCTCGTCCCACGACCGCGTCTTGAGCCCGCAGTCCGGGTTGATCCAGATCTGCTCCGGCGTGAACGCCTCGAGCGCCCGATGGATGCCGGCGGTCATCTCCTCCGCCGACGGCACGCGCGGCGAGTGAACGTCGTACACCCCGGGGCCGATGCCGCTCGTGTAGCCATCGCCACCGAACGCCTCCAGTGACTCCATCGTGGACCGCGCTGCCTCGAGGGAGATGACGTCCGTGTCCATGCGCACGACCGCGTCGCGGATTCCACCGAAGTCGGCGTAGCACATGTGCGTGTGCACCTGCGTCTCGTCGCGCGCGCCAGCGGTGGCAAGCCTGAACGCGTCCACCGCCCAGGTCAGGTACTCCGACCGCTCGTCACCGCGAAGCGGCAGCCCTTCGCGCAGGGCCGGCTCGTCCACCTGGATCATCCGGATGCCAGCCTCCTCCAGGTCGGCGATCTCGTCGCGCAGCGCGAGTGCGACCTGCGCGGCGACGTCAGGGGCGGGAAGATCCTCGCGCACGAAGGACCATTGCAGCATCGTCACCGGACCGGTGAGCATCCCCTTCACCGGCCGCGAGGTCAGCGACTGGGCGAACCGCGACCAGCGGACCGTCATCGGGCGCGGGCGTGAGACGTCGCCGTAGAGGAGCGGCGGCCGCACGCAGCGCGAGCCGTAGCTCTGCACCCATCCCTGCTCGGTGAAGGCAAAGCCATTCAATCGTGCGGCGAAGAACTCCACCATGTCGGTGCGCTCGAACTCCCCGTGCACGAGCACGTCGAGCCCGGCCTCCTCCTGGAAACGGATGCCGTGCTCGATTTCCTGGCGCAGGAAGGTCTCGTACTCTGCGGTCGTGACGTGGCCCTTCCGTGCCGCGGCGCGCATCCGGCGCAGCTCCGCGGTCTGCGGCAACGATCCGATCGTCGTCGTGGGCAGCGGAGGGAGAGGCGTCCGCTTCGCCTGGAGCTTGCGGCGCTCGCCGAACGTGGAATGCCGGGCCAGCATCCCGCCGGTGATCGACGCCGCGCGACGCCGCACTTCCACGTCCCGCGAGCGAGGATCCACGTGCCATGCCTCGGTCGCCTGGCGGTGATCGGCGATGCGGTCGCGCACGGCCGAATCGTCCTCGGTCGCCGCGTGCGCGAGGAGGACCACCTCCTCCAGCTTCTGCTTCGCGAAGGCGATACGATTCCTGAGCGACGGATCGAGGGTGGTTTCGGCGTCTGCGTCCACCGGTACGTGCAGGAGCGAGCATGACGGCGCCACCTGCACGCGCCCGGGGCCGAGGCGGTCCACGGCACGACGGACGAGCGTCAGCGCGCGATCGAGATCGGTGCGCCAGACCCCTCGCCCATTCACGACGCCGAGCGACAGCGTCAGGTGCGACGGAGCGCCGGCGAGAGCCGGTGCGAGCTGTCCCGGCGCGCGCACGAGGTCCAGGTGCAGCGCCCAGATGGGAAGCTGGAGCGCGAGCGGGAGTTGCTCGCGAAGGTCGGAGAAGTAGGTCGCGACGAACAGCTTCGGCCCACCCTGTCGGGACCGGTTCGCCATTCGATAGTAGGCGATGTCGAACAGGTCGCGCTCCTCGTGGGAAAGGTCGAGCCCGAGGCACGGTTCGTCGAGCTGCACCCATCGCGCGCCGGCACTCGCCAGGCCGTCGAGCACCTCGCGATACACTTCGGCCACGCGCCTCACCAGTGCCGCACGATCTCCCCTAGTGCGTGACAGCAGCACGAACGACACGGGCCCGAGCAGCACGGGGCGCGTCTCGATGCCGATCGCGCGAGCTTCGCGGTACTCGCTCAGCGGCTTCTCCGAGCCCACCTGCAGCGTGCCGGCCGACTCGAGCTCGGGGACGATGTAGTGGTAGTTCGTGTCGAACCACTTGGTCATCGCCATCGCCGGCACGTCGTCGGTCCCGCGCGCCATCGCGAAGTACGTCGCCAGGTCCGTGAAGCCGTTGCGGCCACCGAAGCGCGGGGGGACTGCCCCCACGAGGACGGCGGTGTCGAGCACGTGGTCGTACAGCGAGAAGTCGTTCGACGGGATGAAGCCGAGCCCCGCCTCCGCCTGCAGGCGCCAGTGTCGCTGCCGCAGCTCGAGCGCGACGCGCCCGAGCTGTTCGGGCGAGCCGCCCGTCCAGAACCGCTCGAGCGCGAACTTGAGCTCGCGGGCGAGGCCGATTGGCGGGAAGCCGAGATTCCCCGCAGCCACCGTGGATGATTTCGCCGATCGTGTCACGGTCATCTCTTCCCTCCGAGGCGCTACGCGCCATGTCCAGGACTGGAAGGAAGATCGACCCTATAGCGTGCTATAGAGTCAAGAGGCGAATGCGTGAGTGGTCATCCCCCCACCGGCCTCCCGTACCACACGCTCGCCGCGATGATGATGTAGAGCCCGATCAGCGCCATCCCCTCCACGTAAGTGGATTCGCCGTCGAAGATGATCAGCGCGGCGAGGATGGCGGCCAGCGCCAGCGCGGCCATCAGCAGCGGCGACACGACGAGCGTGAGGATCGGCCCGCCGAGCACGAGGCTGAGCAGCACCAGAACCGGCACGAGAAGCAGCGCTACCTGCAGGCTGCTGTTGAGGATGAGACTCACCGCGAGGTCACCCTGGTTGCGCGCCGCCGCCGTGATGCCGACCACGTTCTCCACCGCGTTGCCGGCGACGGCGACGATCACCAGCCCGACGAACTCCTCCGAGAGGCCGAGCCGCGCCATCGAGGGCGTGAGGGCGGCGACGAACCAGTCCGACACCAGTGCTGCGGCAAGGCCCGCGAGCCCGAGCACGATGAGGCTCGCGGCAAGCGACCAGTGCGGCTCGCCCGGCGTATGCTCCTTCCGCTCGGCTTCGGCCTCCCGCTCGTGCTTCGGCCCGATGCTCCCCTTGATGGAGAGGGGAATGCTGCCCGCGAACACGAGCAGCAGCACGACTGCCGTCACCACGCTGAGGAACTTCGCATGGCCGAAGTCCGGCGCGCCCGGCGCGGTGGCAAGGGTCGGGATTGCCATCGAGGCGACGGAGAGCACGAGGAGCATCGCCGTCATGCGCACGGCGCTCGTGCCGAAGGTCTGCGTGCCATGCTTCAGCCCACCCACGACGAACGCCGCGCCGAGCACGAGCAGGCTGTTGGCGAGGATGGAGCCGATCAGCGCCGTCTGCACCACCACCACCAGGCCGGCCTTCAGCGCAAAGATGCTGATGAACAGCTCCGGCAGGTTGCCGAGCGCCGACTGCACGACCCCGGTGGCGCCCGGGCTCATGCGCGTCCCGAGCTGGTCGGTCGCCTCCCCGACCACGGACGCCAGGCTGGCCAGTGCCACGGCGGTGACGGCGAAGACGAGGATGTCGCCGGCCCCCGAGAACTTCAGGGCAGCGCCGGCAATGGTGGCGGCGAGGGCCACGGCCCCGATGATGAGGGCGCGGCGTCCGGCAGCGGTGATGAGTCTGGAGAGCATCGGTCGGGCGGGGGTGGTGGGTTGCGGCCGATGGATTGTCAGTCCATATGATTTCCAACGTTCGCGCGAGGTCGTGCGCTAGAACATCGTGGACACAATCTGACCTTCCAACCGGAGTACCCGCCATGCCCGTGCGTCCGCTGCTGCTGACCGCTGCAGCTTCCTTCCTCATCGCCGGAACCGCCGTCGCCCAGCGTCCCAACGCTCCCGGCGGCCGCGCCCAGGGCCGACCCGGCGCGCCTGGCGCCGCCGCGTCCGACACGGCGGCCGACAGCGTCGGCGTCCCCGTGGCCGAACGGGTCTCCGTCACCCACCACACCACGACCATCAACGGACGGCCCCTCGCCTACACGGCGCACACGGGCACCATGGTCCTCAAGGACGAGAACGGGAAGCCGAAGGCGCAGGTCTTCTACATCTCCTACACGAAGGACGGCGAGGACGCCACGAAGCGGCCGGTCACCTTCTTCTTCAACGGCGGCCCCGGTTCGGCGAGCATCTGGCTCGACATGGGGATCATGGCGCCGAAGCACCCGGAGATGGGCCCCAACGGCGCGCAGCCCGCGCCCCCCTACAATCTCGTGGCCAACCCGTACTCGCCCCTCGACGTCACCGACCTCGTGCAGGTGGACGCGATGATGACCGGCTACTCGCGGCCGGCCAAGGGGGTGAAGGCCACCGACTTCACCGGCGCCGAGAACGATATCAAGATGTTCGGCGAGTTCATCCGCGACTACCTCGACAAGTACGGCCGCTGGGGCTCGCCCAAGTACCTGTTCGGTGAGAGCTACGGCACCTTCCGCTCGGCCGGCCTCGCCAGCGAGCTGCAGGACGACGAGGGCATCCAGCTCAACGGCATCATGCTCCTCGGCACCGTGCTGGACTTCCAGTACATCCAGCCCTCGCCCGCCAACGACATCGCGTACTCGAGCATCCTGCCCACCTACACGGCGACGGCGTGGTACCACCACAAGCTCCCCGCCGACCTGCAGCGCCTGACCCTGCAGCAGGTGGTGCAGCAGGCGCGCGACTACGCCTTCGGCGACTATCTCGTCGCCCTCGCGAAGGGGAACCGGCTCACCGCGGCCGAGCGCGCGAGCGAGGCGCAGAAGATCGCGCGCCTCACCGGCGTGTCGCCGACGTTCGTGCAGAACACCAACCTGCGCATCGACCCGGGCACCTACCGCACCGAGCTGCTGCGCGACCAGCGCCTCATCCTCGGCCGGTACGACAGCCGGCTCACGGCGCTGACGGGCAACGCGAGCAGCACACGCCAGGACTTCGACCCGAGCGACGTCGCGCCGTCCGGCGCGTTCATGAGCGCCTTCATGCGCTACCTGCACGACGACCTGAAGTACACGAGCGACCTGCAGTACTACATGGGCGGGCATGCCGGCCGGTGGGACTACGGCTCGCTCGCGGGACGGAGCGGCTTCCCGAGCGAGATCGAGTCGCTCCGCCTGGCGATGGCGAAGAACCCGTACCTGAAGGTGATGAACGGCGCCGGCTACTACGACACCGCGACGCCGTTCGCCAACGCCGAGTACACCTTCGACCATCTCGGCTTCGACCAGACGTACAAGGATCGCGTGAGCCTGAAGTACTACGAGAGCGGGCACATGGCCTACCTGAACCAGGCGTCGGCGAAGCAGCTGAAGGAGGACATCGCCAACTTCATCAACTCGACGAAGCAGATCGGGGTGGTGGCGGATCAGTAAGGCTGCGCTCGGCTGCATGGACGCCGCTGCAGTCAGGCTGATGCAACCACTGTAAGCAGGACGGCCCCCTCGCGGGGGCCGTCTTCTTTTCTCACCCTTTTGGAGACCGGGCAGTTCGTGTTCCGAATTGGACGCCAGTGCCGCCCTTGAGCACCACGAGGTCCGAGCCGGTGGCCGAGAAGTTGGCTGCCGCACCGTTCGACACCCTGGCATCGATTTTCATCCTGCCCGAGCCGACGAGTCGCAGATGGACATCGCTGTCGGTGACGTCGATCGCCATGGACGGAAGATTCGAAAGGCGCAGGGTGTCGGTGAGCGGGGACAGTGCCTCATTGCCGATGCCGATTCGCGCCGGTCCGTCAGCGAACACGAGGATCGTGACGGCGGGGCCCGTGCCCTCCAGTCCGAGCGAGGTCAGTGTCACGATCGCACGCTTGCCTGCCGCAGCACTGCTCGCTGATGATCCCGCCACGCCCGGCTGCGAGTCGGCTGCTGCGGGTGATGGGCTGGCCGGACGAGGGACCTGGCATGCGACGAACGCGAGCAGGACGGCTGTCGCCAGCGCCGTGGTGCTTCGCAGGCGTGGACGTGCGGCAGGCGGTTGCGTCATGAGCGATATCCTCCGTTCGAGAATCGAGGGAGCTTCCGAAAGCGCGGCAACGGGAGCCAGGCCGCCTGTCGATCGAGCACCGACGTCGAGCAGCAGCTCGCCGTAGCTGCGAACATCGGTGGCCTGCGAGAGCACCCGTGCATCGCAGTCCGCCTCGACGGCGAAGCGGAGACGGTGATACATCAGCCACACTGCCGGATTCCACGGTTCCAGCAGTACGAACAGCGCACCGACGAGCAGGCACACGGGATCGGCAGCCCGTGCGTGCTCCCGCTCGTGCAGGAGGACCATCCGCTGCTGCTCCGGCTCGAGGTGCAGCACCCACGACGGCATCACGATGCGATAGTGGCGGATGCCGAGCAGCGCCGGACCGGTGTCGGCGGACACACGCACGGGCACGCCGTCGAGGGACATCGCGCCCCACGAACGACTCTGCCTCCGCACTCGGACGGCCGCGCCGACCAGCAACGCCGCCCAGATCGCCGAGCCGAGCGACCACGCGATCAGCAGCGGCTCGTCGAGCGCGGAGAGCCAGCCGGGAATCGCCACGACATCGAGCCGTGCACGCACGGATGAGAACCCGGTCGCGGGCACAGGCCTGTCAGTGCCAGTATGTGGCAACCGGCCTGGCACCGCTGCCTCACGCGCCCCGATGGAAGGAGACGCTGCTTCGGCGCGAGGACCCAGCAGGAGTCGACCGAGCGAGAGGGACAACGCGACGAAGAGGGCGCCGACCCAGATGAAGCGAACGGGACGACGCTGGGCGCGAGCGCCATGCTCGACTAGCAGCGCGGCCAGCGCGGTGATCCCGGTGACCATCGCAGTGCGGAGCATCCAGGCGGCGATCACTTGCGGCCCTCCCCCTTGCGGATGCGTTCATCCAGGAGACGCCGAAGCCGCTTCAGCTCCGCCTCGTCCAGCGAGCGATCGCGCACCAGGTGCGTGAGCAACAGCTCGGCCGACCCGCCGAAGATCTTTTCCGTGAGTCGGGCGAGGGCGCTGCTCCCAGCCGCCTCCCGTGCGACGCGCGGGAAGTAGCGATGCGCTCGTCCTTCCTCGGTGTGCCCGACGTAGCCCTTGTCCTCGAGGATACGGAGCATGGAGAGGACGGTGTTGTACGCCAGCTCGTCGGTGAGGTGCTCGCGCACTTCTGCAGCGGTGGATGGGCCTCGATCCCAGAGGACGGCCATCACATCCAGCTCCCGGTCGGTGAACGCGATCCGCATCTGACCTCCTAGAGTTCTAGGAGATAGTATCGTCCCCGGTCCGGCTTGTCAACTAGAACTCTAGTTGCGAGCCGTGAGAGGCTGGCTGGCTTCGGCGCGTCCTACTTGTGTGTCGGTGGCGCGCCCCGTAGCGTCGCCTGCGAAGGATGGATATCCACTCAACTCGCATCAGGGAGCTGCTCGATGATCCGATCGAACGCCGCGTCGTTCCTCGTCCGTCCCCGCGCCATGATGGCGGCACTGTCGCTCATCACCTTCGCCACCGCCTGCTCGACCAAGGAGAGCGCGACGGCCGACTCCACCGGCAGCCCGTCGAGCACAGCGGCGACGAGTGACGCTTCGGCTGGCGCGTCGAAGGGGAAGATCCACCTCGAGGTGACCGGCGGCGACAATGCCGGCACGTACGACGTGGAGATGAAGGACACCGGCTGCAGCTACGGCCTCGCGGGCGAGCACGCGTGGGGGAACCAGTACTCGATCGATACCACCGACCCGAAGCAGTTCAGCAGCCTGCAGCTCGTCGTCCCCAACACGAAGGCCGCGGCGAGCGGCACCTCGACCTTCCAGATGACCGTGCAGTTCGGCCCCCTGTTCGGCAGCGGCGGCCACTCGTACGACGTGAACACCCGCCCCGAATCGTCGAACAAGGGGGGCAGCGGGACCGTCACGGTGCAGGATCAGGGCAAGACCGGCAAGGTCACCTTCGACGCGAAGACGAAGGACGGCGTCGGCCTCAAGGGCACGATCGACTGCCAGGACGTGGTGCGGAACGGATAGCAGTCCCGCGGCACGACTCTTCGTGCAGGGGATGGCGCACCCGCGATTGGGTCAACACCGTCCCCGATGCTCACCACCACACCAAGCGGCCTCTACTGCCCAGCGGCAGATCTCTACATCGATCCGTGGTCGCCGGTGGCTCGCGCCGTCATCACACACGCGCACGGCGACCACGCGCGATGGGGAACCCGCCACTACCTCGCCGCTCGCGAAGGCGAGCGAGTGCTCCGCACGCGGCTCGGCACGGAGGCGTCCATCGAGCTGGTGGACTACGGTGCGCCGGTCCGCATCAATGACGTCACCGTCACCCTGATTCCCGCCGGCCACATCCTCGGCTCGGCGCAGGTGCGACTGGAGCATCGCGGCGAGGTGTGGGTGGTGTCGGGAGACTACAAGACGGAGCCTGACCCGACGTGCACCTCATTCGAGGTCGCGCGCTGCCACACCTTCGTCACCGAGTCCACCTTCGGGCTCCCGATCTACACCTGGCGTCCACAGGCCGAGATCTTCCACGAGCTGCGCGACTGGTGGCGCGACAATGCCGCTGAAGGGCGAGCGTCCGTGGTCTACGGCTACGCGCTCGGCAAGGCGCAGCGGATCCTCGCCGGCGTGCTCGGCGCCGACATCGGGCCGATCTACACCCACGGCGCGGTCGAGCGGCTCACCCAGGACTATCGCGACTCGGGGGTGACGCTACCGCCGACGACGGCGGTCGCGACGATGCCGAAGGGGACGCGCTTCGCCGGAAGCCTGGTCGTCGCGCCACCTTCCGCAGCGGGGAGCACCTGGCTGCGCCGCTTCGGCGACCACTCTACCGCCTTCGCCTCCGGGTGGATGCGCGTGCGCGGCGCACGCCGGCGACGCGCGCTCGATCGGGGCTTCGTGCTCTCCGATCACGTGGACTGGCCGTCACTCATGAACACCATCGACGCCACCGGCGCCGAGTGCGTGTGGGTGACGCACGGCTACCGCGAGCCGGTGGCGCGCTACCTCGAGGAGCGTGGGCTGCGCACGCGCACCATCGCCAGCCAGTGGGAGGGGGAGGGGGAGGGGGAAGTGGACGACGACGTCGGAGCCGTCGCCGGCGAGGAAACGACGTCGTGAAGGCATTCGCGCAGCTGTATACCGACATCGACGCCACGACGAGCACCAACCGCAAGGTCGCGGCGATGGCGGATTATTTCTCCACTGCCGCTCCCGCCGACGCGGCGTGGGCGGTGTACTTCCTCGCCGGCGGCCGACCGAAGCGCCTGATCCCCGTGCGCCGGCTCGCCGCGTGGGCAATGGAAGTGTCGCAGGTACCGGAATGGCTGTTCGAGGAGAGCTACCACGCGGTCGGTGACCTCGCCGAAACGATCTCACTCGTGCTTCCGGAGCGGGTGCTTACCGAGGACGCGACGCGTGCCGATGACCTGCCGCTGCACGAGTGGGTAGAGCGTCGCATCCTGCCGCTCGTCGACATGACGGAGGCGGAGCAGCGCGAGACGGTGCTCGCATCGTGGCGCGAGCTCTCGGGCACCGAGCGCTACATCTGGAACAAGCTGATCACCGGCGCCTTCCGCGTCGGCGTGTCGGAGCAGCTCGTCGTGCGCGCGCTGTCGCGCGCGAGTGGCGTGGAGGAAGGGGTGATCGCGCACCGGCTCGGCGGGAACTGGGTCCCCACGCCGGAGGGCTTCAGCGCGCTCGTCGCTACCGACGCCGCCGATGCCGATGAGTCGCGTCCTTATCCCTTCTACCTCGCCTACGCGCTCGAGGACGAGCTGCCCGCGCTCGGCGAGCCACACGAGTGGCAGGCCGAGTGGAAGTGGGACGGCATTCGGGCGCAGGTGATCCGCCGCGGTGGCCGCACCTATATCTGGTCGCGCGGCGGCGAGCTGGTGACCGATCGTTTCCCCGAGCTCGTCGCCGCCGCCGAACGCCTGCCGGACGGTACGGCGCTCGACGGCGAGATCATGCCCTGGTCGAACGGCGAAGCGCTTCCCTTCGCGCAGCTCCAGCGTCGCATCGGTCGCAAGAAGCTCGGCCCGAAGATACTCGCCGAAGTGCCGGTGGTGCTCGTGACGTACGACCTGCTGGAGCTCGCCGGCCGCGACCTGCGTGAGGAGCCGCTGCTCGAGCGCCGGCGGATGCTCGACGCGCTGCTCGTCGAGGCGAACACCTGGCCCGAGCCGACGTTCATTCCATCCCCCATCGTTCAAGTGGCGACGTGGGACGATGCCGAGGCGGCGCAGGCCGCGGCGCGCGAGCGGCGCGCGGAGGGCCTGATGCTCAAGCGCCGCGATTCGGCGTATGGCGTGGGGCGTCGCAAGGGGAGCTGGTGGAAGTGGAAGGTGCAGCCGTTCAGCGTGGATGCGGTGATGATTTACGCGCAGCCCGGCCACGGGCGACGCGCGCTGCTGCACACCGACTACACCTTCGCCGTGCGCGATGGTGATGCGCTCGTCCCCTTCGCCAAGGCGTACTCCGGCCTCACGGATGCGGAGATCCGCACGCTCGACGCGTGGATCCGCCGCCACACCCTGGAGAAGTTCGGGCCGGTGCGCCACGTGGAGCCGGTGCAGGTGTTCGAGCTCGCGTTCGAGGGCATCCAGCGCTCGCCGCGCCACAAGTCCGGCGTGGCGGTCCGCTTTCCGCGCATCGCACGCTGGCGCACCGACAAGCCGGTGTCGGAGATCGACACGATCGACACGCTGCGCGCGCTGATCCGGGCGAACGAATGACGACGACGTCACCCAGAGGGAGAGATGAGCATCCAACGCGAGAAGATGCTGGCCGGAGAGCACTACGATCCGCTCGATCCCGAGCTGGTGGCGATTCCGTGTGGATGCAGCCGCCCTTCTACTGCGACTACGGCACGAACATCGAGCTGGGCGAGCGCGTCTTCTTCAACTTCAACTGCGTGGTGCTCGACGTCTGCCGGGTTCGTGTCGGCAGCTTCACCCTGTTCGGGCCGGCAGTGCAGATCTACACCGCCATGCACCCGCTCGACGCGGTGCAGCGCCGGCGCGAGGAGTACGGAAGACCAGTGGAGATCGGCTCCGACGTCTGGGTCGGCGGCGGCGCGATCATCCTTCCCGGCGTGCGCATCGGCTCACGCGCCGTGATCGGGGCAGGGAGCGTCGTCACCCGCGACGTGCCGGACGACGTGTTCGCCGCGGGGAATCCGTGTCGGGTGATACGCAAACTCGAGGGCGGACACTCCTGACCAAATCAGGGAAGAGGACACGGCGGAACGGCTTGAAAAGGCAGGATCTCTCCTCGTTCGGGATGCGTCCGTGCGCCACGACGCGTCCGGAGGTCGTTCCAATCAATAGAGGAGACTGTGGGGGTGCAGGGGACAGCCTCGATGAGCGGAGCGAAGATCACTCGAGGAGCCGATCCTGCCGTTTCATCTCTTTCCGCCGTTTCCTCTCCCGCTGTTCGAGCCCTGGCGCGAGGAGAGCAGCTCCCGACAGGCACTGCGTGCCTGCGGGATGAGATCTCTCAGTGGAGCACCAGCTCCGCCACCACCGGCCGGTGATCGGATGCCTGCGTGTCCGGCACGCGGATGCTCTTCACAGTGAACTGTCGCGATACCAGCACGTAGTCGATCCGCTCGCGTGGCGCCTCGGCCGGGTAGGTGAAGCCCGGCGTGTCGGAGCTGGCCCACGCGTCGTGGAGTCGCGCGAGCAGCGGTTGAAGCTCGGGCGCGGTGGGCGCGGCATTCATGTCGCCGAAGACGAGCGTCGGCACGCTCAGGTCGCCGATGAAGCCGAGCATCTGCTGCACCTGCTGTGCGCGCACGGCGGGGTCCTTCCGGTAGTCGAGATGCGTGTTGAATACGCGCACCGGATGTCCCTGGACGTCCAGCATCGCGTCGAGCAGCCCGGGCGCCGGCGTGGGCGTCGGGTCCTGCACCTGCGTGGACAGGCGCGCGATGGTGTCGTTGCGGAAGCGCACGATGGGGTACCTGCTGAGCAGCGCGACGCCGAACTCGCGTGGCGCGGCACCAGGAGTAAGGCCCGGAAGCACATAAATGGGCGCGAACCGCGCCTGCATGCCCAGCTTCGCCGCTAATTCCGATACCTGGTCGGCGAAGGCGCTGCGATCGGCCCAGTGCACGTCCACTTCCTGCAGCGCCACGATGTCCGGCGACTGCGCGCGGATCGCGGCGGCAGTGGAGTCGAGGTTCCCGTTGCCGGAGCGGATGTTGTACGTGAGGACGCGGATGGGAATGGGCGCTTCGGTGACGGGCACCGATGCGCAGGCGAGAGCGCCAACGACAACCGATGTAGCAAGTACCACGTATCTCGTACTGCGACCGACACCCACGCCTCTCCAATGCACCTCGAGATGCGTCAGTGCATTGGAAATGGCAGTCCTCAGGTCGCGATACGCGATACGGAGTACGAAGTACATCAGTTGTCGTTGAGTCACTTGCGCCCCCACCCCTGGTTGTCACGATTCACATCCGGAAACAGCCCCTGCGCATCGATCTCCACCCTCGTCACCGTCGGTCTGGCCGGCACGCGAACCACGTACTTCCGTGCGCCCCCCAGCCACACGCTCACCGGCACCTCCACGTGCTTGACGCTCCCATCGGCGCGCGTCACGGCGAGCGTCACCGGCATTGGCGCGAGGCCGCGATCCTCGATCGTGATCTCCGTCGAGGCGCCACGCGTCCTCACTGACGCCACGGCCTGGTCGAGCGGCCACGGCTCGTAGAACCACGTCGTCCAGAACCAGCCGAGGTCCTTGCCGCTCACCTCGGCCATCGTGTTGAAGAAGTCGTACGGGTACGGGTGCCGGTTCGTCCAGCGGCGGCCGTACTCGCGCAGGCCTCGATGGAAGGTCTCCTCGCCCAGCATGCCACGTAGCGCGGCGAGCACCTGCGCCGTCTTGTCGTAGTACATGATGAAGTACAGCTGCGGCGAGTACTGGTCGCCCGGCAGCATGAGGGGCATGTCGTAGCCCGCCCGCGCCGCCATCAGGTACAGCTCGCGCTGCCCCGGCTCCGAGTCCCCAGGACGTCCACCGGTGCGCGGCTCCCCGTACAGCGCGCGCATTCCCTGTGCGACGTCGAACTGCGTGAACCCCTCGTCCATCCACGGGTAGCGCGTCTCGCTCGAGCCGACCTGCATCGGGAACCACATGTGCCCCGTCTCGTGCATCAGGTCGCCGGCGAGCGACAGCGTGTCCGCCCACGGCTGCATGACCGTCATCATCGGGTACTCCATGCCCCCGCTGTCGAGCACCCCCTCCACGCTCGTCATCGCCGGCCACGGATACGGCCACAGGTACTTCGACAGCTGCTCGATCGCGTCGCGCGTGAACCGCGCGCCGCCGAGCGCCCACGCCTTCGCCTTGTCGGTGCGGCGGTAGAAGCTGTTGATGTCCACCGTGTCGCTCGTGCCGACGAGCGCGCGCGTGGCGTCCCAGACCTGGCGGTCGCTGGTCGTCCACGAGAAGTCGCGCACGTTGGTGGCAGTCCAGTGCCAGGTGGCCGTGGCACTGGTGCCGGCGAACGCAGCACCGGCATTCGCACCGGGCTCGACGATCGTCACCACCTTGCCCGTGCGCCGCGCCTCGGCCAGCCGTGCACGCGACTCCGGCGACAGTACCTCCGCTGCGTTCCGCAGCGTGCCGGTGACGCCCACCGTCCAGCCGTGCGGCACCGTGAGGCGCACGTCGTAGTCGGCGGGGTCCATGTAGAACTCCGCCTGCAGCAGGTACGGGTCCGCCACCCAGCCGTTCACGTCGTCGTAGACGGCAAGCTGCGGGTACCAGTAGCCCATGTAGTAGAGGTGATCCTCGCGTCCCTGCCGCCCATCCGACGGCGACGGCGACGGTACGTACGACCACGCGATCTCGAGCTGCACGCTGTCGCGTGGCAGGAGTGGCGTGTCGAGCGGGATCCACATCACCGTGCCGTCCACCGTGTAGCCGGTGTTCGACGGTCCCTTCTGGTTGGCGATGCTCGTGATCGGTACCACGTTCACGCCGCTCGAGTGCGCGGGGATCTCGGTTCCGTTCACCGCCACTCGCCCGAGTGTCACCCCGCCGGTGATGAACGCCGTCTGGTTGCGCGGATTGCCGGCGGCGAAGGCGTTCTGCCGCAGGTGCACGGCGAGCCGGCGCAGCGTGTCGGGGGAGTTATTGAGGTAGGTGACGCGCTCCGATCCTGACACGCGGTTGGTAGCGACGTCGAGCGACGCATCTATGGAATAACGCGCGTGCTGCACCCAGTTGCTCGCGCCGGGACGGCCAGTACGTGTCCGCGTCCCACGCTCCACCGCCTGCGTGAAGCCGGGAATCTCGTACACCGGCCCCGGCACCGGCCGCGCGCCGGTTGCCGGGGAGAGGGGTGGCACGGGCACCGTCTGCGCGCCGAGTGGTGCGAGTGCCAGCACCCCGAGAAGTGGAAGAATGCTCGAAGGAAGCCGGACGGCTGTGCCCTTGCAGTCACGATTCACGTTTCACGTCTCACGATTCACGTTCCTTGTTCCGGTTCACCGTTCACCGTTCACGGTTCACGGTTCACGGTCCTCACCCCGCATACACGATGTCCCCGTCCTCATCGATGCCGAGCTCCTGGTGCGTGCCGCAGATGCCGCACACCATTACCACGTGCCACACCGCGCCGAGCTCCTGACGGTGTTCCTCGCTCGCCGGCTTCACGGTGATCTTCTTGTAGCTGTACTCCTGGCAGGTGATGCAGGCGTGCCCGCGAGCGATCCGTTCGGCGCGTTGACGGGTGATGCTTTGCGGCAAGGGGCAGCTCCGCGATCAGGAGACGCTCTCGTCGTTCCCGCCGTCGTCCGTGCTGGACGACGCGAGCGACTTGAACGCCGGACGAGGGGCCGGCGGTTGGTACGTCGGCTGGTTCGCGCCGCCCACCGCGCCTCCCATGCCGGCGGTGGACTTCAGCAGCTCCTTCATCCCGCCCAGCGCGCCCATCACGCCCGTGGCTTCCGCCGGCAGGAAGATCGTCGTGCCCGGCCCCTTCGTGATGCTCGGCAGCGCCTCCAGGTACTTGAGGCCGAGCAGGTACATCGCCGCCTGGCCCTCGGGCAACGACGCCGTGATCCGCTGGATGGCCTCGGCTTCCGCCTGCGCCATGGCCAGTCGCGCCTGGGCGAGACCTTCGGCGCGCAGGATCGCCGCCTCCTTCTCGCCCTCAGCCTTGCGCACCTGCGCCTCGCGCTGGCCTTCCGACTCGAGGATCGCCGCGCGCTTCCCCGCCTCGGCGTTCGTCACTGCGGCGCGGCGCTCGCGCTCGGCGCGCATGACGAGCTCCATGGATTGCTGGATGTCCCGCGGCGGCTCGATCGCCTGCAGCTCCACGCGCGTGACGTCCACCCCCCAGCCGACGGACGCATCCTCGATCACCTCGCGCATCCGCTTGTTGATCATGTCGCGGCTGCCGAGCGTCTGGTCGAGCTCCATCTCGCCGACGATGTTGCGCAGCGTCGTGCGGGTGAGCGTCTCCAGCGCGTACGGCAGGTTCTGCACGGCGTACGTCGCCTTCTGCGGATCGGCCACGCGGTAGTACAGCACCGCGTCGATGTCGATCGTGACGTTGTCCTTCGTGATCACCGGCTGGCTCGGGAAGTTGAGCACCTGCTCGCGCAGGTCGATGCGCGCCGTGGAGCCGGAGGTGATGCGCTTCGTGCCGCCGACGTCGCTCTCGAAGTAGCGGACGTCGAGCAGCCGCGGACGCTCGACGAAGGGAATCAGCAGGTTGAGTCCCGATCGCGCGATGCGATGAAAGCGGCCGAGCCGCTCCACCACCATCACCTCGGCCTGGCCGATGATCTTGACCGACTTCACGACCACGCCGAGGACGAGCAGGACGACGACGAGGAGCACGATACCAGCCATCGGGGAACTCCTGTACGAGGGAGAGGACTGACTCCGTTGAGTCTACTTCCCTGCAGGGAGAGGGGCGAGTGGCTGCCGCCGCTGGCGGGCTAGACGCCGCTGGGCGTCGCGAACAGGGCCCACGCCTTCTGCAGCGCTCCGACCAGCGCTTCTACATCCGACTCGTCGTTGTAGAGATAGAACGACGCGCGCGCGGTGGCCGATACCCCGAGCCGGCGCATCAGCGGCTGGCAGCAGTGATGACCGGCGCGGATGCAGACGCCGTCCTCGTCGAGGATGGTGGCCAGGTCGTGCGGGTGGATGTCGCCGAGGGTGAAGCTCACCACGCCGCTGCGCTCGGCCGGGGGCGGACCGTAGATGTGCACCCTTTCCACCGACGCGAGCCGCTCCGTGGCGAGGCGGACGAGGGCACGCTCGTGCTGCAGCACGGCATCCATCCCGATCGCGTCGAGGTAGTCGCAGGCGGCGGCGAGGCCCACGGCGTCGGCGACGTTCGGCGTGCCCGCCTCGAACTTGTGCGGCAGCACGTTCCAGGTGGTGCGTTCGTCGCCGACGATCTCGATCATGTCGCCGCCGAACTGGTAGGGAGGCATCGCCTCCAGGATCGCGCGCCGGCCGACGAGGCCGCCGATTCCCATCGGCCCGCACATCTTGTGGCCGCTGAACGCATAGAAATCCACGTCCAGTCCGTCGAAGCCGACGTGCATGTGCGGTACCGCCTGCGCACCGTCGCAGACGACGAGCGCCCCGCTCGCCCGCGCGATGGCGGCGATCTCGCGCACCGGGTTCACCGTGCCGAGCGCGTTCGATACGTGGTTGAAGGCGACGACCCTGGTGCGCGGCCCGACGAGCCGGCGCAGCGCGTCGAGGTCCACGTGATGGTCCGCCGTGAGCGGGCAGACGTGGAAGCGCGCGCCGGTGGCGAGGGCGAGCTGCTGCCAGGGGACGAAGTTCGCATGGTGCTCGAGCGCCGTGACGACGATCTCGTCGCCCGCCTGCACGTTGGCGCGCCCCCACGCCGTGGCGACGAGGTTGAGGGCCTCGGTGGTGCCGCGGGTGAAGATCAGGCAGTCCGCATCGGCGACGCCGAGGAACCGGGCCACGCGCTCCCGCGCCGCGTGATAGCGGTCGGTGGCGCGCGCCGAGAGCGCATAGGCGCCGCGGTGCGGGTTGGCGTTGTCGTGCTCGTAGTAGTCGCGCATCGCGTCGAGCACGACGCGCGGCTTCTGCGACGTGGCGGCGGAGTCGAGGTAGTGCAGCCCAGGGTTGGCGGCGAGGAGCGGGAAATCCGTGCGACGCGCGTTGCTCAAGCGCCACGCTCCACCGCGCTCGCGGCATTCACGACGGCCCCGACCAGCACACGATCACGCTCGACGCGCACCTCGTACACGGGAAGTGATTCCACCGCCGGCGGGCGGCAGACGGCGCCGGTGCGGCAGTCGAAGCGCGCGCCATGCCAGCCGCATTCTATGGTCCCGTCGGCGCGCAGCGAACCCATGTCCATGGGATACTCCGCATGGGTGCACATGCCCGCCACCGCGCCGATGGTGCCATGCCGGTTGTAGAGGCAGACGCGCGTGCCGTCGGGCAGCTTCACGCCGAGCAGCTTGCCGTCGGCAACGTCACGCACGGCGGCGACGTCGGCGAAGCCGGTGGCGAGGGACTCGCTCACGGGGCGGCGCTCGCGGCGGCGTCACCGCCCTCACCCTGCAGCGCCTTCCGCAGCGTGTGCCAGGGCATGCTCGCGCACTTCACGCGGATGGGAAACTTCGACACGCCGCTGAAGGCGGCCATCTCGCCCAGCTTGCGCGCGTCGGCTGGCTCGAGCGAAAGCTTGCCGGTGACGAGGTCATGGAACTGCTCGAACAGCCGCTCCGCCTCCGCACGCGTCTTCCCCTTCACCGCCTGAGTCATGATGGACGCTGCCGCGCGCGACACGGCGCAGCCGGTGGCGGTGAAGCGCACGTCGGTGATGACGTCGCCCTCCACCTTCAGCTCGACGGCGACCTCGTCGCCGCAGAGCGGATTCCGCCCCTCGGCCCGACTCGTCGCCCCCTCCAGCGCGCCATAGTTCTTCGGCCGCCGGTTGTGGTCGAGGATGATGGACTGGTAGAGGGACTGGAGGTCGGACATGGGGGATCTACAACGGGACGGGCTGGGGTGGGGGCTGTTTCTCGGTGCTTCCGTTCTTCGGTTTACGGCGTGCCTCGGGAAGCTCCTGTGTCCCGAGGTCGGCCGTGAACCGAGAAACCGAAGAGCCGTTCACCGGTCTGTCGTATATCTCCTCAGCACCGCTTCCTCCAGCCCTTCCTTTACCGCAACCAGCTCGAGCGTCTCCAGCACGTCGGCGGCGAAGGCGTAGGTGAGGAGCTCGCGGGCGGTGCGCGCGTTGACGCCGCGGCTCTTCATGTAGAAGAGGGCCGTCTCGTCCAGGCGGCCGACCGTGGCGCCGTGGGTGCACTTCACGTCGTCGGCGAAGATCTCGAGCTGCGGCTTGGTGTCGATCTGCGCCTTCTCGGAGAGCAGCAGGGTGTTGTTCGTCTGCTTGCCGTCGGTCTTCTGCGCCGCAGGGTGCACGAACACCTTGCCGTTGAACACGCCGTGCGCCGAGCCGTCGAGGATCCCCTTGTACAGCTCGCGGCTGTAGCAGTTGGGCTCCACGTGCTCGATGCGCGTCTGGTGGTCGATGTGCTGATCGCCGTCGCCGAGGTAGAGGCCGTTCAGGGTGGCGCCGCACCCCTCGCCGCGCAGCTCGGTGTAGACGTTGGTGCGCGAGAGCGCGCCGCCGACGGCGAAGCTGAACGACACGAGGTGGCTGTCGCGCCCCTGGCGGGCGTCGAAGGTGCCTACATGGTAGGCCTGCGCCGACTCGCGCTGCAGCTTGAGGTGCGTGAGCGTGGCGCCATCGCCGATGACCGCCTCGGTGACAGCGTTGGTGAAGTACTCCCGGGCCCCGCGGAGCCCGGCGTAGGACTCGATCACCGTCGCCTTCGCGAACCGGTCGAGCACGATGAGGTTGCGCGGCTGCGCGACACCGTGCTTCGCGCCCTCGTCCGACACGAACAGCAGGTGGATCGGCTTCTGCACCTCGACGTCCTTCGCCACGTGCACCACAGCGCCATCGTTGATGAACGCGGTGTTGAGTGCGGTGAAGGTGTGGGCATCCATCGACGCGATGCGGCCGAGATGCTGCTCGAGGAGCAGGGGCAGCTCGTCGTACGCGCGCGCGATCGGCATCACCGACACGCCGTCGGGGAGCGAGGCCGCGCTGGAGAGCGCGCCGTTGAACCGGCCGTTGACGAAGACGAGGGTGTGCCAGTCCTCGCCGCCGAAGGTGAAGGGTGCGAGGTCGGCGCGCGACACGCCGCTGGCGACGCGGCGGCCGACGAGCGGCTCGAACTCCCGCTCGGCGATCGGCGCGACGGAGGTGAAATGCCAGTCCTCGTTCTTCGTCGTCGGGAAGCCGAGCTCCTCGAACCGCGTGATGGCCGACAGCCGCAGCGAGCGCGCCCACTGGGGCGCGTCCTTGCCGCCGTCGTTGGTGAACGCCTCGAAGCCGGCGAGGTACGACTGCATCACGCCACCGCCTCCTCGAGGATCCAGTCGTAGCCGCGGGCCTCGAGCTCGAGCGCCAGCTCCTTGCCGCCGGACTTCACGATGCGCCCGTTCGCGAGCACGTGCACGAAGTCGGGGACGATGTAGTTGAGCAGGC
Organism: Gemmatimonadaceae bacterium; assembly: GCA_036377775.1. Classification (GTDB taxonomy): domain Bacteria; phylum Gemmatimonadota; class Gemmatimonadetes; order Gemmatimonadales; family Gemmatimonadaceae; genus AG11. The sequence continues at coordinate 73,627 of DASUXT010000028.1, read as the reverse complement.
GCTGGTAGTGCGTGACGACGATCGTCGCGTTGTCGGGCCTGCGAAGGGAGTTCACCCCGTTGGCCACGATGCGAAGGGCGTCGATGTCGAGGCCGGAGTCGGTCTCGTCGAGGATGGCGAGCTTCGGCTCGAGCACGGCCATCTGGAGGATCTCGTTGCGCTTCTTCTCGCCGCCGCTGAAGCCGGTGTTCACCGAGCGCGTGAGCATGTCGCCCTCCATCTCGACGAGCTTCATCTTCTCGTCCATCAGGTCGGCGAAGCTCATCGGGTCGATCTCCTCCTCGCCGCGCGCCTTGCGGATCTCGTTGTAGGCGGCGCGCAGGAAGTAGGCGTTGCTCACGCCGGGGATCTCGATCGGATACTGGAAGGCGAGGAAGATGCCCGCCTGCGCGCGCTCCTCCGGCTCCATGTCCAGCAGGTCCTTGCCGTCGTAGGTGACGGTGCCGGACGTGACCTCGTACGCCGGGTGGCCGGCGAGCACCTGGGCGAGCGTGCTCTTCCCCGAGCCGTTCGGCCCCATGACCGCATGCACCTCGCCGGCGTTCACGGTGAGGGTGATGCCCTTGAGGATTTCCTTGTCGCTGACTGTTGCGTGCAGGTCGCGTATGTCTAGCATGACTGGCTCTTGTGCGGATTGTTTTTCGGCTCTTCGGTTCTTCGGTTCACGGCCTGCCTCGGGAAGCACGGGCCCGCCCGAGGCAGGCCGTGAACCGAAGAACCGGGAAACCGAAGAACAGCAGCATCACCCAACGCTGCCTTCCAGCGTAATCCCCAGCAGCTGCTGCGCTTCCAGCGCGAACTCCATCGGGAGCTCCTTGAACACTTCCTTGCAGAAGCCGCTGACGATCATGCTCACCGCCTGCTCGGCGCTGAGCCCGCGCTGCTTGAGGTAGAAGATCTGGTCCTCGCCGATCTTGCTCGTCGAGGCCTCGTGCTCCACCTGCGCGGTGTTGTTGCCGACCTCGATGTACGGGAAGGTGTGCGCGCCGCACCGGTTGCCGACGAGCATCGAGTCGCACTGCGTGTAGTTGCGCGCGTTCTCCGCCTTCGGCATCACCTTCACGCGGCCGCGATAGCTGTTCTGCCCGCGACCGGCGCTGATGCCCTTGCTGACGATGTTCGACTTCGTGTTGCGGCCGATGTGGATCATCTTCGTCCCCGTGTCGGCCTGCTGGCGGTTGTTGACGACGGCGACGCTGTAGAACTCGCCCGTCGAGTTGTCACCCTGCAGGATCACGCTCGGGTACTTCCAGGTGATCGCGCTTCCCGTCTCCACCTGCGTCCAGCTGATCTTCGAGTTCTCGCCGGCGCACTTGCCGCGCTTGGTCACGAAGTTGTAGATGCCGCCCTCGCCGTTCTCGTCGCCGGCGTACCAGTTCTGGACGGTGGAGTACTTGATCGTCGCATCCTTGAGCGCGACGAGCTCCACCACGGCGGCGTGAAGCTGGTTCGTCGACCGCTTGGGCGCCGTGCACCCCTCGAGGTAGCTGACGTACGCCCCCTCGTCGGCCACGATGAGCGTCCGCTCGAACTGTCCCGTGCCTTCCGCATTGATGCGGAAGTACGTGGACAGCTCCATCGGGCAACGCACGCCCTTCGGCACGTAGACGAACGAGCCGTCGCTGAACACCGCGGAGTTCAATGCAGCGAAGAAGTTGTCCGAGTGCGGGACGACCGAGCCGAGGTACTTCTGCACGAGCTCGGGATGTTCGCGCACCGCCTCACCGAGCGAGCAGAAGACGATGCCGAGCTCGGCGAGCTCCTTCTTCATCGTCGTGCCGACGCTCACGGAATCGAAGATGGCGTCCACCGCCACGCCGGCGAGGAACTTCTGCTCGGCGAGCGGGATGCCGAGCTTGTCGTAGGTCTTGAGCAGCTCGGGGTCCACCTCGTCCAGCGACTGCAACGGCTTTACCGACTTCGGCGCCGAGTAGTACGACTGCGTCTGGTAGTCGATCGGCTTGTAGGTGACGTTGGGCCAGTGCGGCTCGCTCATCGTGAGCCAGCGCCTGAACGCCTTCAGCCGCCAATCGAGGAGCCACTGCGGCTCGCTCTTCTTGGCGGAGATGAGGCGGATGACCTCTTCGCTCAGCCCGGGCGGGATCGTATCGGCTTCGACGTCGGTGACGAAGCCGTACTGATACTCCCGGTTGACGAGGGATTCGATGGACGAGCTCATGACTGCGATCTCCCGACCCGATTGGGGTCTCACATCGCCGCGCGCGCCGGTTTCGGCGGCCGGGCAGGGCGGCAACTTCACGCGCCCGCGGTGCATTGGCGATACTCGATAAAACTAGTCGGGTTTCGGGGGAGAGTCAAAATGGAGGACCGAGGGACCGAGGGACCGGATGACCGATGGACCGAACGGTCATCCGGTCTTCCGGTCTTCCGGTCCTCTCGTCCCTCCGTCAACGGCTGGCCCCCTCGCCGCAGCCAGTGCACTTTTCGCCCGTGGACAGCCAGCCTCGCACCCCGAAACCGATCTCGACGCGCACCGCCTACTCCTACGGCTGGGGCGATGGCTGCACGGGGTGGCACTTCGTGCGCTCCCCCGGGCTGAGTGTGATCGAGGAACGGATGCCACCCGGCACGCGCGAAGTGCGACACTGGCACGCCCGCGCCCGGCAGTTCTTCTACGTGCTGGCTGGCACCATCACGCTCGAGGTGGAGGGGGAGACGCACGTCCTCTCCCCCCGGACGGGAATCGAGCTGCCGCCGGGTACGGCGCATCAGGTCAGCAACCTCTCGAGCACCGACGCCGAGTTCATCGTCATCTCCGAGCCGCCGAGCCACGGTGACCGCCACGAGACGGGACCCGCGACGGAGCCTCCTGGACGACATGGCTGAGCTGCCACGCTACGCCGCGACGCGGTACGTGCAGCCGCTGCGCGAGGGCGGCTCGCTCCCGGCCGTGGTGGACACGGACGGCGGCGGCCTGTTCGTCGTGAAGTTCCGTGGCGCGGGGCAGGGGACGAAGGTGCTCGTCGCCGAGCTGATCGTCGGCGGGCTGGCGCGCGCGCTCGACCTGCCGGCGCCGGAACTGGCGCTGGTATCGGTGTCGCCGCGGTTCGGGCGCAGCGAGCCCGACCCGGAGATCCAGGAGCTGCTGCGGAAGAGCCACGGCACGAACGTCGGGCTGCGATACATGGAAGGCGCATTCAACTTCGACGTTGCCGCCGCCGGTGACCTCATCTCGCCGGAGCTCGCGGCATGCATCGTCTGGCTCGACGCGTTCACCACGAACCCCGACCGCACAGCGCGCAACCCGAACATGCTCATCTGGGGGCGCCAGCCGTGGCTCATCGACCACGGCGCCGCGCTCTACGCGCACCATGACTGGGATTCCGCGGACGAGGCGCGCACGCGCACCCCGTTCCAGCTCATCCGGTCGCACGTGCTCCTCTCGCGCGCCGCCGACCTGCGCGAGGCGGACCGCTTCGCCGTGTCGCGCCTGACCGGAGAGGCGATCCGCGACGTCATCTCCACGGTGCCCGACTCCCTCTTCGCCGACTCGCGCGGTCCCGGCGGCGATTTCGCCACCGCGGACGAGGCGCGGGAGCGCTACGTGACCTACCTGACGACGCGCCTCCGCGCGCCGCGCGCGTTCGTGGACGAAGCCGCGAAGTCCCAGGAGCAGCTCCGCCTCGAGCCGCCCATCCATCTCAAGGCGCGCCGATGACCGCGTCGAGCCCGGTGGAATACGACTTCGCCGTGCTGCGCGTGGTGCCGCGCGTGCACCTCGGTGCGTTCGTCAACGTCGGCGTCGTCCTTCACGCACGGCAGGCCGAGCTGCTGGCGATGCGTGTGCTCACGGACGTCGACGCGCTCGGCGAACGGCTGCCCGGCGTGGACGTGGAGCTCCTCTCGCGCTACCTGCGCTCCTGCGAGGCGATCTCCCGCGGCGACGCGACGGCCGGTCCGGTGGCCCTCGCGCCGCCATCCGAGCGCTTCCACTGGCTCACCGCGCCACGCTCCGACGTCCTCCAGAGCTCCCCGATCCACGAAGGCGTCTGCAACGAGCTCGACGCGGAGCTGGAGAAGCTGTACGGAGAGTACGTGGGCGGCGGCGCGGAGCGCCGCAGCTAGTCGGGGCGGCCCGCGTGGAACGCGGGCCTTTCCGGGCGCCGGCTCGCTGCGCTCGCCTGTGCTCTCGGGGCGCGCGCTTCGCGCGCTTTCGGCGAAACGCCTCTCCAATCCTGCACAACGCTCCACCGAAACGCCCTTCCCGAAAGGCGGCGCCCCGCGCCGCCGCCCCGACAGCGAGCCGCAGGCGAGCGCCCCGAAAGCAAGCCAGCCGCCGGCGCGTAGCGCCGCGGCATGGCAGCGCCCCGAAGGCCGGCGTTCCACGCCGGCCGTTCCACTGTAGATTTCAGGACATCCCAGCCGAGCCGACCATGAACGACGCCCAGCTCCAGAAGCTCCTAAAGAAGACCCAGGCTGCCGCTGCTGCGGCGAAGCCGAAGAAGAAGAGGACGTACGACGCCACTCTCGATGCCACCCATCCTCCCAAGTCCGAGGCGGATGAGGCGGCCGATGCGGATGCGGCGGACCTGTTCCAGCAGATGAAGAAGCGCGAGTTCTAGTTCCCGTGTCGCGCGCATTCGTCAACGAGGACGCGGGCGGTGGTGCGCCGCGCCGCGGCTACGGGCTTCCCTCGCGCGACGATCCCGGCTTCGATGCCGCAGCGGCGGCCGCGCTCCTCGAGGCGGCACGCGACGGCGAGACGGAGAGCGCGGAGATCGCTACCGGCTACTACTGGGGCGAGCCGAAGCTGCGTCTGCACGTGCAGCGCATCCTCGCCCGCGCCCGCGCCGAGGGCGACGACCGGCTCGAGCAGCTCGCCGAGCGTTTCCTGCGGTGAGCGAGGCGACGCGAGCCGGCGCGGGCGGGCTGCCGATGGTCGCGCTCCGCTCCACCGACGGCGCCATCGCCCACGTCTACCTGCACGGCGCCCACGTCACGTCGTGGAAGCCGGCGCGCGATGGCGACGAGCGCCTCTTCCTCAGCGAGCGCTCCGAGTTTCGCCCGGGCGTAGCGATCCGTGGGGGCATCCCGGTGATCTTCCCGCAGTTCGCCGCCGAGGGCCCGCTGCCGCGCCACGGCTTCGCGCGCACGAGTGAGTGGATGCTCGACAGCGTATCGACGAAGGGCGGCGACGCCATCGCTTCGCTCTCGCTGCGCGACTCCGCCGACACCCGCGCGATCTGGAATCACGAGTTCCTCGCCACGCTCGGCGTGCGCGTGGGCGGCGACCAGCTCGTCGTGACGCTGACCGTCGAGAACTGCGGCACGGCGCCCCTCTCGTTCACCGCCGCGTTGCACAGCTACCTGCGCGTGTTCGATGCGCGTGACACGACGCTCGTCGGGCTCCGCGGCACGAAGCACCGCGAGAGTGGCGAGCCCGGCACCCTGGTGAAGGAGACGGGCGATGCGCTCCGCTTCGACGGCAAGGTGGATCGCGTCTACGTGGACGTGCCGCGCACGCTCACCCTGTGGGAACCGGAGCGCTCGCTGGAGATCGGCTTCGACACCTTTCCCGACGCGGTGGTGTGGAACCCCGGTCCGGCGAAGGCCGCCGCGCTCGCCGACATGGAGCCGGGCGGCGAGCGTCACATGGCATGCGTGGAAGCGGCGGTGGTCCAGCGGCCGGTCACGCTCGGTGCTGGCGAGCAGTGGAGCGGCACCCAGCGCTTCCGCGCCGGCTGATGGCGACGACCTCGCGCAGCGACGCGACCTTCTTCGTTCGCGCGGCCTCCACCGAGCACGACGTTGCCGAAGTGCGACGACTCGTGCTTGCGCACGCCGCGGCGCGCGCGACGACCCCCGGCGTGGAATACATGCGTGCCGACGCCGAGCGCATGCCTGGTCCGTACGTGCCCCCGCGCGGCGGGCTCTGGCTCGCCGTGCATTATGACATCGGCGTCGGCTGCGTGGCCCTGCGACCGCTCGACGACGATTCAGCCGAGGTGAAGCGGATGTTCGTGGACGCGGCGTGGCGCGGGCGCGGTGTGGGACGCGCGCTGATGGAGACGGTCGTCGCTGGTGCGCGCGAGCGCGGCTATCGGATGCTCAGGCTGGGCACACTGGACGACATGAAGGTCGCGCAGCGGCTGTACGAGTCGCTCGGCTTCCGGCCGATCGAGCGCTACCGTCCGGACGAGCTGGTGGACACGCGGTTCTACGAGATGGAGCTCGGGGCGGGCGCGTGACGCCCGCCCCCTTTCTCCGGCACCGCCTTCACCGAACGCTCACTCGCCGTTCTCGTCGTTCGCCATGTCGGCGTTCCCGAACTCGGGGTCCTCGACGCTCTCCGGTCCCGGATCGGTGAGTCGCAGGTCACGCGTCTGCTCGCGCTCGTTCGCGGCGTAGGCGTCGTCGGCGAAGTTGCGACGGCCGAGGTTCTCGTTGCGCGGCTCGCGCGCATTGTCGCTGTCGCGCGGGGAACGGTCGTTGGGCATCGGTACTCCTGGTTGGGTCGCATCCGATGGGGCAATGAGCGTACCGGGTCCGATCAACTACAACCGAAGTAGCACGTACTTCGTACGACGTAGACGGACTCAGGGGGATGCCTGGTCCAATGCAATCCCGCATCGCTTGAAGGACGATGCGCCGCCTGGAGTCATCGGTGCATTGGAGAGGGTCGGATGTCGGTCCGGCTACGAAGTACGAAGTACGTGGTACTTCAGTTGTCGTTTTCCGGAACCTTGCCCCCCCATCGCGGATTACCCAGTCATGACTGGCACGACGATCACCATGCGCGAGCGCTACCTCGGCGCGCCGGAGTTCGAGGAGATGCTCGCGTCCGCTACGAAGAATGCCGACCTGTGGGCCGCCGTCTGGCGGCGCACGGTCGTGCCGGAGGAGTTCGTTCAGCGTGTAGCCGCGCTCGGCGGAGCCTGGCACCTGCTCGTGTTGAGCGAGGACTGGTGCGGCGATGCGGTGAACACCGTGCCCGTCGTGGCGCGGCTCGCCGAGCTGGCGCCGAACACCGACCTGCGCGTCCTCGCGCGCGACGAGAACCTCGACCTCATGGACGCGCACCTGACCGGCACCTCGCGCTCCATTCCCGTCGTGATCGCGCTCGACGAGGAGTTCAACGAGCGTGGCTGGTGGGGCCCGCGTCCCGCCGCCCTGCAGCAGTGGGTCCTCGGCCCCGGCCAGCAGCTCGAGAAGGACGTCCGTTACCGCGAAATCCGCAGCTGGTACGCCCGCGACAAGGGACGGACGACGCTGGAAGAGGTGGTGGGGATGATGGAAGGGGCAGCAAACGGCTGATCGGTTTTTCGGCTCATCGGTTTACGGCCGGCCTCGGGACGCAGAAGTGTCCCGAGGCCGGCCGTAAACCGAATAACCGATGAGCCGACGAACCGTTCTACTGTCCCAGCGCTGCCACCGTCGCCGCCCTTGCCTCGCCCGGCGTCTCGATCACGAACACCACGCGGCGATTCAGCTCGGCGCCAGGCATGTAGCGCGACGCTTCAGGGCGCACGAGGCGCGACTCGCCGTAGCCCACCGTGCTGACGAGCGAGGCGTCGAGTCCCTTGTTCGTGATGTAGGCGCGCACTGCGTCGGCGCGACGCTGCGAGAGGGCGAGATTGTACTGCGCCGAGCCCGCCGGATCAGCGAAACCTTCGACCGTGACCTTCGAGCCCGGATAGTACTTCGCTGCCACGCTCGCGAAGCGGTCGAGTGCTGCCATGTCCGCCGAACGGACGCTGGCGTCGTCATAGGCGAAGTGGACGGGCATCGCGAACTGCAGCCCCTGCGACACCTCGGCGATCTTCGCCCCGAACTCGGTGCGAAGGCTGTTCAGGTCGGCCCGCAGATTGTTCACGTCGGTGCGCAGCACTGCGATGTCACCCTGCTGCGCATTGTCGGCCGCGATGCGTGCGTTGCGTTCCTCCTCCAATCCGCGGCGGAGCGCGCCACGGGTGGCGCAGGCGCTCAGCGTGAGCATTCCGGCCGCGCACACGGTCAACGTTCTGATGGACAGCGACATCTCTCCTCCCGGCTGAAGTCTGGACGTATTCGCACGCGAGCGGATGCGAAATCCGTACCGAAGCCGGCGGTGCACAGGTGAGGAGATGATACGTAAGTCAAAGGCGGCGAAGCACTTGCCTCGCCGCCTCCGCTCCTGAGCTTGACATCATTTTTGTGACAGCTGTCACCTCAGGGGTGTGACGCTGGTGCCCCCTTCGCGCGCATCCGGAGATCCTGGGGATGCAGGTAAGTCGTCTTGTGCATCCAGGTCGCCCACGACGCCGTCGCGATGGTGAGCAGGATGATGAACAGCGCGACGCCCCACCCGCCCTTCTTGAACGGGACGTACTTGCCGGCGTAGGGATTGGTGTAGTCGTTGGTCGCCATCAGGTTCTCCGTTCGGATCTCGACTGCGCGTAAGCTAGCCGAGCGAAGCGCCTGGCAACAGCCGCCGGTGTGGTTCGTGCACCTCGCCCCGGAACCACACCCTCCGCGAGGTACCGTCCGTGCCCACCACAGCGCGCGTCCGACCCACCACGTCCACCCGCACGCGGCTGCGCGTGCCGCCGCAGGAGATTCCCCAGCGGCCCTTCGGACGCACGGGGGAGACGGTCTCCATCATCGGCATGGGTGGGTACCACCTCGGCGCCATCGGGAGCGAGCGCGAGGCGGTGTCGCTCGTGCACCGCGCGATCGACGCCGGCATCACCTTCATGGACAACGCGTGGGAGTACCACGAGGGGGTGAGCGAGCAGCGCATGGGCAAGGCGCTCAGCAGCGGCTGGCGGCAGAAGGTGTTCCTGATGTCCAAGGTCTGCACGCACGGCCGCGACGCGAAGGTGGCGATGCGGCAGCTCCACGAATCGCTGCGCCGCCTGAAGACCGACTACCTGGATCTCTGGCAGGTGCACGAGGTGGTGTACGCCGGCGACCCGGAGCGGCACTTCATGAAAGGCGGCGTGATCGAGGCGCTCGACGAAGCTAAGCGGCAGGGGCTCGTGCGCTTCGTCGGCTTCACCGGGCACAAGGATCCCGCCCTGCACCTGCAGATGCTCTCGCACGGCTACCCGTTCGACAGCGTGCAGATGCCCCTCAACTGCTTCGACGCCACCTTCCGCAGCTTCGAGCAGCAGGTGCTCCCTGAAGTCCTGCGGCAGGGGATGGCCCCCATCGGCATGAAGACCTTCGGCGGCGATGGCGACGCGGTGAAGAAGCGCGCCGTCAAGGCGGAGGACGCGCTGCGCTACTCGATGAGCCTCCCCGTCGCGGTGACTGTCACCGGTATCGATTCGGCGCGGGTGCTGCGGCAGAACGTCGGGGTGGCGCGCGCCTTCCGGCCGATGGGGACGCTGGAGATGGAGCGCCTGCGCGCCCGCTGCGCCCCGCAGGCGGTGGACGGGCGGTTCGAGCTGTACAAGACGACCGCCAGGCACGAGGCGAACGTGGGGCGGAAGCAGCACGGCTTCCCGCTGCAGGGCGAGCTCGGCGGCTGACACGCGGGGCGGGCTGGCCCCGTAGGGAGGGATGTCGCATCCTTTCCGCAGGTTCGGCTGTCAGACAATTGACGCGCTTCGCCCCCGTGTACTCCTCTCCCCTGGCCGACCAGCTTTCCGCCGCACTCGGCGACGCCTACACCATCGAGCGCGAGCTGGGTGGTGGCGGCATGTCGCACGTGTTCGTGGCGCTGGACCGGCGTCTCGAGCGGCGCGTGGCGGTGAAGGTCCTCCCCGAATACCTGGCAGCGTCGGTGTCGGTGGACCGGTTCAAGCGCGAAGTGCTCCTCTCCGCGGGGCTGCAGCATCCTCACATCGTCGGCGTGCTGAACGCGGGGGACGCGGCCGGTCTGCCGTACTTCGTCATGCCCTTCGTGGAAGGCGAGAGCCTCGGCGCACGGATCGCGCGCGCCGGCGCGCTGCCCATCCGCGAGGCGGTCTCCATCCTGAAGGACGTCGCCCGCGCCCTCGCCTACGCGCACGAGCGCGGCGTGGTGCACCGCGACATCAAGCCGCACAACGTGCTGCTCGCCCAGGGCGCGGCCACGGTCACGGACTTCGGCGTCGCCAAGGCACTCAGCTCGGCGCGGCGCTCGGGAGGCGATCACGGGCTCACGCTCACCGATCCCGGCACCTCGCTCGGCACGCCGCTGTACATGGCGCCCGAGCAGGCGGCGGCCGATCCCGACATCGATCATCGCGCCGACATCTACGCGTTCGGCGTGACGGCGTACGAGATGCTCGCCGGCGAGCCGCCCTTCGCCGGTCTCACCCCGCGCGCGCTCCTCGCGGCACGGATGACGGAAGACGCGCCGGCGCTGGAGACGCTCCGCACCGACGTGCCGGCGCCGCTCGCGTCGCTCGTGATGCGCTGCCTCGCGCGCGAACCGGCCGAGCGGCCGCAGAGCGCGCACGAGCTGCTCGTCGCGCTCGACGAGCCTGCGATGATCAGCGGTCCGGTGGCGGTGCCGCAGCGCCGGCGTGGCGCGCTGCACACGCTGCGCGACTGGCGCGTGGCTGCTGCCGCCGTCGTCGTACTCGGCGGCGTGGGCAGCGCGAGCATGGCGCTGCGCCGCCCCGCGCCTCCCGCCGCGCCCGCGCTCTCGGCGAGCGTGCCCGCAGGTTCATCCATCGTCGTGCTGCCGCTCGTGAGCATCGGGAGCGACTCGAGCAACGCGTACCTCGCGGCGGGAATCACGAACGAGCTGGCGTCGGCGCTGGCCCGCATGCCCGGCGTGCGCGTCGTGTCGCCGTCGCGCGCGGCGGCGATGCTGGCGAGCGGCAAGTCGCCGAGCGACATCGGGCAGGCACTGCACGTGGCACAGCAGCTGGAGGGCACGGTGCAGCGCGAGGGGAAGCGCCTCCGCGTGACGGCACGGCTCGTGGACGTGAGCGACGGGGTGATGCGCTGGAGCGACATGTACGAGCGCGACGCCACCGACCTGCTCACGGTGCAGCAGGAGCTGGCGCGGGTGATCACCGGCGCAGTCGGCGGAGCCATGGGGGCCGAAGCGCTCGCCGCCGATCAGCCGGCAGGCGACGAATCCACGTCGGACTCCGTGTCGTGGGCAGAGGCGACGGCGTACGACCTGTACCTGCGCGGCCGGTTCCAGCTCGCGAAGCGCGGCGCCGGCCCGCTGCGGCTGGCCATCTCGTACTTCGAGCAGGCCATCGCGCGCGACCCGAAGCTCGCGCGTGCCTACAGCGGGCTCGCCGATGCCGAGGGACTGCTGCCGCTCTATGCGAACGTGCCGCCGCAGGCGACCCTTGCGTCGGCGCTGCGCAACGCCGACCGTGCCATTGCCCTCGACAGCACCCTCGCCGAAGTGTGGTCGTCGCGCGGCGTGCTGCACGCCCGGAGCTGGCGGTGGGCGGAGGCGGAGGAGGATTTCCGCCACGCCATCGCGCTCAACCCGTCGTACGCACCGGCGCACCAGGGGCTGGGCGAGCTGCTGATCGTGATGGGCCGCCTTCCCGAGGCGACGCGCTCGCTGGAGCGCGCGGCGCAGATCGAGCCCGCGTCGCCCGTGGTGGTGGGCTCGTTGGCGATGGCCCTCGCGCTGTCGGGGCGCACGCCGGAAGCGGTGGCGACGGCGGAGCGCGCGGTGTCGTACGATTCCACGCTGCTCGTCACGCAGTTCATGCTCGGCGCGACGCGCATCTATGCGAAGCAACCGGCGGCGGCCATCGCCCCGCTGGAGGCGGCAGCGCGGATCGACCCGACCTCGTTCAGCGCGCTCGGCATGCTGGGGTATGCGTACGGCGTGACGGGCAACGTGGACGCGGCGCGCCGCACGAAGGCGCGCGTGGAAGAGATGGGCGGCGGCGCGGGCGCGGATGTCGCCCTCGCCCGCATCGCGCTCGGGCTGGGCGACACCGCGGAAGCGCTGACGCGACTGGAGCGCGCGGCGAAGAACCGGGATCCGTTCTTCTCGACGGAATCGTCGGGGTCGTCGGTGTTCGCGGGGATCGCGAAAAGTCAGCGATACGCAGCCCTCATACGCTCGCTCGGCCTCAGTGCCAGGTCGTGAGTCGGGAGTGCGCACGGCGCAGCTCAAAGTGAAAGCTGACAGCTGACAGTCCTACTCGTAGTCACTCAGCGGTCGACAGCTGCTCGCGCGGGGTCGGGAAAGGACCGAACCAATGGAACGGCAACGGCGTCGGCGCGCAGCGCCGTTCGATCGGCGGTGGAGGCATCCCGAGGCGGCTGACGCCATTTGCCGTTCCGCCCACCGTTCCATTGTGACCTCGGCGCCGTGGAGTCTCGTGCCGCCAGGAGCTACGAGTGGAACAGTCAGCTGACAGCTTTCACTTTGAGCTGCGCCGTGTGCACTCCCGACCAGTCACTGGTAACTGCGTCAGCCGGTGCAAGTAATCGAGGAGTGTACCGTGATCAGTGGTCAGTGGCAGCCTCATCCCTGTGACCTGCAACGACTTCCCTTCGTCCGAGGGATGTCATGCGTCGCTCCTTCGCACTCGCGCTTGCGCTCGCGTCCACTACTGCGTGCACGCGGACTCTCATCCAGCCGTATCCGGCTCCGGTGGCCGCTGCGCCAGAGCCAGCGACCGGGCCCGTGGTGCTCGCCGGGGCGCCCACGAAGCCTGGCCGCAACGCGGTGGGAGAGGCGGAGGCGGTGGATTACCTGATGGCGCGCGGGATGGAGATTCCCGTCGCTGGCCGGACGGTGAAGGACCTCGAGGATACCTTCGACGCCGGGCGCGACGGCGGTCGGACGCACCGTGCGCTCGACATCCTGGCACCGCGCGGCACGCCGGTGCTGGCCGCGGACAGCGGACGGATCCTGCGCATCAGCGAGAACCGGCTCGGCGGGAACACGGTGTACGCGACCGACCCGCAGGAACGGATCGTGTATTACTATGCGCATCTCGACGCGTACCAGCCGGGGCTCGTGCAGGGGATGCCGATCGCGCGGGGCGACACGCTCGGCTTCGTCGGCACCACGGGGAACGCGCCGAAGGACACGCCGCACCTGCACTTCCAGGTCATGCGCATGCCGGCCGACGGGAAGTACTGGGACGGTGAGCCGATCAACCCGTATCCGCTCTTCATCCTCGAGTACGCCGCGCATGACACTCTCGTCAAAGGAGCGCGCTGAGCTTCGCGCCGAAGCCCACCACCTGACACCGGTGGTACACGTGGGCCATCAGGGGCTCACTGACGCCCTCCTCGGCTCGATCGACGACACGCTCCGCACGCGCGAGCTGGTGAAGGTGGCCCTCGCGAAGACGACCGACGTCTCGGCGAAGGACGCGGCGCACCAGCTCGCCGAACGGCTCGGTGCGGACGTGGTGCAGACGATCGGCCGGACGTGCACCCTGTACCGGGAAAACCCGGACCTGAAGCGGAAGGCAGGGGCGCCGCCGCCGTGGAGGACGTGAAACCGGTTCTTCGGCCTGTCGGTTCATCGGGTCACGGTGGACCTCGGTCAGCTCCTGCGTTCCGAGGCAGGCCGTAGACCGAAGAACCGAAGCACCGAAAAACCGGGTCGCCGTCTTCCGTTGTCGCTCCCTCGCGTCGCATTATCTTCCGGGCACCAACAGTTCCCAGTGGCACCACCCGAGGCACCCATGCCCTACGTCATTACCGAAGCCTGCATCAATACCAAGGACAAGGCGTGCGTGGACGTCTGTCCCGTGGATTGCATCTACGAGGGACCGGAGCAGCTGTACATCCATCCCGACGAGTGCATCGACTGCGGCGCGTGCGAGCCGGAATGCCCGGTGACGGCGATCTTCCCCGAGGAAGACGTGCCGGCGAACCTGCGGCAGTACGTCCAGATCAACCGCGACGTCTTCAAGAGCGACAACCCGCCCGGCCGCCCCACCCGCTAGGGCGGCGCTGACGACGAGAGGCGCGCCGTGATCCGCGCCATCACGTTCGACTACTGGGATACGCTGTACGAAGGAGGCGCGCACCCGGAGCGGGTGGCGCTGCGCCGCACCGCCGTGGGCGCGCTCCTCGGCGCGTACGGCCGCGAGCTCCCCGAGGAGCAGGTCCGCGCGCTCTACGAGGCGTCCGGACGCGAGGCCGACCGCTGGTGGAGCGAGGAGCACCGCGGTTACAGCACCCAGGAGCGGCTGCGCTGGATCCTCGAGCACGCCGCCGTGACGCCACGCGAGAACTGCCGCCACGTGGCTGCCGCGGTGGACGCGGTGGACAACGCACTCCTCATGCTCCCGCCGGCGATGCTGCCCGGCGCCTGGCAGATGTTGCGGTCACTGAGCCGCCGCCTGCCGCTGGCAGTGATCAGCGACACGGGCTTCGCCTCCGGCCGCGCCCAGGATCGCCTGCTGGAGAAGGACGGCGCGCGGAAGTTCTTCGCGACGACGATCTATTCGATGGACATCGGCCACGCCAAGCCGCGCCCCGAGATCTTCGCCGCCGCGGTGGAGTCGCTGGGTCTCGAGCCGCACGAGATCATCCACGTGGGCGACAACGAGCGCACGGACGTGCGCGGCGCGCTCGCGGCGGGCTTTCGCGCAATCCGGCTCGACGTGGTACGGAGCGGGGGGCCGAGCGAGGGGGAATTCGTGGCCCGGTCGTTCGAGGAGCTTTCCGGGTACCTGCTGAACTGCCACTGACGTACGGCGTACCACCTACCACGTACCACGTACCGGGACCGACATCCAGGGCCTCTCCAATGCGCCGCTGACCTCTCCGCGGCGCACGCTCTCGTTGCGCTGCGACGCGGAGCTGCATTGGACCAAGCGTCCCCCCGGTCCGGCTACGACGTACGAAGTACGAGGTACGTCAGTTGTAGTTGGACGGGGTTCAGATCCCCCACCCGTACCGCTGCTTCAACACGAACGCCGCCGTCAGCACCGCGTACTGCATGAACGTCGACACCTCCGACCGCCATGCCTCCCCCCAGTGGTGCTCGCCGCTCTCGTGCACCGACGGCGGGCGCGGGATCCAGCGCGGCGTGCGGGACTTGTACGCCAGGTACTCGGCGCCGAAGATCGACTCGAGCACGCCCTCCTCGTAGCGCACGATCAGCGTGTACTCGATGGCGAACAGCACGATCGCGATCGGGATGAACCAGAGCACGCCGGAGATCACCGTGAAGCCCATCCAGATGAGGAAGTTCCCCACGTAGAGCGGATTGCGCATCCAGGCGAAGATCCCGTACGTCACCAGGCGCTGCACGGTACGGGAGCGACGGCGCGTCACCGTGCCCGCGGCCGCCACGCCGGCCAGGCGCACGGCCTCGCCGCTGGCGATCAGCACGAAGCCGACGATCCAGTTCCACGCGCTCGCCCGCCCGGGGACGATGAGCGGGATGAACAGGAACGGAACGGGAAGCCAGCCGCGGTGCCGGAAGAGCACCGCCCCGATCTGCGCGCTCCGGCTGCGCTCCGCCTCCGAGATGCTGGCGTCGGTCGCGGAAGAAGGATTCGTGTCGGAGGGAGAGGCGGGGGGCATCGGCGTGGCGACAGGGTTGAACGAGTGCGAACACGAAAGCTCGCCGGGCCGAGCCCAATGCTCAAGCGCGTGGCAGGCGAAAGCTCAGCGGAGTATCCGGGAAGCTCCGGGCATCAGTGACCGCTCAACTCGCGACCAGGGACTCGAGGAACTCGGCCACGAGGTGATCGAAGGCGGCCGGCCGCTCGAAGGCACACACATGGCCGGCGGTGGCGATGAGCTCCAGGCGCGCACGGGGAATTCCCTCGGCCAGGTGCCCGAGCTCGTCGGGCTTCGTGAAGGTGTCCTCCGCGCCGCCGATGACGAGCGCCGGGATGTCGAGCGCCGACAGCAGCTCGGTGGAATCGGGGCGGTCGGCCATCGCCTGCAGCCCGCCCACCACGCCGTCCACTGGGGCCTCGGCCATGAGCCGGCGAAGCGACTCCAGCAGCGCGGGGCGCGAGTCGAACGTCGTCGCGCCCACCATCGCCCGGAGCTGGCGCGTCGCGAGCGCTTCCACGCCCTGCGCGCGCACGAAGTCGATGAGCCGCATCCGCTTCTCTCGCGCGTCGGGCGTATCGGCGGTGGCGCGCGTGCTGGTGAGGATGAGTGCGCGTACGCGCTCGCGGTGATGACGCAGCATCGCCATCGCCACATAGCCACCCATGGAGAGTCCACAGATGATCGCGCGATCGATGCCGAGCGAGTCGAGGAGGGCCACGAGGTCGTCGGCGTACTGCTTCATGGAATACGGCCCGTGCACCGTGGAGCCGCCGAAGCCGCGCAGGTCCGGCGCGATGCAGCGCGCATGGGTGGACAATCCGCTCAGCTGCCCGGACCAGAGGGTGCGGTTGTGCGGCCAGCCGTGGATGAACAACAGCGCCGGGCCGCTGCCCGACTCCTCGTAGGCGAGCTCCAGGTTGCCGGGCAGGAGGGCGATCATCGCTCGCTGTCGGCCTCTTCCGGCCAGTGCGGCAGCAGCGTGTGCCACTCGGCGGGCACGCGCACCGGCTTGCCGCTGCGATCCACGGCGACGAACACGATGGCCGCTCGCGCCACGAGGGTGCCGTCGCTCACCTTCCGTACGTCCTGCTTCACGATGTAGCTCGTGTTGCGGATCGCGAGCAGCCCGCTCCGAATCGCCAGGTCCTCCCCGGGCAGCGACTGCGCGTAATAGTCGATGTCCACGTGGCGCACGACGGAGACGATGGGCACGCGAGCGAAGTCGCGCACGCCACCCACTTCCTCGCGCTCGAGCAACTCCCATCGCGCGCGCTCGAGGAAGCCAAGCATCGTCGCGTGGTTCACGTGCCCCAGCATGTCGCAGTCGGCGGGGTAGATGTGGAACACCACTTCCGGCAGCGCGTCCGTCATCGAGTGCCTGGGCTAGTCGTGAGATCGCTCGGCGAGGACAACCACCGGCCGTCGAAGGTTAGCCAGAAGATCACGCGCTCGTCAGGCGCGCGCTGCGCATGGGCGAGCGCGACGGCGAACGCCTTCGCGCTGTACGTGCCGTCGAGCGGCGGGCCGCCCGCTGCGCGCAGCAGCTCCGCCGCGCGCTGCGCGGCTGCCGTCTCGCGGCCATATGCGCCGCCGTAGGCGCCGTGCTCGATCACGAGTCGCGACGTGTCGAGCGGAGGGAGCGGCTCGCCGCCGAGCGAGGCGAGCAGCGCGCGCGTGCGGCGCGCGAGTCGCAGCACGTGCCCGCGGTTTCCAACGAGGCGCGGGACGACCCGTACGCCGACGACCTGCGTGCGTGCTCCGGCGACGGCGAGTCCGACGAGCAGTCCCGCGGTGGTGCCGCCACTGCCGAGCGGCAACACGATGCGGTCGGGCAACCCCCGTTCATCACGCGCGAGCTGGTCAACCAGCTCGAGTGCGGCATCCACATGGCCGAGCGCGCCCAGCGGCGTGCTGCCACCGGCCGGGATCCAGTGCGGGCGACGAACAGCGCGCCGCCACGCCGCGCGCAGGAACGCGCCAGCCACCGAGCGCGCCGGCGTGACGTCGGCCAGCTGGCGCAGGCGCACCGCGGTCGCGTCGGCGACGGCGTGCGTCTCCTGTGGCCACGTGATGACCTGCGTGCGCAGCCCGAGCGCGGCGCCGTGACGGGCCACGGCGAGCGCGTGCGTGGAACCCGTGGCGCCCACCGTGAGCACCGCGCGCCGCGGATCCACCTTCGCGAGCAGCAGCTCGAGTGCGCGTGCCTTGTTGCCGCCAAGGAGTGGCGAGTCGAGATCGTCGCGCTTGATGAGCAGCGTCACGTCGCCCACTCGCCACTCCTCCACCGGCGTCTCGCGCAGCTGCAGTGCGGCGCGCGGAAGCGAATCGGCGAGGCGCGGAAAGCGCGCGAGCAGCGCGCGCACGAACTAGCCCGCCGCTGGCGCCGACGCGCTCAACGGCTCGTCCAGGTCGGGATCGTGGTTACCGTCCGCATCGTCGCTCCTCGGTGGCGCGTCGGAGCGTTCGTCCACGTACAGCATCTGCACGATCACCATCACGGTGGCGAGCATCGGCACGGCGACCATGAGGCCGAGGAAGCCGAAGACAAGCGCGAGCAGTGCCTGCGTGATCACCGTGAGCGCCGGCGGCAGGTCCATCCCGCCCTTCATGAGCAGTGGGATGAGGATGTGGTTCTCGAGGAACTGGATGCCGATGTAGACGAGGGCGATGAGCAGCGCCTTCTCTGGAGAATCGAGGAATCCCATCGCCACGGCGGGAACGGCGCTGAGGATCGGCCCCACCGTGGGGATGAACTCGAACAGGCCGGCGAGCAGGCCAAGCGCGAAGGCCGCCTTCACGCGCAGGATCAGGAGCGCGATGGTGCTCACGCCACCGATCACGGCCATGGCGATGAGCTGCGTGACGAGCCATTTCCGCAGCACCTCCGCCACGCGGCTCATCACGCGCGCGGCGAGATGGCGCCGTCGCGGGGGGAGCAGCGCGAGCATGCCCCGGCGATAGAGCTCGGGATCGGTGGCGAAATAGATGCTGAGGAAGACGACGAGCAGCAGGCCACCCACGGCGGCCAGCGTGGACTTGGCGAAGGGGAAGAGGAACTTCGTCACCCCGCCGAACTGTTCCTGGATGCGTCCCTGCAGCGGAGGGGCGCCATGCGATGCGGTGTCATGCGCGGCGAGGGCCGAGTCCACCGCCGCCCGGACCCCGGATGACGAAGCTGTCGCGGGAGCCGTGGGGGCGACGGCCGGCGCGGCGGCATTCGTGGTGGGCGCCTGGGTCGGCGCAGGCTTGCCGATGAAGATGCCGAGCATGCCGTCCTGCTCCTTCCTGAGCCAGGACTCCACCCGGTCGATGGCCTCGGGGAGTTTCTGCCTGAGCTCGGTACCCTGGGTGCGGAGCGTCGGCGTGACCCAGGCGCCGAAGGCAGCAAGGAGGCCGAAGAAGGCAAGGACGATGAGCGCCGCGCCGATGCCGCGCGGAATGCGGAAGCGCTGCAGCCGGTCCACACCGGAGGAGACGGCGATGGCGAACAGCGCGCCGAGAAATACCGTGAGGAAGAGGGCGTTGGCGAACCAGATGAGCCGCACCAGCAGGTACATCGCCAGCACGAGCGCCGCGGTGCGCACGATGTCGCGGCTGCGCCAGCCGACGGCGCGATCGTGGTGCACGCGTCCACGTCCCACCGAGGGCGGCGGCACCGTGCCGCGGCGTTCGGGACGCGTGGCGTTGGCGTCCGGGTCGCCCGCCGGGCCACGTTGAAGGTCGCGTGCTGGGTCGCGGGTGGGGTCGGTCATGCGGCGGTGGGAGGGTGCGGACTGGTCGCGCGCCGTTGAGGCCAGTACCGTGCCGCAGCGCGTGACGCGAAGGTGCGAGGCGCTACATTACCGCGGGGCCCGACCCACCAACAGTGCACCAGACCCGAGGAGCCAGAGTGGCCGACCGCGCGAGCGCCGACAAGTTCGTCTACCTCGATACCGCACCCGCCGTGGAGCGGTTCATGGCGGAGATCGCATCGAGTCGCGAGCTGGCGCTCGACACGGAGGGAGCGAGCTTCCACCGCTACGTGGACCGCATCTACCTGCTGCAGCTCTCCACGCGCGCCCGGCACGCCGTCATCGACCCGCTGCCGATCGGGAAGCCGGACGCCCTGGGTCGGATGCTCGAGGATCCGCAGGTGGAGGTGGTGTTCCACGACGCCGACTACGACCTGCGGCTGCTGGAGCAGGACTACGGCTGGAAGGTGCGCCACATCTTCGACACGCGCATCGCGGCGCAGCTCCTGGGCTACACCGCCTTCGGGCTGGCGGCGCTGCTCGAGCGCTTCTTCGGCATCAAGCTGGACAAGAAGCACCAGCGCGCCGACTGGTCGATGCGTCCGCTCACCCCGGACATGCTGGACTACGCGTCGCAGGACACGCTGCACCTGCTGGAGCTCAAGGACAAGCTGAAGGCGGAGCTCGAGCGGCTGGGGCGCATGGAGTGGGCGCGCGAGGAATTCGGCCTGCTGGAAGGGACGCGGTGGGAGGAAGAGGAGCCGGGCACGGCGTTCCTGAAGCTCAAGGGCGCGCGCGACCTCTCGCGGCGCGAGCTGGCGGTGCTGCGCGAGCTGGTGCCCTGGCGGAGCGCCGTGGCGCACCAGATGGACCGCGCCACCTTCCGCGTACTCGGCAACGAGCAGCTGCTGGAGATCGCGCGCGTGCATCCGCGCACGAAGGAGGCGTTGGGGAAGATCAAGGGCATGCCGCGCGGCATCCTCGAGCAGCGGGGCAGCGAGCTGCTCGACGCGGTGCAGCGCGGGCTCGCCGTGCCGGAGAACGAGCTGCCGAAGTTCCCCAAGGCGCCACGGTGGGAGCGCGACCCGGAGTTCGACGCGCGCGTGAGCGCACTCAAGACGGCGCGGGATGCGGCGGCGAAGCGACTCGAGCTGGATCCCGGGGTGCTCTGCTCACGCGACCGGCTGGAGGCGGTGGCGCGGAGGAATCCGGCGACGGTAGACGAAGTCTCCGAGGTGAACGAGCTGCGCCGCTGGCAGGTGACGGAGCTCGCGCCGGCGTTCGTGGAAGCACTGAGACATCATAGCTAGTCGGGGCGGCCCGCGTGGAACGCGGGCCTGTCCGGGCGCCGGGCTCGCTGCGCTCGCCTATGCTGTCTGGGCGCGCGCTGCGCGCGCTTTCGGGGAAGGGCACACCCATCCGGCCAACGCTTCACCGAAACGCCGTCCCCGAAAGGCGGCGCCCCACGCCCCCCGCCCCGACTAGCTGTCCGTCAGAGCCCCATGTACGCCCGCACCCTCGGCTCGATCCGGTCCGGGGTCCAGAACGGCGACCATACCAGGTTGATCGTCACGTTCCCCACGCCGGGCATCGCCTTCAGGGCGCGTTCGGCGTCGCCCATGATCTCGGGGCCGCTCGGGCAGCCGGGCGAAGTGAGGGACATGTCCACGTCCACGTCCTTGCCGCTCACGCGGACGTCGTAGACGAGGCCGAGGTCGATGATGTTCAGGTTGAGCTCCGGGTCCTTCACCTTGCGAAGGGCGAGCCTGGCCTGGTCGACGCTGATGTCGGAGAAGGCAGCACCGCTGCCGGGAGTGACGGATGGTTCGTCGGACATCTGATGCAACTCCGTGGAAGTCCTGTCGGAGTATCATCAGCGCCGGCGCCGACCGCTACCCCGCGTGGGCCTTCTTCGAGTGGCTGCTGGCCGACTTCCTCGCGCTCGACTTCTTTGGCGGCGACTTCGACGACTTCGCCTTGCTCGCGGAGGCGTGCGAAGACCGGCTCGAGCGGCTCCTGTGCGACGCCGTCTTCGCGCGCGCCTTGGCGCGGGCGCGAGCGGCGGCCCGGGCGCGGCTCGCCCGCGAGCGCGACACCTTCGTCTCCGGCTTGTTCCAGCCGACCGCGCGGTCGGCGCGGAAGGACTTCGGCATGTCGAGCATGCCGCCTTCGAGGTCCGTGACGGCGAGCTCCGCCGCGTCGGCGAGGTCGGCGCGCACGTCGCTGATCACCTTGGCCGGCCGGCGCGCCGTGGCGGCGTGCACGCGGTTGGTGAGCAGGATGACGAACATCCGGTTGTCGGGATCGATCCAGAGCGAGGTGCCCGTGTAGCCGGTGTGCCCATACGACTGCTCGTCCATGTACTTGCCGCAGCCGTACTCGCCGTCGCAGGTGTCCCAGCCGAGGGCGCGCGTGCCGGCGCCCTTCGCGCGCGTGGTGAACAGCTTCACCGTGCTGTCGGCGACGATGCGCGTGCCGTTGAACTCACCACCGTTCAACATCATCTGCGCGAAGATGGCGAGGTCGCTCGCGGTGCTGAACAACCCCGCATGGCCGGCCACGCCGCCGAGCGCATAGGCGTTCTCGTCGTGCACCTCGCCGCGCAGCGGATAGCCGCGCGGCGGGTTGATCTCGGTGGGTGCGATCCGCCCACGAAGCGACGCATCGGGCCTGAAGCGCGTGTCCTTCATGCCGAGCGGGCCGAAGACGCGCGCGGCGAGGAACTGGTCGAGCGTCTGCCCGCTGATCTTCTCGACGACGAAGCCGAGCATGTCGGCGCCGAGGTCGGAGTACTCGTAGTGCGTGCCGGGCGCCGCCTCGAGCTCCGTGCCGATGACGGCGGCCCGCGCTTCCTCGGGGGAGTGGGCGATGCGCCAGAGGTCGCGGCCGGCGGGAAGGCCGGAGCGATGCTCGAGGAGCTGGCGGATGGTGACGGCGTCCTTGCCGGCGCCGGTGAACTCGGGGATGAACTTCACGACCGAGTCGTCGAGGCGGACCTTCCCCTCGTCGAACAGGATCATGAGGGCCGTCGTGGTGCCGACGACCTTGGTCAGCGAGGCGAGGTCGTAGATGCTGCTGTCGGCGGTCACGCTGGCGGCGTCCTTCGTCCAGCCCAGATGGCCGAAGCCTTTCTGCCAGACGACGGCGCCCTTGCGACCCACCACCACCGCCGCCCCAGGATAGCCGCCCGCCTTGATCCCGCGTTCGACGACGCGGTTGATGGTGGCGAGGCGCTTGGCGGACATGCCGACGGCGCTGGGCGCCTTGTTCGGCACGCCATCGCCCGGAGTGCGGGCGGGCGGGAGGGGATGGGAGGCCGTGACGACGGCGAACAGCAGGTTCAGCAACGCAAGTTACCTCGGTACCTACCAAGCGATGACGGGCTCTGCTGGCCTACAAGCAGAACGCGTGCTATCGAAATCGGTGGGTGTGTCGGTGCCATTCTCTAAGGAAGGGACCGGCACGGAGAGCAATACCGCGCGGCCACCTGGAGGGTTCCAGGCGGCCGATGCGGCGGGCGGCAATTATGACCTTCGGTCATTCGACGAGCAAGGGAGGAACGGGTAACGGAGGACGGAATGACCGAAAGACCGGAGGACCGGAGGACCGATCGGTCCTCCGGTCCTCCGGTCTCTCGGTCCTCCGGTCTGAAGCACCGCTCCATCTCCGCCCGTACAGAGGGGAAACCCTTTCCCCTTCCACCGTGACAGATTCATCGGACGTCATGGAGAACGAACAGCTCACCGTACAGCGCGCCATCAGCGGCGATGAGGCGGCGATGAGGGCGCTCTGGACGCGCCACGCGCCGCATCTGGACGTGGTCGTACGGCGGCTGGTGGGACGGGATCCCGACCTCGCGGCGGACATCGCGCAGGAAGTCTGGATCCAGATCTTCCGGGCGCTGCCGAGCTTTCGCGGCGACGCGCAGTTCGGGACGTGGGCGCACCGCATCGCGGTGAACCGGACGCTCAACGCGCTGCGCCGCACGCGACGCCTGGCGGCCGTGGAGGTGGATGTGGAAGACGACAGCGCAGCAGTGGAACCGGAAGCGGAGCGTGCCATCCTCGCGGCCTCCATCGAGGAGGCGGCGGCGAAGCTCTCGCCCGGGGCGCGCACCGTCTTCCTCCTCCACGACGTGGAGGGATACACTCACGAGGAGATCGCGGCGCAGCTCGGGATCACGGCCGGCGGCTCCAAGTCTCAACTCTTCAAGGCACGGGCGAAGCTGCGGACGTTGCTCGCCCATCTCATCGACGCGCCGTCAGCGGCGCTGCGAAACACGAATGCGGAACATGCAGCACCTCTCTACTGACCGACTCGCCGCCCTCGGCGACGAGCAGCCGTCTCCGGACGAAGCGACGCACCTCGCCGTCTGCGCCAGTTGCGCGCGTGAGCATGCGGCGTACCGGTCGCTCGTGGCGATGGCGCACGCCGAGCAGGAGGCGATCGGCCTGCCGCTGACGCGCTGGGACGACCTCGCGAGCGCCTACCGCGCGGAAGTGCCGGCCCCGGCACCGACCGTCGCGCGGTCGTCGGCCCATGTCACCGACATCGCCGCGCGGCGGCGCATGACGCGATGGCCGATGCAGGCCGCAGCAGGGCTGCTGCTCCTCGCCGGCGGCGCGATGCTCGGCCGCGCATCGGCAGGGGCGTCGTTCCTCCCATCGTCCGAGGACACCGCAACCGCCGCGGGTACGAGGGCGAGCAGCGTGACGCCTGGCGTACTGTCGGTCAGCGACTCGGTCTTCACCTCCGTGGCCGACGCGCGCGCCGCGCAGCAGCGCTACGAGCTGCTCTACCAGCAGGCCGCCGCCTTCCTCGCGCAGCACGACAGCTCGGCGCTCGGCCAGGGGAATCCGGTGGCGTATCGCTCGCGTCTCGCCGCGCTCGATCGGGTGATCTCCACCACGCGCGATGCAATGCGCGATGCACCGCACGATCCGGTGATCAACGGCTACTACCTCACGACCCTCGGCCAGCGTGAAGCCACGCTTCGGCAATTGAACACGGCATTGCCCGTGAGCCTCCGGCTCGACAGCTACTGATGATGCGGCACCCCATTCGTCCCTCCCTCCTCGTCTCACTCGGCATCGCACTCGCTGCGGGCGCGCTCCCCCTCGGCGCGCAGCAGCAGGTGGACGTCACCACGCGCCGTGCGGCGCGTGGTACCGCGGCTGCCGCGAGCGCAACCGAGCAGCAGCTGCGCGCGCTCGAGCGTCGCGCCGACTCGCTGTCGTGGCTCTACAGCGAAGCCGATGAGCTCACCGTGGCCGAGCGACGGCGGGTGGGTGAGATGCTCGATCGCACGGTGGAGCAGATCGAGGCGTTGTCGGCGCGGCTGGCGACGATGGATGGTGCGGACGCGGCCCGCGGCGGCGTGCGCATGCGTCTCGCGCCGATGACGGGAAGCCAGGCCCAGACGTTCATGCGAAGGGCACTCGCGGAATCGAAGGCGGTCATGCCGCGCGGCTGGATCGGGATCGTCGTCTCGGGGCCGGCGCGCGAGCCGCGGGTGGAGAACGGCGAGCTGATCGTCCGCTATCTCGCGCATCCGGCGATCGTGTCGGTCGAGCCGAGCTCGCCGGCGGAGCGCGCCGGGCTGCTGCCGACGGACACCCTGGTCGCCTACGACGGGAAGGACGTGCGCGACAGCGACATCGCCATCACGCGACTGCTCGAGCCGAACAAGCGCGTGATGGTGCGCATTCGTCGCGACGGCCGCACGCTGGACGTGCCGGTGCGGATCGCCGATGCCCCGAGCCGGATCGCCTGGCGACGCGAGATGACCGTCGAGGTCGCACCGCCGGTGCCGCTCCCGTCGGTGGCGTTCCCGCGGTCACCCATGGCAGCGCCGGCTCCGGTGACCGCGCCTTCGCTCGCCGCACCCGCCCTTGCACCGACTCCTCCGGCGACGCCGATGCCGCGCGTGCTGTTCGGCTTCGGCAGTGTTTCCGGGGTGGCTGGTGCGCAGCTCGTCGCCGTCACCGAAGGGCTCGGCCGCACCCTCGGCGTGCGCAACGGCGTGCTGGTGACGAACGCGCCAACGGGCTCACCGGCCTACCAGTCCGGCCTGCGCGACGGCGACGTGATCATCCGCGCGTCGGGTGCGCTGATCCGCACCGTGGCCGACCTGCGCGAGCGTGTTGCCGCCGCAGCGAACAATGGCGAGCACGCGGTGACGGTGGATTTCGTGCGCGGGAGAAGGACGAGGAAGGGAAGCCTGCGCTGGTAGGGAGGGAAGGGGATGGCCTGATGGCTGCTGGTCTATGGACTTCGGTCTATCGTCGATGGTCCATGAGCCTCTTGGCACTCAGACCGTCAGACCGTCAGACCGTCAGACCGTCAGACCTCCTGCTTCTCCAGCCTTCTCTCCATCGGCACCAGCGACTTGTGGATCGCGAGCGCGGCGATCGCGCCGTCGGCGGCGGCGGCGATGGCGAGTTGCGGGCCCGGGATGATGTCGCCCGCGGCGAAGCAATCGCGCACGCTCGTGTGATAGGCGTCGTCGACGACGATGTGGCCATCCTTGTCGCGCTCGCAGCCGAGCTGCGCGCCCAGGTCGTCGGCGGGGTACTGCCCGATGGCGAAGAAGATCTTGTCGGTATCGAGGGCGAGGCCGTCCTCGAAGTCGAGGGAGATGACGCGATCGCCGCTGTGACGGACGCAGGTGATCCGCGACTCGAGCACCGGGATGTTGAGCGCGTCGAGCTTCGTGCAGTACTCGGGAAGATCCAGCGCTGCCGGCTCGCCGTTGGTGCAGATGATGATGTCTCGCGTCCAGGTGGTGAGGTCGAGCGCGAGGCCGACCGCCTTTCGTCCGCTGCCGATCACGACGACCTTCCTGCCGACACACTCGCGACCGTCGCAGTCGGGGCAGACGTGCGCGTTCGCACCGTACACCTGCTCCAGTCCCGGGATGTCGGGCCAGACGTCCTTGAGGCCGATGGCGAGCAGCAGGCGACGCGCCTGCAGGCTCTGGCCACCCGCGAGCGCGAGCTCGAAGATGCCATCCGCGCGACGATGCACGGTGTCGCACACGCCGTCCACCAGCGTGGCGCCGGACGCGCGCGCCTCGTCGCGCCCGCGCCCGCGCAGCTCGGCGGGACGAATGCCGGGCAGTCCGAGGAAGCCGTTCACGCCGCGCGTCTCCCAGTTGCGCGGATCGCCCGAGTCGACGAGGACGACACTGTGGAGATAGCGTGCGAGCCAGATGCTCGCCGAGAGGCCGGCAGGACCGCCGCCGACGATCGCGACGTCGACGGTGTCAGCGGCGTTCGCGACGCTCGCGTCGCGCAGTCCGCCACGACGTTCCTCGTTCGTTCGTTGCTCCTTGCTCATGGAGAGCACGAGGGCAAGAAGGGTTCCGTGTGGGCGGACTGCACTGACAGCTAGTCGGGGCGGGCGCGCTTCGCGCGCCCTTTCCGGGTGCTCGCCTGCGGCTCGCGGTCGGGGCGGCGCGCAAGGGGCGCGCCTGTCGGGCACGGCGTTTCGGTGGGGCGTTTCACCGGATGGGTGTGGCGTTCCCCGAAAGCGCGCGCAGCGAGCCCGGCGCCCTGAAAGCGCCGCGTTCCACGCGGCGCGTCCCGACTAGCTCCTATTTGAGGCTCCCCGCCGGCACCAGGTACAGCGTCCTCAGCGTCGCCCGGTCGCTCGCTCCGATCACCGACGTCGCCGCTTCGCGGTACATCACGCTCGACGGGTCGCTCGAGTGGTTCAGGCCGAGCGCGTGGCCCACCTCGTGGCGGATGATGCCGCCTACGATCACCGGCGCGAGCTGGCGGCCGGCACTGTCGCGCATGGCAACGTCGATGCGGGCGCGCGCGATGAGGTAATCGCTTCCCTGCAGGCGCTCGGTGACGCCGATGCGCTGGCCATCGCTGTCGGGGAAGCGATCGATCCACCGGATGGTGATATCCGCCGTGGTGGAGTCGAAGATGAAGGTGAAGCGCAGGGGGAACCCGGCTTCGCTCCATTCGTCGAACACGTCGCGCGCCAGCTGCGGATACTGCGGGCTCCATGCGGCGAGTGACGACGATGGTTCCACGTAGACGCGCAGCGCATCGCCGAGCCGGTCGGGCCAGCGGTAGAGCGTGCTGTCCTGCTCGGCGAGGATGTCGCTCATGTACGTGCCGCCGGAGAGGTTGTCCACGCGACGGCGCAGCTCGGCGGGAGTCACCGCCTGGTGCATGCCGTCCAGCGCGAGGGCCTTGTGCACGATGCCGCGCGCGATGTCGTCCTCGGTGAGGATCGTGTCGCGTGCGGCCTGCGCCTCACGACGGGCGCGACGCTCGATGGTCTCGCGCACCGACGTGGCGGTGATGAAGACGGCCAGCGCGGCGATGGCGCCGCCGAGCACGACCTCGGCGCGGAGGCGAACTAGCGGACGCCTCCCGGCGGCAGCGTATAGAGGAGGCGCACCGTGGCGCGGTCGGCGGCGGAGAGCTCCCGCACGCGCACGCGCGGCGCCATGATGCTCGTCGGGTCCTCGGTGTGATCGAGGCCGAGCAGGTGACCGAGCTCGTGCAGCGCCATGGCGTGCATGGCGTCGGTGTCCAGTGCGCCACCAGCGCGGTGGTGCACGGCGAGCACGATGTCGGCGTTGGTGATCCACCAGTCGTCGTCACGTGCCCACTTCGTGCGGCCGCTGATCGGCTCGTCGAAGTGGTCGATGAACGAGATGTGCACGTCGGCCTTCGCCGAATCGCTGGTGAAGGCGAAGTGCACGGGCAGCTCGAGCGAATCCCACGCGTGCACGGCGCGGCGCACCCCGTCGGCGTACTCCTCGCGCCAGTCGGGGATCTCCGACGTCGGCTGGATCCACACCGTCAGGGGGCGGCCGTGGCGGTCGGGCCAGCGCGCGAGCGCGCTGTCCCGCTCGGCGAGCATCTCGCCGATGTAGGTGCCGTTGCTTCCCTCGGTGAGGCGACGCCGCACGTCTTCCTTCTCGCGCGCACGCTCGGCGGCGCGGGGGGAGAAGGGCCGCTCCACCAGTCCCCCGCTGGCCACGCTCGTGTGCCCGTGCGGCTTGCCCGCACCGGCGAACGGGAGCGTAGTCAGGAAGAGTGGGGTCACGAAGAGGACCCGGAGGCGGGAGCGGCGCAGCATCTACAATCTCGGGCTTGGCGGTCCTGTGGCGGGAGCGTCGAGGAAGCCGCTGACCAGCGCGAAGAAGCGCTCGGGCGCTTCCCAGAAGGGCATGTGGCCAGCGTCAGGCAGGAGGACGTGGCGCGCGCGCGGCAGGAGCTGGCTCAGCTCGAGAGCAACGGCCGCGGGGAGCGCGTCCCGTTCACCGTGAATGACGAGTGTGGGAGCGGAAAGGGCACGCAGTGGCTCCCGGAAGTCATACCCCTCGCGGCGCAAATGTGCCGCGATTGTAGCCCCAGTCACACTCGTGCTGGCCGGCGGGGTGAAGTAGCTCCCGAACGCGGGATCGGCGAACCACGATGGATACGCCGCGCGGCTCTGGGCCGAGTGGATCGCAGGGTCAGGGTCTCCGAGCAGCGGGTAGGTGCGCTCGAGGATGGCGCGATCGTCGGCGCTCGCGCGCGCCACGGCGTTGGCCTGGAGCTCGGGCATCCAGTCGCTCGTCGGCCCCACGGCGTTCACCGTGACGAGGGCGCGTGCACCTCCCAGGTCGGCCGCGGCGCCAAGCATGGCGATGAGTCCACCATATGAATGGGCGACGATGTTCCATTGCCGGATGCCAAGGGCGCGACGGAGGGCGCCGATGTCAGCGGCGTCGTCGGTGATGCGCGCCGTGTCCGGATGCGGCGGGGCAGGCGTCTCGCCGCGGCCGCGCTGGTCATAGAGAATGACCTGCCGCTTCGCGGCCAGCGGCGACAGCGAGGGCCAGAGCAGCGCATGATCGTAGATGAGCCCACCGTTGACGAGCAGCACCGGCGCTTCGCGGCCGACGGGTGGAGACGTCCAGACGGCGAAGTCGAGCCCGCGTACGCGGACGGTCATGCGCTCGAGGCGCGGCGTGGGGCCAAGGGTACGGCGGAAGGCGAGAAAGGATTCGCGGGACATGACCCGCAATATGGCCTGCTGGGCGCTGTGGGGGGTGGTCAGTGGTCAGTCGGGAGTGCGCACGGCGCAGCTCAAAGTGAAAGCTGTAAGCTGACTGTTCTACTCGTAGTCACTCACGCTCTTGCAGCACCTCGCACCGGAGCGGGAAAGGAACGAAGGCGGGAAGAGCAACGGCGTCCGCGCAAGCGCGCAGCGTCGTCAGACGCACGGTGGAGGCCTCCCGAGGCCCCGGACGCAGTTCGCAGGTCGCAGTTCCGTTCCATTGTGCCCCGGCGAGGAGCACTCTCTCGGCGCAGGGAGCTACAAGTGAAACAGTCAGCTGTCAGCTTTCACTTTGAGCTGCGCCGTGCGCACTCCCGACGCATCACCGGAAACTGCCCGCCAGGATGTCCTCGCGCGTCATCGGCAGGTGCGCATCCCCATTCGCGTCCGGCTTCGCGAACAGCGTCTGCACCACGTTGATGCTTCCGCGGGCGAAGAAGTGCGCCGAGGCGGTCATGTAGAGCCGCCAGGTGCGGTAGACGCGTTCGCCAGCGATGGCGATGGCGCGATCCTTCTCGCGCGCGAGGCGGTCCACCCACGCGCGGAGCGTCAGTGCGTAGTGCTCGCGCAGGCTCTCGGCGTCTCGCGTCTCGAAGCCTTCCGCCTCGGCGGCGGCGATGACGGCGTGGAGCGGGCCGAGCTTGCCGTCGGGGAAGACGTACTGCTCGATGAAGGCGTTGCGCTTCCAGAGTCGGCTCTCCAGCCACGCGAAGCGCGAGGGGTGATGCGCCGCGTCCACGCTCACGATGCCGTGGTTGAGCAGCAGGCCGCCCGGCACGAGTGCGCGGTGGAGGGAGGCGAAGTACGTCGGCAGGTTCTCCACGCCCACGTGCTCCACCATGCCCACGCTGGAGATCTTGTCGACGCGGAGGTCGCCGAGTGCGCGATAGTCGCGGATCTCCACGCGGCAGCGGTCGCTGAGGCCGGCGGCGGCGATGCGCTCGCGGGCAAGGGCGGCCTGCGCGTCGCTGAGCGTGATGCCGAGCGCATTCACGCCATAGTGCTCGGCGGCGTGCATGATGAGTGCGCCCCATCCACAGCCGACGTCGAGCAGCCGCTCGCCAGGATGCAGCCGCAGCTTGCGGCAGACGAGGTCGAGCTTGGCGCGCTGGGCGTCGTCGAGCGAGTAGTGCGGTCGGTGGAAGTAGGCGCAGGAGTACACCATGCGCTGGTCGAGCCAGAGCTGGTAGAAATCGTTGCCGACGTCGTAGTGGTAGCGGATGGCGGCGCGGTCGCGCTCGGCTTCATGCGGCTTGCCCACCGGCTCCACGGAATGCTCGGATCGCGCTTCGTGCACCGGCGGTGCCTCTTCGCCGCGCGGCAGCGCGACCAGGTGGCGCATCAGCGCGGCGAGGGTGCGTGGGGAGTGGAGTCGCACCGCAATCGCGTCGGCGAGCTCGGTGGCCGATTCGAAGTCGCCCTCGATGTCCACGTCGCCGGAGAGATACGACTCGACGATGGAGAGCTCGCTCGGCGGGAGCAGCATGCGCCGCAGGGCGCCGCGACGGTTCAGGCAGAGGGTGAAGCGGGCGTCGCTTCGGCCGTGCTCGACGCTGCTCTCCCAGTAGCGCACGTGCATCGGCCGCGCCGATGGGGGGCCGAAGAGCAGCTCGATCACTGCCCGGGCATGCTGCAGGGCGACGTCGGTGCCGCGATGCATGGGCGGCTGGTCGGCCTGCGGAATGGACACTGCGTGGCGCGATCCGGTCGCGCCGCGCGACGCAGTGCCGGGGAAGGCGGACGTCGTGGCGTTCGGCTGTTCCATGGTGTGCCTCGGCGCACCGAGGTGGGATCGGCGCAGTGGTTGGTACGACGACATGGGCGTCCGCCAACAGCCGCGGCCGCCCTCGTCAACGAGTCGCACGACAGGGTGATGCGTAGGGCGTGCCAGCGTGTCGGGCGATACGGAGGCAAGGTTCCCGCGTTAACCTGACAGGCAGGTGGCTGGTGATCGACGATATTGGCAACGTTCGCTGTCTTCCCGGGTATCCACGACACCTCCGATGTCACATCGGCCCCGATCCTTCCTCCTCGCGCTGGCCATGCTCGCGTGCGGCGCTGCCGCAGGCGGGGCGCAGGCGCGCGTCCTCCCCTTTGCCGTGGGGGAGAAGCTGGAGTACACGGCGCGTGCGCCCCACGGCCTGAAGGGGAAGGCGACGATGTGGATCGAGGGGCCGGCGCCGGTGCGCGGGGTGCAGACGATGGTGCTGCGCTTCGACTTCGCCACGAAGGTCGGCTTCGTCACGATCAGCGACCGCACCACGTCGTGGCTGGACCCGCTGCGCATGGCTGCACTGCGCTTCGACAAGCGGGAAGTGCGCTTCATGGCGCGCCACACCGAACACGTGGAGATGGAGCCCTCCAGTCGCGAGTGGACGGAGGCGGACGGCCGCACCGGGCAGAGTCCCACGTCGCAGCCGCTGGATGAGCTCTCCTTCATCTACTGGCTGCGCACGATCACGCTGGCCCCCGGCGAGACGATGACGCTGGAGCGCCACTTCGACCCGGCCCGCAACCCGACGGTGATCAGGTCCCTCGGCAAGGGCCAGGTGGAGACTCCGCTGGGTACCTTCGCGACGCGCGAGGTGGAGATGCGCGTGCGCGACACGCGGAACTACAAGGGCGAAGGAGTCATCCGTTTCTCCTTCAGCGACGATGCCTGCCGCCGCCCGGTGCGGATCCAGAGCACGATTCCGGATGCCGGCACCGTGGTGATGACGCTGTCCAGCGCGACCCCCGCCGCGGGTGCCTGCGCCGCCGAGGCGCAGTAGCCCAGCCCGTCCTGTCGGGAGAAACCCTCGCCTTCCTGTACGCCGGCTAGGGGAAAGTTTCCACGGAACGCCCGACACCCGCGGTTCCCCGGAAAGGCGACTATACCCGCGTCGAGCGCGATGACCGCGTTCGAAACGCGGGAGACCTCAAATGAGAAACATCGATCGGATTGGTCGCCGGGTCGCGGGAAGGACTTCCCTCCTCGCGCTGCTTGCCGCCGGCCTCGTCGTCTCGACAGGTGCGTGGAAGCTCTACACCGAGCAGCTCGCGCTGCAGCCGACGAGCAAGCTGTGGGTCGAGGGGACGTCCACCATCCGGAGCTTCAGCTGCCAGGCGGGCGAGGTGAAGGCCTCGGTGGAAGCGAGCGGCTCGAATTCCGTCGCCCGGCTGATGACCGGCGAAAAGGCGGTGGAGTCGGTGAACGTGGTCGTGCCGAGCGAGAAGCTGGACTGCGGCAATGGCACGATGAACGAGCACATGCGCAAGGCCATCAAGGCCGAGGAAGCGCCGACGATCGCCTTCCGCGTGACGAGCTACGACATGACGAAGGAAGCGAACGGCGTGGCCGGCAAGCTGACCGGCACCCTGTCGCTCGGCGGCAAGACGAAGACGATCACGGTGCCGGCGACCGGCGTGATGGAGTCCGGCGCGCTGCACGTGACTGGCTCCTACCCGCTGGCGATGTCCGACTACGACCTCAAGGCTCCGTCGCTGATGTTCGGTCGCATCAAGGTGCGCGACCAGGTGACGGTGAAGTTCGACCTGCTGCTCAAGAGCTGATCTGTACGGCGCAATTCACGGCATTCCCCAACCGGAGATCGAACCATGTTGTCCACACGGCTGTTCCTGATTGCGACCCTTGCCGGCGCCGTTCCGGCCGCCGCACAGACGGTGCAGGTCGCGTCGGCGAAGGGCGCCGACACTGCAATGACCGATAGCACGCCAGCGAAGCCGGTTGCCAAGCCGATGCGCATCGCGGCGCCGCCGATCGAGATCCAGCACATGCGTGCGCCCGACCAGCGCGGGCTGAACGTCTTCGAGTCGCCGAAGGAGGAGACGGTTCCCTTCGAGGGGTTCAAGCTGAACTGGGGCGGCGCGTTCACGCAGCAGTACCAGAACCTGACGCACCAGAACAATGCGGCGCCGAAGATGGTCGGGACCGTCAACCAGAACCAGCTCATCCCGATCGGCCAGGGCTTCAACAACGCCGTTGCCAACCTGTACCTCAACGTGCAGCTGGCGCGCGGCATCCGCGTGGCCCTCGAGAGCTACCTCTCGGCGCGGCACCACCAGGAGTCGTGGGTGAAGGACGGTTACTTCCTGATCGACGGGTCGCCGATCGACAACGCCCTGCTCGACCAGATCATGAAGTACACGACGCTGAAGGTCGGTCACTTCGAGATCAACTACGGTGACGCGCACTTCCGCCGCAGCGACAACGGCCAGGCGATCTACAACCCGTTCGTCGGCAACTACATCATCGACGACTTCACCACCGAGATCGGCGCCGAGGCGTACCTGCGGGCCAACGGCTACATGGCGATGGCCGGCATCACCGGCGGCGAAGTGCGTGGACAGATCACGGCCCCAGGCAAGCGCGGCCCGAGCTACCTGGCAAAGCTGGGCTTCGACAAGAAGCCGACCGAGAACCTCCGTGTCCGCCTGACTGGCTCGATGTACAAGACCGACCGCTCGGTGAACAACACCCTGACGAGCGGTGACCGCGCCGGCTCGCGCTACTACGACGTGCTCGAGAACACGACGTCGACCGAGAAGGACAATGCCTGGTCCGGCGCGATCCAGAGCAAGATGGGCAACATGGTGACGGCGTTCGTGGTGAACCCCTTCATCAAGTACCGCGGCGTCGAGTTCTTCGGCAACGCCGAGACGATGACGGGCGCTGGCGCCGCCGAGCTGCAGCGTCGCACCCTCCGGCAGTATGCCGGTGACCTGCTCTACCGGTTCGACAGCGATCACCTGTACATCGGCGGCCGCTACAACACGGTTTCGGGCCGGCTGCCGGGCATCGCCAACGACATCTCGGTGGATCGCACCCAGCTGGGTGGCGGCTGGTACGTGACGCCGAACGTGCTGGCGAAGATGGAGTGGGTGAACCAGAAGTACAACGATTTCCCGACGACCGACATCCGCAGCGGTGGCCAGTTCAAGGGTGTGATGATCGAGGGAGTGGTGGCCTTCTAGACGACGGGAGGTCAGGAGATCGGATGGTCGGGAGGTCAGGAACAGCTGACCTCCCGACCTTCTGCATTTCCCTACTTCCCACTCCCCGGTCTCCTCTTCCGCCGTTGCGACATCCCGACATCCCGACATCCCGACATCCCGAAATCCCGCTATCTTTCCCTCGTCCCCAACCATCCCGATCGCCATGACCGAGCAAGCATCCGTCCCTGCCGCTCCTCAGCCGACGCACATCGATGAATCGCGGCGGCGCATCCGCGAGGCGCTGTTGAACGCGAAGCGCGTTGCCGTCGGTACGCACGCCGGTGAAGAGGTGCGCGTGCGCATGATGCACCCGGGCGCCTGGCTGCCCGACGACGAGACGGCGCGGCCGATCGTCTACCTCGCCTCCATGAAGACGGACCCGAAGATCCGCGAGGTGACGACCCGTCCGGAGATCTCGCTGCTGATGCACGAGTCACCCACCGGCGAGGAGCATACCAGCTGGGAGATGGAAGTGACGGGGCGCGCCGAGGTGGTGAAGGATCCGGCCGAGCGGGAGCGCGCGAAGCTGGCGACGATGCGCACGTCGTCCATCGTGCAGTACCTGGACTCGGTGGGACAGACGGACCTGCTGGCGTTCATCCGCGTGACGCCGCGCTTCATGAAGCATCGGGTGTTCGGCGAGATCGTCGCGGGACGTCCACCCTCGATCCTGGACTTCGGCACCGACACGGTGCAGATGAGCGACATGGCGCTGCTGAAGCGGCGGCTCGGCGTGTGGAAGGAGATCGTGCGCTGGCCGACGCTCACGATCAGCGCGGCCTCGGTCGCCGTCGGCGTGGCGGCTTCGTTCGCCGTGACGGGCGCGGTGCAGTGGGGATGGGGCCTGCTGACGGTGATCGCGGCGGTCTGCCTGCAGGCGTGCACGAACATCAAGAACGACCTCGATGACCAGCTGAGCACCGCCGACGATCGCAATCGGACCTTCGTGCTCGGCTTCACGGGCGGATCGCGGGTGCTGCAGCGCGGGCTGGCGACGCGCGGCGAACTGCTCACGGCGATGCTCGGCTTCGGCGTGATCAGCACGGCGATCGGACTCTACTTCGCGATCGCCGGCCGGCCGATGGTGCTGCTGTTCGGGCTGGCGGGGCTGTTCATCGGGTTCGTCTACACGGGGCCGCCGTTCAAGCTGGCGAACCGCGGGCTCGGCGAGCTGGCGGTGGCGCTCGCGTTCGGCGTGGGCATCGTGTGCGGCAGCGCGTACGTGCAGCAGGGCTACGTGCCGCTGATGGCGCTCGCGGCCTCGATCCCGATCTCCGTGCTCGTCGCGCTGATCCTGTTCATCAACGGCTTCCAGGATTCGACGAGCGACGGCGAGGTGTCGAAGCGCACGGCCGTGGTGCGGCTGGGGGTCGAGCGCGCGAGCAAGTGGTATCCGCTCATCGCCGGTGCGGCGGGACTCGCACTGGTGGCGTTCGTCGCCGCCGGCACGCTGCCGGCGTACGCGCTGCTCGGACTCGCCGGATTCCCGCTGTTCGCGAAGGCGACGCGCGTGGCGCGCCGGAATTTCGCGCAACCGATGGAGCTCGTGCCCGCCAACGCGTACACGGTGGTGGGCCACCTCGCCTGCGCGCTCGCGCTCGCGGTGGGGCTGACGTGGGCGGGCATGGGCGGCGGGATCCACGCATCGGTGCTGGCTGTCGCGGCGCTCGGTGTGCTGCTGATCCTGTACTACAACCGCTCGATCGGGCGGCTGGCGAATGCGTTCTATGGGGTGCGGGACGCGGTGGCGAGGAGCTAGGAGCGGGAAAGGACGATGCGGCCGCCTGCCAGCTTCGCCGTCATGACGATGCGCGGGCTTCGCCGACGCTGCCCGCGCTGCGGGTCGGGCGGCATCTGGGACTCGTTCTTCCGGATGAAGCACGCCTGTCCTGCCTGCGGACAGGTGCTCGAGCGCGGCGAGTCGAGCGACTTCTGGATGGGTGCGTACACCATCAACCTCGTCGTCGCCGAGCTGATGGCGGTGGCGATCGCGGCGGTGCTCTGGCTGACGCTGTGGCCGCGCGTGTCGTTCAACGTGCTGTGGGGCGCGTCCATGGTGCTGGCCGTCGTGATGCCCATCCTGTTCTATCCCTTCGCGCGCGACCTGTGGCTGGCGTGGGACCTCCACTTCCGCCCGCACGAGGAGGGAGACGTCCTTCATCGGTGAGCTGACCTGCCACGGGGCATGTCAGTTGCCCGATTCCCCGACCCACGCCACTCGGCGGGCGTGGCGCACGCACGCACCCGACACCGAGGGAGGATTCGATGGCCGAACAGCAACCGCCGCTGCTCTCCGAGCTGGTAACCCGACTCGAATCGCCGAGCGACCGACGCACGTTCCTCTCGCGGGCCGGGCTGCTGACGCTCGCCATTCCGGGCGTGGGCGCGGCGCTCTCGGCATGCTCGCCGGGCAGCGTGCCGAGCGACAGCGCCGCCGTGAAGGCTGGCACGGTGCCGGACACCGGCGAGGCGCAGGAGCCGCGCTCGCGCATCCACAACTCCGACAGCCGGCTCGACTCGTCGCTGCTCAAGGGCGAGCATCGCGCGCCGACGTCTGCCACCGGCTCGGCCACGCAGGGCGCGTCGTCCACCGTCTACCAGCGGTACGCACCGGAGCTGCCGCCGCTCCCCGCCGGCGGGACGCAGAAGATCCACTTCCATGCGAGGGAGGTGCCGATCCGGATCAGCGATGACACGGTGTTCGCGGCGTGGACCTTCGACGGACAGTTCCCCGGGCCGATCATCCACACGCGCGTCGGCGACACGGTGGAGTTCACGCTGACGAACGACGCACTGATCCCGCACTCGATGGACTTCCATGCGGCGCAGATCGACCCGAAGCATGCCTTCAAGTCGGTGGCGAAGGACCAGTCGGTGACGTTCACCTTCAAGCCGAAGTGGGCGGGCGCGTTCATGTACCACTGCGGCACGGCGCCGGTGCTGATGCACATCGGGGCGGGGATGCACGGCGCGATCATCGTGTCGCCGCGCGAGCCGCTGCCACCGGCGAAGGAGTTCGTGCTCGTGCACAGCGAGCTCTATCTGGACGAGGCTCCGGGCGACACGCACGCCGCGGACTTTCAGAAGATGCTGAACACGATGCCGGACCTCGTGGTGTTCAACGGGCGGCCCAACCAGTACATCAAGGACCCGATCCGGGTGAAGGTGGGGGACCGCGTGCGGTTCTGGGTGGTGAGCGCGGGACCGCAGTACCAGTGCGCCTTCCACGTGGTGGGCGAGCAGTTCGATACCGTCTACCTGGGCGCGCCGCCCGGTTCGGCGATTCGCGGCGTGCAGACGTTCGCCGTGCCGCCGGGTGGCGGGATGGTGTTCGAGCTCGTGTGCGACATCGCCGGTGAGTTCCCCTTCGTGAACCACAGCTTCGGCCACGGCCAGAAGGGCGCGATCGGGATCCTCGTGGTGGAGTAAGCGGGCGGGGCGGGGCGGCCGCTGAGGCGGCCATCCGGCAGGGACGGACGGGTCCGGCGGGTGCGCAGCGGCAGGCTGCGCACCCGTTTTCGTTGCGAGTGGCCCGGCAGATGCATGGGGTATCCATACATCGTGACCTGAGTCACGGCTCCCCTCCATCCGCACCCCGCTCCGGCGGGGGCGGAGTCCTGTCACCCGCACGCCGCCACTCCCACGGTGGCGACGGATGGAGCAGCCATGTCGCCTCGCTGGACCGCATTCGTCGTCGTGCCGTGCATCGCCGCGCAACTCTGCGGCGCACAGGCCGCGCACCCGCACCCCTGCCGCGTTCTCTGTGCGCCGAGCGTCGCGGTGATGCCCGCCGTGATCAGGACGCACCTCTTCGGCGGGCCGCGGGTGCGCTCGCTCGCCACCGGCGCCGTGGATCGCCTGCCGGGCTCGTCGAACTTCGAGCTCATCGTCGCGGTGTCGGCGCGCACGCCGGTGCCGCGCCTCAGCCTGTTCGGCAGCGTGCAGTGGCTCCCCAACGCCACGGAGCAGCGCAATCCGTTCACGCTCTACACGGCGAGTGAGCTCGGCGAGCCGGTGAAGGCCAACGCGCCCACGGTGACCATGGGCGCATCGGCGGCGGTCGTGCCGGCGGCGATGACGCAGGGACTGGTCGACCTCGCCGCGAACGTGGGCGATCTGTACAGCCAGGCAGCGCGTCCGACCGACAAGAGCGCGTACACCCACAAGCTCGACCTGGCGCTGCTCGCACACCTGCACGCCTTCGCGTGGACGCCGCCCGCCACGTGGCTGCACCGCGTGACCGTGTTCTCGATCCTCGATTACGTGGCCACCGGCCTGCCGAAGGCCGGAGACGAGGTGCCGGTCGGCCGCGTGTTCGAGACCGATGCGCGGCCGACCTCGCTGATCGTCGGCCTGTCACTTCCCGTCACCTCTCCAGCGCGATGATGATGACCCATACACCTTCGCTCCACCGCGCGGCCACCGCCCTCGCCACGGTCCTCTGTGCCGCCTGTTCGGCATCCGCGTTCGGCTGTTACCAGGCGCCCTCGGGCGCACCGAGGCCGGGCACCGATCCGGTGCGCACCATCGCCAGCGTCGGCTTCGACGAGCCGGAGAATCTCGTCTACGACGCGGCGAGCGACGTCTACCTGGTGAGCAACATCGTCGGCGATCCGGCGGCACGCGACAACAACGGCTTCATCAGCCGCGTGTCCCCGGAGGGAGAGATCATCACGCTGAAGTGGATCGCCGGCGGGGTGAACGGCGCCGTGCTCGATGCACCGAAGGGGCTCGCCATCCGTGGCGACACGCTCGTCGTCGCCGACGTGGGAGGGGTGCACCTGTTCGATCGCCGCACCGGCGCGCCGATCGCCACCCATGCGCTGCCCGGGCTGGTGATGAACGACGTGGCGTGGGGGCCGGACGGCACGCTGTGGATCACCGACACCGGGCCGGATCGCTCGAAGACGCCGGTGGACACGAGCAAGGATCTCGATGCCGTCTGGCAGATCACGCCCGACGGCCGAGTGCGCGCCGTGGCGCGCGGCCTGGCGCTCGACCGGCCGGACGGGCTGCTCCTCGACGACAATGGGGCGCTCGTGGCGACCTTCGGCGCCAGCCGGATCGAGCACGTGAGCGCGAGTGGCCAGCGCGGGCAGCAGACGGTGATGACCCTTCCCGGCGGGCGCGTGGACGGCCTGCGGCGCCTGCCCGATGGCGCAATGGTGGTGACGAGCTGGGACACGAAGTCGGTGTATCGCGCCCGCCCCGGTGATTCCCTGCGTGTTCTGCTCACGGACGTCACGTCGCCGGCTGGCGTGGCCGTGGACACGAAGCGCGGGCGGCTCGCCGTGACCTCGATGCAGGGAAATGCCATGTACCTTCTTCCCCTACCGCGATGAACGTGACACGGAGATGGCCTGCAGTTATCGCGATGCTCGCGGCGACCGCCTGCGGCGCGCGTGAGACGCCCGGTCGCGGCGCCGACTCGACGACGGCCCGGACGACAGTGACGAGCTCGTCCGGCGACGTGGCGTTGCCGGCGATGGCCTCGCGCGGTGCAGCGTGGCTCCCGCCGGGCGCCGACGACGGCAACTGGAAGATGCCGTCGCGCGACTACGCCGGCACGCGCTACTCCCCGCTCGCCGAGATCGACACGACGAACGTGGCGCAGCTCGAGCTGGCGTGGACGTTCGACGACGGCGAGTCGCACTACGGCCACGAGATGACGCCGCTCGTCGCCAACAACACGATGTACATCGTGTCGCCCTTCCCGAACCGCGCCTTCGCGCTGGACCTCACCAAGCCGGGCGCGCCGGTGAAGTGGAAGTACGAGCCGAACCCCAGCCCGATCGCCATCGGGAAGGCGTGCTGCGACGCCGTCAACCGCGGCGCGGCGCTCTACGACGGGAAGCTCATCTTCAATCTCCTCGACGATCACACCGTGGCCGTGGACGCGAACACCGGCAAGGAGCTCTGGCGCACCCAGCTGGCGAATGTCGAGGACGGGACGACGATGACGATGGCGCCGCT
This sequence comes from Gemmatimonadaceae bacterium, assembly GCA_036377775.1. Taxonomy (GTDB): domain Bacteria; phylum Gemmatimonadota; class Gemmatimonadetes; order Gemmatimonadales; family Gemmatimonadaceae; genus AG11. The sequence goes on along the minus strand of DASUXT010000028.1, from coordinate 33,458 downwards.
CGTCGTCGACGGGAAGGTGTACGTCGGCAACTCCGGCGGCGAGATGGGCGTGGCCGGCTGGCTCGCGGCGCTCGACGTCAACACCGGCAAGGAGCTGTGGCGCGCGTACAGCGTGGGCCCGGACAGCCTGGTGCGCATCGGCGCCGACTTCAAGCCCTTCTACTCCTGGATGCGCGGCCGCGATCTCGGCGCGACCACCTGGCCGGCTGGCGCGTGGAAGCATGGCGCTGGCGCGGTGTGGGGCTGGGTCACGTACGATCCCGAGCTCAAGCAGATCTACTATGGCACGAGCAACACGGGGCCGTGGAACGCCGCGCAGCGGCCCGGCCTCAACCTGTGGACGAGTGCCGTGTTCGCGCGCAAGGCGGACAACGGCATGGCGACGTGGGCGTACGCGATGACGCCGCACAACGAGTGGGACTACGACGCCGTCAACGAGAACATCCTCGTCGACCTGCCGATCAACGGGCAGACGCGCAAGGTCATGGTGCAGTTCAACCGCAACGGTTTCGCGTACACGATCGATCGCGCGACCGGTGAGGTGCTGGTGGCGAAGCCCTTCGGGCACGAGAACTGGGCGTCGGGGATCGACCCGAAGACGGCGATGCCGATCGTGAACGAGGACAAGCACACCGTGCCGCCGGGCCGCTGGGTGCGCGACATCTGTCCTGCCGACGTCGGCGTGAAGGACTTCGAGCCGTCGGCGTTCTCGCCGCGCACGGGACTCTTCTACGTCAGCGTGCAGAACATCTGCATGGACTACAAGGGGCGCGAGGTGAGCTACATCGCCGGCACGCCGTACTGGGGGGCGGAGATGAAGCGACACGTCGGGCCGGGCGGCAACTACGGCGAGTTCATCGCCTTCGACGCGGCGACGGGCACCAAGGTGTGGGGGATCCCCGAGCCCTTCCTCACCTACAGCGGCGCGATGGCGACGGCCGGTGACCTCGCGTTCTACGGCACGGTGGACGGCTGGTTCAAGGCGGTGAACGCGCGGACGGGCAAGGTACTGTGGACGCGCAAGCTCGGCTCGGGCATCATCTCGGCGCCGATGGCATTCCGCGGCCCGGATGGGCACGAGTACATCGCGATTGCCGCCGGCGTGGGCGGCGGGGCGATGGTGACGGCGAGCCAGCCTGGATTCCCCGCGCGTGGCAGCAGCTACTACGTGTTCACCCTCGGCAAGAACATCCCGGCCACCAAGCCCGCGACCCCGGGCGGCGAAGGTGGTGCCGGCAAGAAGCAAGGAGGGAAGCCGTGATGACCCCGATCGAACGCGGCTCGCGCGCGGTGGCGCTCGTCGTGGCCGCGAGCGCGGTGCTGGCCCTTGGTGCCTGTGGCCGGGACACGCAGGACGTACGCGGTGGTGCGCAGGGGGACGTGACGCTGCCGCAGCAGCAGGGGAAGGTCGCGAAGGCGACCGACACCACCGGTCTTCCGCCGGAAGGCGCGCTCGCACGCGTCGCCGTCGGCGATCTGGCGGGCGTGGGGAACAACACGCTCGACGCACAGGTGGCGAACCCGTACGCCAACGACCGCGCGGCGGTCGAGGTGGGCCACGAGATGTTCGTCAACATGAACTGCGCCTCGTGTCACGGCTACGACCTGAAGGGCGGGATGGGCCCCGACCTGACGGACACCTACTGGCGCTACGGCGGCTCGCCGGCGGACATCTACAAGTCGATCTACGAAGGACGGCCGCAGGGGATGCCGGCGTGGGGACGCGCGCTCCCGCCGCAGGTGATCTGGAAGGTGGTGTCCTACATCCAGTCGAAGGGGGGCACGTTCCCCGGCCGGCTCGCCGACCTCGGCCGGCAGGGTAACCTGGGCGACGACGTGGACACGACGTCGTTCAGCACGCTCAAGGGCCGGAACAATGTGTACTGAACGGCGGCTGCACCGCCTCGGGCGGTGGGCAACGATGCCCGGCGCCGCGGTGCTGCTCGCCGCGTGCAACGGCACTACGTCGTACATGGATGCCACCGGCACGGCGGGCGGACATGAAGCGACGCTGGGCTGGTGGCTCACCGCCGTGTCGTGCGTGGTAGTGCTGTTCGTCAGCGTGGCCGTGCTGCTCGGCATCGCGCGCCACCGCGGGGATCCGCATCGCGGCGACGAAGGGGTGATGGCGCGCCGCGACGTGAAGTCGGGGCTGTCGTGGATCTACGTCGGGGTCGCCGTGTCGGTGGTGATCCTCGCCATCAGCTTCGGCGGCACGATGGTGACGCTGAATGCCGCAAGCCGGCCGCGCATCACGCCGTCGCTCACGATCGACGTGACGGCGCACCAGTGGTGGTGGGAGGTCACCTACTCACAGGCCGACGACCCGTCGCTCGGCTTCACGACCGCGAACGAGGTGCACCTGCCGGTGGGAGAGCCGGTGCGCGTGCGCCTCCACTCGGCGGACGTGATCCACAGCTTCTGGCTGCCGCAGATCGCCGGCAAGATGGACGTCATCCCCGGGCAGGTGAACGAGACCTGGCTCGAGGCACGGAAGCCCGGCGACTCCCGCGGGATGTGCGGCGAGTACTGCGGGATGCAGCATGCCGTGATGGCGCTCGACGTGCGCGCCGAGTCGCCGCAGGCCTTCCGGCAGTGGGCGGACGAGCGGCGTGCGGGCGCGAAGGCGCCGGTCACCGCGTCGGCGAATGCGGGACGCGTGGTATTCGCGCGCTCGTGCGGCGTCTGCCATGCCGTCGCCGGCACCGAAGCGTTGGGGCACGTGGGGCCGAACCTGACTCATCTCGCCAGCCGGCCGACGATCGGTGCTGGCGCGCTGACCAACACCAGCGAGCACCTCGCGCAGTGGATCCGCAATGCACCGGGAGTGAAGGAGGGCGTGCGCATGCCGCCGATGGCCCTCACGGACGCCGAGCTGCGCGACGTGGTGGCGTACCTGGAATCCCTGCATTGACCGCAGGCTGGCACACCGACCGAACCAGAGGAACCGCACCGTGGCCGCTACCGCCGTCGAACGCGTAGACACCGTCCAGCTCAGGGAAACGTGGGAGACCCCGCGCGGATGGCGCGGCACGCTCTCGAGCGTGGATCACAAGACCATCGGCCTCCGCTACCTGGTCACGTCCATCCTCTTCCTCGTCATCGGCGGGATCGAGGCGCTGCTCATGCGCTCGCAGCTCGCCGTGAGCGGGGAGCACATGCTGTCGGCGAACCTGTACGACCAGATGTTCAGCATGCACGGCGTGACGATGATCTTCCTCTATGCCGCGCCAGTACTGTCGGGGTTCAGCAACTACCTGTGGCCGCTCATGCTCGGCTCGCGCGACATGGCGTACCCGCGGCTGAATGCGCTGTCGTACTGGACCTACCTCGTTTCGGGGATCTTCCTCTACACGAGCCTCCCGCTGGGCGCGATGCCCAATGCCGGCTGGTTCGACTACGTGCCGTTCGCCTCGCGTGCGTTCAACCCCGGGCTGAACATCGACTTCTACGCCCTCACGCTCCTCCTGCTCGCCGTGTCCACGACGGTGGGGTCGATCAACTTCATCACCACGCTGTTCAAGACGCGCGCGCCCGGCATGTCCCTCAACCGGCTGCCGATCATCGTGTGGGGGACGCTCACCGCGTCGATCGCCAACATCTTCGCGCTGCCGGCGCTGAGCGCGGCGGCGATCATGCTGTTCCTCGACCGCCGCTACGGGGCGCACTTCTTCGATGCAGCGGCGGGCGGGCACCCGATGCTCTGGCAGCACCTGTTCTGGATCTTCGGGCATCCCTGGGTCTACATCATCGTGCTGCCGGCGATGGGCATCGTATCCGATGCGCTGCCGACCTTCTGCCGCCGGCCGCTGGTGGGGTACACCTTCGTCGCGCTCGCCACGGTGACGACCGGCGTGCTGGGCTTCGGGGTCTGGATCCACCACATGTTCGCCACCGGAATCCCGCCCATGGCGCTCGCCTTCTTCGGCGGCGTCAGCATCTTCATCACGATCCCGAGTGCGGTGGCGGTATTCTCCTGGCTCGCCACGCTCTGGTACGGACGACCATGGTACCCCGCGGCGATGAAGTTCATGCTCGGCTTCATCGTGCTGTTCGTGATCGGTGGCGTGAGCGGCGTGATGACGGCGGCGGTGCCGTTCGACTTCCAGCTCACCGACACCTACTTCGTCGTCGCGCACCTGCACTACGTGCTGGTGGGGATCAACGTCTTTCCCGTGATCGCCGGCATCTACTACTGGTTCCCCAAGTTCACCGGCCGGCTGATGGACGAGCGGCTTGGCACCTGGAACTTCTGGACGATGTTCATCGGAGCGAACCTCGTGTTCTTCCCGATGCACATCCTCGGCATGCTCGGCATGCCGCGGCGCATCTACACGTACCCTGCAGGGCTGGGCTGGGACGTGTACAACCTGATCGAGACGGTGGGCGCCTATCTCTTCGCGCTCGGGGTGGTCATCTTCGCCTGGAACGTGTGGAAGAGCCGCCGCGGCGGCGCACCCGCGGGCGCCAATCCCTGGGATGCCGGCACGCTCGAGTGGAGCACGTCGTCGCCCCCGCCGCCATACAACTTCGCCGTGCTGCCGACAATCGGCAGTCGGCACCCGCTCTGGGAGGACCGGCTCGGCGAGGGCTCGGCGACCTCCACGATCACGCGAGGGCCGGTCCTCGCTGACGGACGGGAGACCTTCGCCACGTCGCCGCTGGATGCGGAGCCACGGGCGGTGATGCGGATGCCGGAGGACAGCTACGCGCCGCTGGCCGTGGCCGTGTCGTGCGGGGTGATCGCGTACGGACTGCTGTTTAACCTCTGGTGGCTCGCCGTGATCGGCGTGGTGGGGGTTGCCGTGAGCGCCATCGCCTGGCTGTGGCCCGATGCCGCGACGCAGTTCCTCGGCACGATGAACACCGAGTTCGGCGAGCTGCCCGTAGGCGCGAGCGGCCGGCGCAGCGTGGGGTGGTGGGGGATGGCAGGCGTCGTCACGACGGAGGCGTGCTTCTTCGCCTACCTGCTGTTCAGCTACTTCTATCTCGCGTCCATGTCCATGAACCCGTGGCCGGCGAACGTGCCGAAGCTGGGGCTTCCCCTGATCAACACCGGCATCCTGCTGCTGAGCAGCGTGGTGGCGTGGTGGGGGACGCGAGGCATCGAGCGCGGCAATGCCGGCCGCCTGCGCTTCGGCATTGCCGGCGCGCTGGTGCTCGGCATCCTCTTCCTCGTCCTCCAGGGGGTGGAGTACTCGCGCGAGAAGCTGTCCTTCACGCACGACGCGTACGGCTCGCTCTTCTACACCATCACCGGCTTCCACGGCGCCCACGTGTTCGTCGGGCTGATCATGCTGGCGGTCGTGCTGGTACGCGCCCTGCGCGGACATTTCGGCGAGGCACGGCACGAGGCGGTCACGAACGCCACGTTCTACTGGCACTTCGTCGATGCCGTCTGGCTCGCCGTGTTCACGTCGCTCTACATCACGCCTCACCTGAGATAGCGATGGCACACGCCGAAGCGACCGATCGGCTCGACCGGGCGAGCAGCGAGGCGGGGCACCCGGCACCCGCGCGTGGCAACGTGGCGTTGTGGACCCTCTGGTTCGGGTTCCTCGGGGCGCCGGTGGGCTGGTCCCTGCAGGCGCTCGCGAACACGGCGATCGCGTCCCACGGCTGCTACCCCGGCCTGTACCCCCTCCACTCGCCCATCACCGGCGGGATGCGCGGCATACTGTTCGTGATCAGCGTCGTCGCCATCGCGCTCGGCGTCGCGGCGCTGGGCATGTCGTTCTCCACCTGGCGTCGCACGAACGACGAGCACCAGGAGAAGTCGGGGGAGGTATCACGCAGACACAACCGGAGCACCGCCGCGCTCGAGACGGGAGAAGGGCGAACGCGCTTCATGGCGCTTTCCGGCGTGCTGACGAGCATCGTGTTCCTCATCGTGATCATCGCGCACACCGCTGCCGTGTTCGTCATGACGCCGTGCGGCATCTAGGACCACCCGCCCGATCTCCAGCTTCCCACCAGCCGAGAGCCTCATGTCACCCGTCAAGCATCCCGTATCCGGACCCGAGCTCAGCTTCGCCTTGTCGGAGGAGATGGCCCTCCTCCGCACCGAGCTCCGCACCGCGCCCGCCCGCTCGGCGCGGACGCTGATCAAGGAAGGACCCGTCACCGTCACGCTCATCGGGGTGAACCCGGGCGGCTCGCTGCACCCGCACAAGGCGGATGGGCCGATCACCGTGCAGGTGCTGGAGGGCGAGGTCGAGTTCACGGTGGGAGAAACCACGCATGCGCTCTCCGCCGGAACACTCCTCGCCCTCGATGGGGGGATCACGCACGCCGTGCACTCGGCGCACGGGGGAATCTTCCTGCTGACCGTCGTGAGGGGGAGCGGAGCGGGTGCTACCGGATCGCCAGCGCGTGGATGAGGGTGAGGCTGAGCGTGAGCAGCACGAGCAGTGAGGCGCTCACGGTCAGCATCACCGGTCGGCCGACGCGCCTGATCGCGCGCAGGTCCACGCCGAGGCCAAGTCCCGCCATCGCCAGCACGGTGAGCCAGGTGGAGAGGGTCTTCATCGGGTCGGCGACACGCGCGCCGATCACCCCCGAGGAGCGCAGGACGGCGAACAGCAGGAACCCGATGATGAACCAGGGGACGAAGCGCGTGAGGCTCGTTTGCCGCGGTGCGCCCTCATGCGGGCCGGACGCGGCGCGCGGGGCAGGGTTCCGCAGCGCGAAGAACAGCACCACGGGGCCGAGCATGAGCACGCGCATGAGCTTCACGAGCGTGCCGACCTGGCCGGAAAGCGCGCTCACGGGAAAGGCTGCCGCGAGCACCTGCGGCACGGCGTAGACGGTGAGCCCGGCCATCACGCCGTACTGGTAGTCGCTCAGCGCGAGCGGATGCACGAGCAGGGGGAGTCCGACGACGACGATCACGCCGAGGATGGCGGTGAAGGCGATGGACGAGGCGACGTGCTCCTGCTCGGCGCCGATCACGGGCGCCACGGCGGCGATCGCGGAGTTGCCGCAGATGGAGTTTCCGCACGCGACGAGGACGGCGAGCTTGTGCGGCAGGCCGATGAGGCGCCCGATGCCGTAGCTCGCCGTGAGGCCCACCGCGACGAGCAGCACGATGCCGAGGGCGAGTGACGGCCCGGAGCGGAGCAGGAGCGGAAGGTCCACCGACGCGCCGAGGAGGACGATCGCCACCTCGAGCACTTCCTTCGCTGCGAAGCGCACCCCGGGCGCGGCGCCTGCGGGGGGCGTCCACGCCGTGCGGACCATCATGCCGATGAGGATGGCGACGACGAGGCCCTCGATGACCGGGTGCCCGAACAGCCGCGTCTCCACGTCGGCCAGCGCGAGCGAGACGACGCTCACCGCGCCGGCGAGGGCGAGGCCAGGGAGCAACCGGGTGAGGGAAGGGGATGCCACGCGCCGCATGCCCGCACGCTAGGTGATCCGGTGTCATGAATCAAAGACATTCTATTCATGAAACGATTACCTTGACTCATGGCACTGAACCTCCATCACCTCCGCGTCTTCGCCCGCGTGGCGGAGGAGGGCGGCTTCACGCGCGCGGCGCAGGCGCTGCGGCTGAGCCAGCCGGCCGTCTCCAAGGCGGTGCGCGAGCTGGAGCGGCAGACAGGGGTGCCGCTGTTCGAGCGTGCGGGCCGCGTCACGCGGCTCACGGCGGCGGGAGACGCCCTGTTTGCCCGAGCGCGAGAGCTGTTCGCGGTTGAACGCTCGGCGGAGGAGGAGCTTCGCGCCCTTCGCGGGCTGTCCGGCGGCGTGCTGCGCGTCGGGGCGAGCACGACCGTCGCCACCTACCTGCTGTTTCCCTACCTGGCGCGATTCCGGGCGACGAATCCGGGCGTGAAGCTGCGCGTGGCGAGCGCGAACACCCGCGCCATCGCGCGAGCACTGCTCGAGCGGCGGCTCGACGTCGCACTGGTGGAAGGGCCGGTGCGCCACGCGCGCATCGAGGTCATTCCCTGGCGTGAGGACGAGCTCGTGCTCATCACGCCTCCGGCGCACCGCCTGGCGACGAAACGGAGCATCGACCTGCGGGAGCTGGCGGCAGAGCCGCTGATCGTGCGCGAGCCAGGATCGGGCACGCGGCGCGTTGCCGAGCACGCGCTCGCGGCGCACGACGTCTCGCCGACCGTGGCCCTGCAGCTGGGGAGCACGGAAGCGATCAAGCAGGCGGTCGCGGCGGGACTCGGCGTCGCGTTCGTGTCACGCTTCGCGGTCGAGGAGCAGGTGAAGCTCGGCCGCATCGCCGCGGTGCGCGTGCGCGAGGCGGCCCTGCGCCGGATGCTCACCGAGCTGCGCCTGCGCGGCCGCGCGGAGGGGCCGGGGGCGGTGGCGTTCCGGGCACTGCTGTCGCTCGCGTAGCTGCCACGTCGTTCCGCACCGGCATCGGGACGTTCCTCGGCGTGTGGAGACTTCGATGCAGAGGAGAGATCCTGCCGTTTCAAGCCGTTCCCGCAGTGTCCTCTTCAGCTGCTTGTCGCTCCATCGCGATCTCCGTGCGCAGGCTCTCGTCGTCGCGGAAGATCGTGGCGAGGGCGAGCGTCCGGCCGTCCTTCTCGTAGCGCACGGATACGTCGCGCTTCGCGGCGTCACCGTCGACGACGATGCGGTCCCACTGCTCGGCGTGACCGACGTAGTTGATGCTCACGTCGTAGTGCGCGCTCCAGAAGAAGGGGACCTGATCGAACCGTTCGGAGCCGCCGAGGATGTTGCGCGCTGCCGTCTGCCCCATGCGCTGCGCGACCACCCAGTGCTCCACGCGGATCCGCTGTCCGCTGTGCGGGTCGGGCCAGCGCGCGATGTCACCGACTGCGTACACGCCTGCCGCGCTGGTCTGGAGCAGCTCGTTCACCGTGACGCCGCGATCCATCGTGAGTCCCGCCTGCTCGGCGAGGGCGAGGCGCGGCCGGACGCCGACCCCCATCACCACGAGGTCGGCGTCGAGCGAGGTGCCATCGTCGAGGACGACGGCCGTCTTCTCGATGCGCGCCGGCTTGCGGCCAAGGTGGAAGACGACGCCCTTCTCCTCGTGGAGCGACTTGATGAACCTGCCGAGCTCGGGGCCGAGCACGCGCTCGAGGGGGAGGCTCTCGGGGGCGACGACGCGGACGTCGAGGCCGCGCGCGCGCAGGGAGGCGGCCGTCTCCAGCCCGATGAAGCTGGCGCCGACGATCACCACGCGCTTCGCGTCCTTCGCGGCGGCGATGATGGCGTCGCTGTCAACGAGGGAGCGCAGGTAGTGCACGCGAGGGTCGTCCTCGCCGGGCAGGCCGAGGTGGATCGGCTCGGCGCCGGTGGCAAGGATCAGCGCGTCGTACGCGATGGGCTCGTGTCCTTCCACCTCGAGCCGTTGCGCCGCGGTATCGAGCCGCGTGGCGCGTGCGCGGACGATGGCGATGTCGTGCTGCTGGTAGAAGTCATCGGGGCGAAGGGGAATCCACTCGGGCGGCGCGTTGCCGGCCAGGTAGTCCTTCGAGAGGTTGGGGCGGTCATAGGGGGACGACCGCTCCACGTCCACGATGGTAATCTTCCCCCCGTAGCCGCACCGTCGCAGCATCTCGGCCGCCGCGGAGCCGGCGGCGCCGGCGCCCACGATGACGACATTGCGCGGCGAGATTCGCGGCGGGTTCGCCGCGGGATAGGTGGGCGCGAGGGGATCGCGCTCCTGCTTGCCGGTGACGTGCACGCGATCCCCGCGGCGCTCGACGCGATAGCAGGCCACGGGCGAGAGGGCGGGAGCGCGCAGCGCCTCGCCATTGCGCAGGCTGAAGCAGGCGTGGTGCCATGGGCAGCGCACGGTGTCGCCGTCGATCACCCCCTCGGCCAGTGGGCCGCCATAGTGCGTGCAGCTCGCGCCAACCGCGAAGTAGTCATCGCCAACGCGCGCAAGCAGCACCGCATCGCCATCGGCGTGGCCGAGCAGCGAGGCGCCGGCCGAGAGTTGGTCCGCGGGGATTCCGGCCGCGAGGTCGGGGCCAGCCAGCTTGTCGTCGTGCCCTGCCATTCACTCCTCCCGTGAGAGTCCTGCGCGGCGAAGCTATCGCTCGGGGCCGGCCGGCAACAGCAGCGTGAACGTGGCGCCGCCACCGGGCGTATCGCGAAGGCGGAGATCGCCGCCGAGCATGCGTGCAACGCGCCGCGCGATGGCCAGGCCGACGCCGGCGCCGTCCGCGCTGCTCGTGGTGGGAACGCGGAAGAACTCCTCGAACACGCGCTCGCGGAGGTCGGCGGGAATGCCGGGGCCGTTGTCGGCGATGCTCAGCGCGACGGCGTGGCCGATCGCATCGTCGGAGACCACCGACGCCCTGACCTGCACGCAGCCGCCGCGCGGCGTGTACTTCACCGCGTTGGAGAGCAGGTTGCCGAGCACCTGCCGCACCCGCACGGGATCGGTGCGCACGAGGCCGATGTTGTCGGGGGTGTGGAGCTCCAGGTCGAGGCCCGCGGCGGCCGCCATGGCGCGATAGTCATCCGTCACTTCGCGCGCGATGGCGACGACGTCCGTCTCGTTGCGATCGATGCGGAGACCGCCCTCGCCGGCACGCGACAGCTCGACGAGATCGTTCACCGTCTCGAGCGTCGCGGCAAGGAGGTGGCGCAGCCGCCACACCACCTGGATCTGGGATTCCGGCACCGGCCCGAGCACGCCGTCGGACAGCAGGTCGGCGTAGCCGAGCGCGGCGCCGAGCGGGTTCTTGAGATCGTGGGTGACGCCGCGCATGAGGGCGGAGCGGGACGCCATCGCCGCCTCGGCGTCGAGCCGGCGCTGGCTCGCCTCGTGGGAGAGCAGCAGCGTGCGACGCGCCAGGTAGGCCACGGCGGCGAGTGCGAGCAACGCGATCGGCACGAGCGCCATGGGAACGAGCACGTTGATGCGCTCGAGGCGCGCGATCTCGGCACGTTCCCTGATCGTGCCCGCGGTGAGCACATCCTCGAGGCGCTGCGTCGCCGCGAGCGCCTCCTCGACCGCCTCCCAGCGCTGGTTGCGCCGCGCGAGGGAGAGCGTATCACCCAGCCGCGCCGTCCCGTCGCGCAGTGCGTCCAGCAGGCGATCGTCCTCCCGCTGCCAGAGCTGGATCGCCGCACGCGCGCTCTCGGCGTGTGCGATTGCTTCCGGGCCGATCTGGCGCACCAGGGAGTCGAGCACGTGCTCATCCTGCAGGGTGGTGGCGCGTGCGGTGATGGCTGCCGACTCCGCCGCCTCCGAGCGCCGGCCGCCGCGGGCCTGCTCGCTGCGCGCGGCGGTCTCGATGGCGAGCGCGGCCTGCAGGTCGTTGACCCGCACCAGCGCGGGCGACGTGTACTCGGTGGAGTGTCGCCGCACCGCGGTGAGACGATTGCTGGTGACGATCGGCGCAACGAGCAGCAGCACGAGCGCCGCGGCGATGAGCACCAGGGGGAGCCACCACCACCTGGACATCCCAGCGAACGCTTCGGTGCGGCCGTATCTTGGGTCTGATCGCTGTGTTTCCGTCACCAGCCCTCCCTGCCGTCGTGCCCTTCGCCATCCGCACTACCCACGGTATCTCGCGCCGCCGCTTCGCTGCCAGTCGAGCGCGGCGCGTCCTGCACATCTACGCCGCGCTGCTGGCAGCCGTTCCACTGGCGTGTGCCAGGGAACCGCAGCCCACTGGTGCGCGCGTGGTGGGCGTCTCCAAGCAGATCAACGAGTTCCTGTACGAGATCGGGGCGGAAAGCGTGCTCGTGGCGCGCGACCTCACGTCGATCTATCCGCCGGCCATCCGCGAGCTGCCCTCGGTGGGCTACCATCGGGCGCTGAGCGCCGAAGGGATCATCTCGATGCGGCCGACGATGCTGCTCACCGACGGCAACCTCGGTCCCGATGCAGTGGTGGAGCAGGTGAAGAAGGTCGGCATACCGGTGGTGGTCATGAGCCCGGGGAGCACGGTGGACAGCGCGCAGGGATTGATGAAGCAGCTCGGTGAGCGTTTCGGTCGCAAGGATGCTGCCGACAGCGTGATTGCCGCGTGGAACCGCGACATGCAGGCTGCGCTGGCGGACTCCGGGCGCTGGGCCGGCACGCCGAAGCCACGCGTGCTCGTGATGCACTTCGGCCAGCTGAACAACAGCTACCTCGCTCTCAAGCGCGGCTCGGCGGCGGACCGCATCATCACGTGGGCGGGCGGCACGAACGCGGTGGACTCCGTGGGCGGGATGATGCGGCTCACTCCCGAGCTGATCGCGCGCGCGGCGCCAGACGTCATCATCGCCACCGACGTGGGCTTCGATCGCATGGGGAGCGCGGAGAAGTTCGCCACGCTGCCGGGAGTGTCGCTCACGCCGGCGGCGAAGAACGGCCGCGTGTATCGCGTGGACGAGACGGAGGTGATGTACTTCGGCCCCCGCACGCCGGCGAGCATCCGCAAGGTCGCGGGATGGCTGCATCCGGCGACGGCAACGGCGGGCGCGCAGTGAACCGGCACGCGTGACGCGGGTGGCTCGTCGTGGCTACGCCGGCGCGTTGCTGCTGCTCGTCGCCCTGCTCGCCGTCGCGCTGGTGATCTCGGCGGGCGCCGGCGCCTTCACCTTCACGCCGGCGAAGATGTGGAGCTACCTCGCGCAGGGCGCAGGATGGTCGCCATCGGTCGAGCGCGATGCGCTGGGGCGCAACGTGTTCCTGCAGCTCCGGCTGCCGCGCGTGCTGCTCTCGGCGCTCACGGGGGCGGTGCTCGGCGTGTCGGGCACCATCATGCAGGGGCTGTTCCGGAATCCGATCGTGGAGCCCGGACTCGCCGGCACCTCGGCCGGTGCGGCGCTGGGCGCCTCGCTCGTCTTCGTGCTCGGCGGGACGTCGGCGTTCGCGGCGCCACTCGGGTCGCTCGCCGTGCCGCTGATGGCGTTCGCCGGTGCCTTCGCGGCGACGATGCTGGTGTATAGGGTGTCGGCGACCTTCGGCAAGGTAAACGTGTTCACCCTGCTGCTCGCCGGCATCGCCGTGAACGCCGTGTGCGGCGCGGGGACGGGCTTCCTGTCGTACGTCGCGCGCGATCCCCAGGCGCGCAACATCACCTTCTGGAACCTCGGCACCTTCACCACGGCCGACTGGCGCGGGGTGATCGTGGTGGCGGTGACGTTCACGGTGTGCTTCGCCCTCACGCTGCGCGATGCGCGGGCGCTGAACGCGCTGATGCTCGGCGAGGACGAGGCCGCGCTGCTGGGGATGGATCCGCAGCGGCTGATCATCCGGCTGCTGGTGCTGAACACGCTGATGGTGGCCACGGCGACGGCGATGGTCGGCGTGATCGCGTTCGTCGGGCTGGTGGTCCCGCACGTGCTGCGCATGCTGAAGTCGTCGGACTACGCCTTCCTGCTGCCGGCGTCGGCGCTGCTCGGTGCGCTGGCGATGGTGGTGGTGGACGTGGCGGCGCGGCTGATCATTCCACCGGCGGAACTGCCGGTGGGAATCATCACCGCCGTCATCGGGGCGCCCGTGTTTCTCTGGATCCTCATGCTGCAGCAGCGGCGAGGAAGCGCGGGCTACTATGGATAAGCGCGACCATGCCGGCATGTCCTCGGCGGCGGATCTGGCGGGTGTGGTATTGAGCCGCGTCGGCTGGGTGGCGGGCGGCACGCGCATCCTCGACGACGTGAGCGTGCGCTTCCGGTCCGGGCAGTTCAACGTGGTGCTCGGCCCCAACGGGGCGGGGAAGTCCACGCTGTTGCGCGTGGCGACCGGGCTCGTGCATCCCAGCGCGGGAAGCGTGACGTACGACGGCGAGCCTCTCTCGGCGTTCGACCCGCAGCGGCTGGCGCGCGTCCGCGCCGTACTGTCGCAGCACGTGGAGCTCGCCTTCCCGCTGCCCGTGCGTGACGTGGCCATGATGGGGCGCTACCCCCATTTCCGCCGCGTGCCCACGCCGCGCGACCGCGAGATCGTGGACGCGTCCCTCGCGCTCGTCGGGATGTCGGACCGCGCGGCGCAGCCGTATTCCACCCTCTCCGGGGGGGAGCAGCAGAAGGTGCAGCTGGCGCGCGTGCTGGCGCAGATCTGGACGGATGACGCAGGGCCCGATGCCGCGCAGTCGCGCTTCCTCTTCCTCGACGAGCCGACGAGCAGCCTGGACGTGCACTACCAGCTTCACCTGCTGGACGTGGCGCGCGGGCTGCTCGAGGCTCGCTGCACCGTGGTCGCCATCCTGCACGATCTCAACGTGGCGCTGCGCTACGCGGACCACGTGGTGCTGCTCGACGGTGGGCGCGTGGCGTGGAACGGCGAGCGCTCGGAAGAGATTCCTCTATCAGTGCTGGAGCGCGTCTTCCGCGTGAAGGCGCGACGCGTCGGCGGCGCGGGCGACGAGGGGTCGCTGCTGCAGTTCACGCTCTGAGGCTCGGGGACAGGGCAGAAGGGAGAAGGGGAGAGCGGCGGTCTCGTGTGTCGGAACCCGGCCGATTCGCGCCGGTATCATTGTGACGTGCCGCACCACCATGAACGCCAAGCGCAGGGGGTGACATGGAAGCGAGCATCACCTGGGCGCCGCTCCCGGCGACCTACGACCAGAACGACAACGGCAAGCTCGATCCGCGCGAGCGCCGCGCGCTGCCCGACAGCGCGTTCGCCTTCCAGCGTCAGCGCGAGCTGCCACTGGTGGATGAGGAGTTCGTCCGCCAGGCCCTCGCCGATTTCGGGCCCGTACTGGACGCCACCCCGGAAGAGCTGCGCACGGCGGCGGCGAACATTCGTGCGGCCGCGGAGCACTTCGGCGTGCACGTTCCGTACGGCGCACTCCGCTTGCCGGAGGGGCTCTAGCCGCCCTCCGCCGGGCGTGCGAGGCGCGCCTCGCCTCCGGGCGATGAAGAAACAGGAGCGAAGTGAAGGGTCCGCCAGCGAAACCCTGGCCGGATGGGCGACGTAGGCTCCGCTGATATTTCAACACTTTCAGCGTTCGCCTTGTCCAAGGGCAGACGTCACGACTCCGCCCTCACCGGACCCACGCCATGCGCTCTCGTCCCGCCGTCGTTCTCTGCGCGCTCATCCTTGCGCGCCCGGTGGCTGCCCAGCAGCCGGCCACCGACTCCACGCCGAGTGCGCGCGCCATTCGCGCCCAGCAGGCGCCCGTGATCGACGGGCGCGAGGACGATCCGGTGTGGCGCACGGTGCCCGCGACGTCGGACTTCCTGGAGTTCCAGCCGGCAGAGGGGAAGGCGCCGCGCTTCCGGACCGAGTTCAAGGCGGCGTACGACGACCGCAACCTCTACGTGTTCGTGCGCGCGTACGATCCCCACCCCGACAGCATCATGACCGCGCTCACGCGCCGCGACGAGCGCGGGCCGTCGGACCAGCTCAAGCTGATGATCGACTCGTACCACGATCGTCGCTCGGGATTCGAGTTCGCCGTGAATCCGGTCGGCGTGAAGCGCGACTACGCGATGTACAACGACCAGCAGGAGGACCAGTCGTGGGACGGTATCTGGGACGCCGGCACGCGCATCGACTCGCTGGGCTGGACGGCGGAGTTCAGGATTCCCTTCTCGCAGCTCCGGTACGCGAACAAGTCGGAGCACGTGTTCGGCTTCTCGGTCTGGCGCGACATCGAACGGTTCAAGGAGCGGACGAGCTGGCCGCTCTTCCGTGGATCGAAGGGCGGCGTGTCATCACAGCTTGGCGTGCTCACCGGCATCAATGACATCACGCCCTTCCACCGCCTCGAGGTCACGCCCTACGCGCTCGCGCGGAGCACGAACGTGCGCGTCACGGCCGCGCCGCCGGGCGAAGTGCCGTATGCGCAGTCGCAGCGGGCCTCGGCGGGGGTGGACGTGAAGTACGGCATCACCCCCAACCTCACGCTCGACGCGACGGTGAATCCCGACTTCGGGCAGGTGGAGGCGGATCCCTCGGTGGTGAACCTGAGTGCGTTCGAGACCTTCTTCCAGGAGAAGCGGCCCTTCTTCATCGAGGGGACGGGGCTCTACAGCTTCGCGCTCAACTGCAGCATCGTGAACTGCGGCGGTGAAGGGCTCTTCTACTCGCGCCGCATCGGCCGCTCGCCGCAGCTCTTCGGTCGCTACGCCGATGATGCCTCGCCCGCCGTCACGCCCATCCTGGGTGCAGCGAAGCTCACCGGGCGCCTGGGTGGTGGGCTCAACCTCGGCGTGCTCGAGGCGGTGACCGGGCGGGTGGAAGGCACCGGTGAGCGCACCACCGAGCCGCGCACGAGCTACTCCGTGGTGCGCGCGCAGCAGGACCTGCGGCACGGCGAGACGAGCATCGGCCTGATCGCCACGGGAGTGAACCGCGCCCTCGACGAGTGGACCACTCCCTTCCTGCGCAGCGATGCCTACGCTGCCGGCGCGAATGCACGCCATCGCTGGAACGGCGGCCGCTACGAGCTGTCGGCGAGCCTGACCGGGAGCGCGATGCACGGTTCGCCGGAAGCGATGCTGCGCACGCAGACGAACCCCGTGCACCTGTACCAGCGCCCCGACGCAGGGCTCCCGCTCGACTCGAGCCGCACCGTCCTGAACGGCGATGCCGAGGAAGTCATCTTCGGCAAGACGGGAGGGCGCCTCTTCCGCTTCCAGACGAGCTGGCAGCGGCAGTCGCCGGGTTTCGACGTCAATGATCTCGGCTACCTGCGTCGCGCCAACCTGCAGAGCTTCAACAACTGGGCGGCATTCACCTTCCGCGACCCCAACCACGTGTACCGCCAGCTGCAGGGCAACTTCAACGCGTGGGGCTACTGGACGTCGGCGGGGCTGCCGACGGAGCGCGCGCTGAACACCAACTGGCACATGAACCTGCAGAACAACACGTGGGTGAATGCCGGTATCACGCTGGGACAGCTCGGCGGCGTGTACTGCGACAACTGTGCGCGTGGCGGGCCGGCCTTCCGCACCTCTCCGGTCACGAACGTGAACCTGAGCTGGCAGGGAGACGATCGCGGCAACGTGGTGCCCAGCCTCTTCACGAGCCTGACGCGTGGCGACGAGGGGCGCTCGCGCACTATAGACGTGAGCCCCGAGATCCAGTTCCTGCCACTTCCGCAGCTCCAGCTCGACTTGTCAGTCGAGTGGAACCAGAACCACGACGACGGACAGTGGCTCGGCAACTTCACCGACGAGGCGGGCGTGACGCACTACACCTTCGCGCGCCTGGAGCAGGAGACGCAGGCGGTGGGCGTGCGTGTGAGCTATGCGATGACGACCACGCTGAGCTTCCAGCTCTACGCCGCCCCGTTCGTGAGCCGCGGAAAGTACACGAACCCGCGCGAGCTGAGTGCCACGCCGCGCGCCGAGGCGTACGACGATCGCTACGCGCCGTATACACCGCCGTCCGGCACCTTCATGGGATTCGACGTGCTGCAGCTCCGCTCGAACAGCGTGCTGCGCTGGGAGTTCCGGCCGGGCTCCACGCTGTTCGCCGTATGGTCGCACGGGCGCGACGGGTTCGACGGCCAGTACCTCGACCGCCCATGGCGGGAGGAATACGACGGCCTGTTCGCGCTGCACCCGATCAACACGGTGCTGGTGAAGGTGGCGTACCTGCTTGATTGAGCTGCAACCGATGTAGGAGGTAGCTCGTACCTGGTAGCTGGACCCAGCTGGACGCATCTACGAGGCGGGGTCGATCAAGGATATCGGCTCCATCCCTCGCAGAAGGCGAAGGCACATTGGGGTGGCGTGGATGTCGGTCCAGCTACGAGGTACTCGCTACCTGCTACTTCCGTTGTTCGCGCAGAAGACCGACCCCTCATGGCCGCGCCACTGCTCGCCCCGCCGCTCTCCCCGAGAACACGCATCCTCCCAGGAATGTCCCCTCCAGCGACCGGTATCCGTGCATCCCCCCTCCGCCGAAGCCCGCCACCTCGCCTGCCGCGTACAGCCCCGGCACCGGCGCGCCGTCCTTGCCAAGCACGCGCGACGAGAGATCCGTCTGCAATCCCCCGAGTGACTTGCGCGTGAGGATGTGCAGCCTCACCGCGATCAGCGGGCCGGCGTCCGGGTCGAGCAGCCGGTGCGGCTTCGCGACGCGAATGAGCCTGTCCCCCAGATAGCTGCGTGCGCCGCGCATCGCGGTGACCTGCAGGTCCTTCGTGAAGTTGTTCTCGATTTCGCGGTCACGCGCCACCACCTCGCGTTCAACCACCTGAAGATCGAGCAGCGGTGACGACGTGAGCGCGTTCATGCGTCGCACGAGGTCACCCAGCTCCCGCTCGACGATGAAGTCCGCGCCCTGTTCCATGAAGGCCTTCACCGGCGGCGGTGCCCCCTTGCCGATGCGGCCAAGCACGCCGCGCACGCTCCTGCCGGTGAGATCGGGATTCTGCTCGGAACCGGACAGCGCGAATTCCTTCTCGATGATCTTCCGCGTGAGGATGAACCACGTGTGCTCGTGTCCCGTGCGCATGATGTGCGCGAGCGTGCCGAGGGTGTCGAAGCCGGGGAAGAGGGGCACGGGGAGGCGATTGCCCAGCGCGTCGAGCCAGAGCGAGGACGGGCCGGGCAGGATACGGATGCCGTGCATCGGCCAGATGGGGGCGAAGTTCTCGATCCCTTCCGTGTAATGCCACATCCGGTCCTCGTTCACCGTGCGCGCACCGGCGGCGCGGGCGATGGCGAGCATGCGCCCGTCCACGTGGGCCGGCACGCCGGAGAGCATGTGCTTCGGTGGGATGCCGAGGCGCGACGGCCAGTTGGCGCGCACGAGCTCGTGGTTGCCACCGATCCCGCCCGACGTCACGATCACTGCGCCAGCGCGCAGCTCGAAGTCGCCCGTCACCTCGCGCGACGACGCCACGCCACGCGGAACGTCGCTCGGTGCGAGCACCTCGCCACGCACGCCGGCCACCGCGCCGCGCTCGACGACCAGCTCGCTCACGCGATGGCGGAAGCGCAGCTCGATCAGCCCGGCGTCCGCCGCCGCGCGCACGCGCTGGACGAACGGCTCGATGAGGCCAGGTCCCGTCCCCCACGTGACGTGAAAGCGCGGCACCGAGTTACCGGGGCCCGTGGCGAGGGAGCCGCCACGCTCGGCCCAGCCCACCACGGGGAAGAAGCGCACGCCACGCTCGTGCAGCCACGCGCGTTTCTCGCCGGCGGCGAATTCGACGTACGCCTCCGCCCAGCGGCGAGCCCAGTCGTCCTCCGCCCGATCGAACCCTGCCGTGCCAAGCCAGTCCTGCCAGGCCAGCTCGCGGGAGTCGCGGATGCGCATGCGTCGCTGCTCGGGGGAGTCCACGAGGAACAGCCCGCCGAACGACCAGAATGCCTGCCCGCCGAGGCTCTGCTCGGGTTCCTGCTCCAGCACGATCACGCGACGTCTCGCGTCTGCGAGCTCGCAGGCAGCCACGAGCCCGGCGAGGCCGGTACCGATGATGATCGCGTCCGCGTGGTCGCTCATGCGCGGTATGATACCGCTCGCCCGCTGCGGGGGCACGGGGAATGAAGCAATTCCAGCGTCACCTCGGAGGGGAGGAGCGATGAAGATCGGGATCATCGGCGCGGGCCACATCGGCGGGACACTCACGCGCCGGTTGCGCGCGCTCGGCCACGACGTCTCCGTCGCGAACTCACGCGGCCCGCAGACGCTCGCCGCGCTGGCCAGCGAGACCGGCGCGCATGCGGTGACGGTAGCCGAGGCGGCGAAGGACAAGGACCTCGTCGTCGTCACCATTCCGGAGAAGAGCATTCCCGAGCTGCCGAAGAGTCTCTTCGCTGCGGCCCGACCCGAAACGGTGGTGGTGGACACGGGCAACTACTACCCGCAGCGCGATGGCCGCATTGCGGCGATCGAGGGCGGCACCACCGAGAGCCGGTGGGTCTCGCAGCAGCTCGGCCGTCCGGTGATCAAGGCGTTCAACACCATCCACGCCCAGCACCTCCTGGAGAACGGCCGTCCGCGTGGCGCGCCGAACCGCATTGCGCTCCCGGTTGCTGGCGACGATCCGAAGGCGAAGGCGGTCGTGATGAAGCTGATCGACGACCTCGGCTTCGACGCAGTGGATGCGGGCTCCCTCGACGAGTCCTGGCGACAGCAGCCCGGCACTCCGGTCTATGGCGCCGACCTCGACGCCACGCGAGCGAAGCGCGCCCTCGCCGACGCCCCGCGCGAACGCCCCGTCACCTTTCGCGCGTGACCTATCGCATCGCCTCCATCAACACCTCGAACGACCGCACCCGCTTCGCGTGGTCGTGGATCGTGCTCACCACCATCAGCTCGTCCGCACCCGTCCGCTCGACGAAACCCTCGACGCCGCGCCGTACCGTTCCCGGGCCGCCGACGATGGCCGCGGCGAGCATCTCTTCCACCATCGCCCGCTCCCACGGCGCGACATCGTCGAGCACTCCTTCGCGCGGCGGCGGCAGCGGCCCGGGATGTCCACGTCGCACGTTGAGGAATGCCTGCTGCGCGCTCGTGAACAGCCAGCGTGCTTCCTCGTCCGTGTCAGCTGCGGCGACGTTCACGCCGAGCATCACGTACGGCTTCTCGAGCGCGCCCGGCCGGTCCGAGGGTGTGAACTTCTCGCGATACACCGCGACCGCCTCGTGCAGCAGTCGCGGTGCGAAGTGCGACGCGAAGGCGTAGGGCAGCCCGAGCGCGGCAGCGAGCTGGGCGCCGAAGAGGCTGGAGCCGAGGATCCAGATGGGGACGTCCTGCCCCGCGCCAGGCACCGCGATGACGGCCTGTCCCGGCACCGCCGGCTCGAACCAGTGCATCAGCTCGATCACGTCCTGCGGGAAACTGTCGCCGGCAGACGGATCGCGCCGCAGCGCACGCGACGTCGCAGGATCGGAGCCCGGGGCACGGCCGAGCCCGAGGTCGATCCGCCCCGGATGGAGCGCCGCCAGCGTGCCGAACTGCTCGGCGATCAGCAGCGGTGCATGGTTGGGGAGCATCACGCCCCCGGCGCCGACACGGATCGTCGACGTCCCCGCCGCCACGTGCGCGATGACCACCGACGTCGCCGCGCTGGCGATGCCGGTCATGCTGTGATGCTCGGCTAGCCAGAAACGCCGATAGCCCAGACGCTCGGCATGGCGGGCGAGGTCGAGGGTGTTGGCCAGCGCCGTCGAGGCGTTGCCGCCCTGGACGATGGAGGAAAGGTCGAGGATGGAAAGAGGGATCATGTCGATTTCCGGTCCGGTCGTTCGACGTATGGATGAAGCCGAGTAAGATTCCGGTCAGCCGGCCGGAGGACGGGCTTCCCCCTCAACTGGAGAATGGCGATGCGATTCATGGTCATGGTGCCTGCGGACAGGAGCAGCGAGGCGGGCGTGCTCCCCACCGAGCAGGAGCTCACCGAGATGATGCAGTACAACGAGCAACTGGTGAAAGCGGGAATCATGCTCGCCGGCGAAGGATTGCAGCCGTCGTCGAAGGGGGCGCGCATCCGCTTCGGCGAGAACGGGAAGAAGACGGTGATCGACGGCCCGTTCACTGAATCCAAGGAGCTGATCGCCGGTTTCTGGATCTGGCAGGTGAAGTCGCGCGAGGAGGCGATCGAGTGGGCGAAGCGCGCGCCCTTCCGGCCGGGCGTGCAGCTCGAGCTCCGGCAGATCTTCGAGGCTCCCGATTTCGGTGAGGCGCTCACGCCGGAGCTGCAGGCGAAGGAGGAACAGCTGCGCGCGAAGACCGAGCAGCTCGGCCGGGCGGGCGCGAAGGCGTAGTGGAAGACGCTCATCGCACCATCGATGCGGTCTGGCGAATCGAGTCCGCGCGAGTCATCGCCGGGCTCGCTCGCCTGGTGGGCGACGTGGGCCTCGCCGAAGACCTCGCACAGGATGCGCTCCTTGCCGCACTCGAGCAGTGGCCCGAATCAGGGGTGCCGGACAACCCAGGAGCGTGGCTCATGACCACGGCACGCCGCCGCGCCATCGACATGCTGCGCCGCCGCACGCTGCTCCAGCGCAAGCAGGAACAGCTCGGCTACGAGATCGAGGCGCAGCTCGAGCGCGCCATCCCGGACCTCGATGCCGAGCTCGACGACGACATCGGTGACGAGAGGCTGCGGCTCGTCTTCACCTGTTGTCACCCCGTTCTCTCCACCGAGGCGCGTGTCGCCCTCACGCTGCGCCTGCTCGGCGGCCTCACCACGCCGGAGATCGCCCGCGCCTTCCTGACCTCCGAGGCGACGGTGGCGCAGCGAATCGTGCGCGCCAAGCGGACGCTGGCCGAGGCACGCGTACCCTTCGAGGTGCCGCGCGCCGGCGAGCTGCACGAGCGGCTCGCCTCAGTTCTGGAGGTCATCTATCTGGTGTTCAACGAGGGCTACGCGGCAACCGCGGGCGACGACTGGCTGCGCGCCGACCTGTGCGAGGATGCGCTGCGGCTCGGGCGTGTGCTCGCCACGCTGATGCCGGAGGAGAGCGAAGTGCACGGGCTCGTCGCGCTCATGGAGATCCAGGCATCTAGGCTGCACGCCCGGGTCGGGCCGTCGGGAGAGCCGGTGCTGCTGCTCGACCAGAATCGTGCGCGCTGGGATCGCCTCCTGATCACTCGTGGCCTCGAGGCGCTGGCGCGCGCCGAGTGGCTCGGCGGCGCGCTCGGCCCGTACGCGCTGCAGGCGGCGATCGCTGCCTGCCATGCACGCGCCCGCACCGCGGAGGAGACCGACTGGAAGCGCATCGCGGCCCTGTATGATGCGCTCGCGCAGCTCGCTCCGTCGCCGGTCGTGGAGCTGAACCGCGCCGTGGCGCTCTCGATGGCGTTCGGGCCGGCCGCCGGCCTCGAGGTGGTGGATGCGCTCACGAAGGTGAAGGCGCTCTCCGGCTATCACCTGCTTCCAGCGGTTCGTGCCGACTTCCTGGCGAAGCTCGGCCGAGTGGACGAAGCGCGGGTGGAGCTCGAGCGTGCCGCCGGCCTCACCCAGAACGCACGCGAGCGGGAACTGCTGCTGACTCGCGCGGCGTCGCTGTGACCGGTGTTCGTCAGGAGTGATGGCGCGGGAACACCACTTGCCTTGCCGCGCAGCATGTACCACCGCCGTCCCCCTGCGCTGTCTCGCAGCACCTTCGTCCTCGCGCTCGCTACGCTGATCGGCGCCTGTGACCTGCCGCGTGACGCCGGCGGCACCCTGAACCGCGTTCGTCACGGCACCATGCGTGTCGGCGTCGTCACGAATCCGCCGTGGGCGAACGACTCCGGCGCCGCAGCAAGCGGCGTGGAGGCACAGCTGGCGAAGGAGCTCGCCACCCGTCTCGATGCGAAGGTGACGTGGGTGCGACGCCCCGAGGCGGAGATGCTTCTCGCGCTGCACGAGCGCGAACTGGAGCTCGTGATCGGCGGACTCACCAGCTCGGTCCCGTGGCAGAAGGAAGTGGCGTTCACTCGTTCCTACTACACGGACACAATCGAGGTCGGGGCGCCCCCCGGCTCCGTCCCGCCGGGCGCGCTGGCGGGCAGGTCGGTTGCCGTGGAGCGTGGCAGCGCCGTGGCCGCCGAGCTGCGTACGCAGGGCGCCACGCCGCTGCCGGTGGACGACGTGACGAAGGCGACCGGGCTCGTCGCCGCGCCCACCTGGCGGCTCGCGAGAATGGGCTGGTCGACCGGAGGCGTCGTGCTCCAGCAGGAGCAGCACGTGCTCGCCGCGCCGCCCGGGGAGAACGCGTGGCTGGTGGAGATCGAGCGCCTGCTGCGCGAGCACAAGTCGGAGATTCCCACCCTGCTCAGGGCGAACCGATGATCGGCCACACCTTCCGCTTTCCCCACGACCAGCTCGCACAGCGCAGGAAGGCACGCCGGCTCGCGTGGCTGAGCATCTGCCTCCTGCTCAGTGCCGCGACGCTCATGTACTTCGTGATGGGGCAGTCGCAGGCGATGAAGACGGCGTGGGTGAGCGACGTGCTCACCGCCGTACCTCCCGCTGCGCTCCTTGCAGCGATGCGCTACGAGCTGCGACCCGCGTCGAAGCGGTTTCCCTTCGGCTACCTGCGCTCGATCTCCATCTCCTTCCTGGTCACCGCCAGCGTCCTGTCCGTGATCGGGTTGTACCTCCTGTACGACTCGTTGTCCAAGCTGATGAAGCAGGAACGACCGGCCATCGGGACGATCGAGCTGTTCGGACACCAGCTCTGGCTCGGCTGGGCGATGATCGCGGTGCTCGTGTACAGCATGCTGATCGGCGTCCTCCTCGGCGTGCTGAAAAAGCCGGTGGCGAAGCACCTGTTCGACAAGGAGCTCGAGGCGGAAGCGAAGATGAACCGTGCCGAGTGGATGTCCGAGGCCGCGGCAATCATCGGCATCCTGCTCGTTGCGTTCGGCCACTGGTGGGGCGATGCCGCGGCGGCGGCGTTCATCTCGCTGGAGGTCGTGATGGATGGCTGGGAGAGCATCCAGCAGGTCGTGAGAGATCTCATGGACGAGAGTCCCACGGTGATCGGCGGGGATGAGCTCGAGGACCTTCCGGCGAAAGTCAAGCACGCGGCTGAAAGGCTGCCGTGGGTGGAGCGAGCCGCAGTACGCCTGCGCGAGCACGGGCACGCGATCACCGGCGACGTGTTCGTCGTGCCGCACGCCGACCCGGCGATGAGTGCGGACACGCTCGTCGCCCACGTGGAATCGGGCGCCGACGAGCTGTGTCAGCTGGACTGGCGGCTGCACGACCTCACCGTGATGCCGGTACAGCACCTGGAGAGTATCGTGCCGCCGCGAGTCGGGGTCAGCGCTCCGCGTCCCAGTCGGTAAGGGCAGCCACGGCGAAGGTCAGGCCGGCGAGCGCGAAGCTCGGGGGCAGCTCAGCTTCCCAGGCTCACCTTGAAGATCGGCCGATCCGTCGTCGCCACGCCGGCACCGATGAAGAACGAGCCGAACGGCGTGTCGCTCGCGATGCCCAGCTCCACTCCCTGCACCCAGCCCCGCCCCATCTGGTCGAGACCCTCGAACGGACGCGAGTGCCCGAGCGCCGTGTACCCGGCGCCGGCCTCGACCTGGAGGTAGAAGGGGCCATACACGTTCCGCAGCGCGGCGACCGATGCAGCGATCATGCGATCGCCGCGGCGCTCGCCGGTGCGAAGGCCGGGGAATCCGGCTACGCCGCCGAGCACGAACTGCGCGTCGAGCGGCAGGTCGCGTCCCCAGCCGACGGCGGCACGCGGGCGCAGCACCAGTTCGCCACGCTGGAAGCGCAGGTCGGCCGTTGCATCCGCACGCCGATAGCGGTCGAGCCAGAGCGCCTCGGCCGCGATCGTCGGCACGGCGCTGACATCCGGTCCTACCGCTGGCACGGCGAACCAGCGCGCGGCGCGCACCATGCCGCCCAATGCGTGCGCCTCGTCCACCGTGGGTGCGCTGCCGCTGCGCACGTTCCACAGGTGCGCGACGGGGCCGAGCACGATGCGTTGTCCTGCGGTCGGCGTGATCCCCATGCCGCCGAACGCCACGAGGTCGCGCGTGGACGGGCGATCGCGCTCGTGGCCGCGGTCGTCGTACAGGCGCACGATCTCGCGCGAGCCGGTGACGGCGAACTCGCTGTGCAGCAGGTTGCGCGTGAGCATGGACCAGGGCGGTCGGTCCGATCGCGGGTCGGGGAGCGCCACGTGATGGATCGGTCCACTCGCCGAATCCAGCACCGTGTCGAACAGCGAGCGTCGACGCACTCCCGTTGCCGAGAGCATGAACTGCTGCCGCCACTGGCCAGCCCATACCGTGCCGCGGAAGAGCATGCGTCCTCCCGGCGACGACACGCTGGTCGCCGACAGCCAGCCATGCGCTCCCTCCTGCGCATCGTACGCGAGTCCCACCGACATCACGCGCGGCGACGCCGGCACCGCGATCGGCGCGAAGGCGAGCGAGTCGCCAGCGAGCCGCGGGCGCAGCCACACCGATTCGTACGCTCGCTCGTCGGCGAGGCGCGCCAGGCGATCGGCGATGCGATTCGCGTCAGCGGTGCGGGCGGACGCGGAGATCGTGGCCATCGGCGACGAGACCGGAGTGCAGCCGGCGAGCGCACGCATCGCCGCCACGTAGCCCGAGTCGACCAGCGGCCGCACGAGCGCGTCAGTGAACTCGATCGGGTTGTACTTCTGCACGTCCGGCCGGATGCGGACGTCGAGCGGGCCGAGCGAGTCGCCGGATTGGCGAAACAGCTCGTCGATCAGGTACGTCACCATCGCCGCGGTCGAGATGTCGTCGCTGGAATCGGCGACGCTGACACCGACGTCGGAGACGAGCAGCCGTGTCGCGCCGCTCGCCCGCGCTGCGTCGATCGGAACGTTGGCCTCGAGGCCGCCGTCGAGGAGCAGGCGTTCCTCGCGCGCCACGGGCGTGAATACCACCGGGATGGCGATGCTGGCGCGCACCGCTTCCGCCAGGTCGCCGTCCCCGAGCACGACGGGAGCCCGCTTCTTCATGTCGGTGGCCACGGCGCGGAAGCGGCGCGGCAGGCGATCGAAGTCGCCGGCGGCGGTGAGGTTCGCGTGCAGCAGCACCTGGTCGAGCAGCGCGTTGATCTCCGGCTCGCGGGCAACGGGGCTCTGCAGGCTGAGCGTGCCGCCCTTGAACTCCACGACGAAGGTGGGCGCGAGGGCCGTCACCGGTGAGCTGAACTCACCGCCGGTGAGCAGCGTGAGCGGCGTGTAGCGATGGAAGAGGGTGGAGAAGTGAAGGCCCCGCACGAGCGAATCGATCTCGCGGCCCGAACGTCCCCCCGCGTAGAGCGCGCCGATGAGCGCCCCCATGCTCGTGCCGACCACGGTTCGCGGCCGGATGCCGAGGCTGTCGAGCACGCGCAGCACGCCGATGTGGGCGAGACCGCGCGCGCCGCCACCGGAGAGCACCAGCGTGAACGGCGTGCTGTCCGATTCGCTGAACGACGCGGGACAGCGCCCCTGCGCCGCGGCCGGAGTGCCGACGGGTGCGAGCAGGAGAGCAATGGCGAAGGGAAGGGAACGAAGGGCGCGGCGCACGCCCAAAGCTAGCGCGGGAGAGCCATGGCGCGCCGGAATGAAACTTGTACCCTCCCGGGACCGCCATCATCATCGCACCTTCCGGCGCCACGTCGCCGTTCTACCCGCATGGAGATCCTCATGGGCCCGATCGTCTCGCTTGGCGTCCTCCTCATCGTGCTGTGGGCCGTCCTCTGGCTCGGCTTCCACATCGTCGGCTGGATCATCCACCTCCTGATCATCGTCGGGATCATCCTGCTCGTGTGGGGGCTGATCAAGCGCGGCGCACGGGCGGTGGACCGGCACACCTG
This sequence comes from Gemmatimonadaceae bacterium, assembly GCA_036377775.1. Classification (GTDB taxonomy): domain Bacteria; phylum Gemmatimonadota; class Gemmatimonadetes; order Gemmatimonadales; family Gemmatimonadaceae; genus AG11. The sequence goes on along the minus strand of DASUXT010000028.1, from coordinate 6,318 downwards.
ATCCAGAACGAGGTGCGCTCTGCGGCATGCGGTTGACGGTGTGCCGCGGGTACCGGGCGCGGCCTGAGCGTGTCCCGAAAAGCAGGGGGTGGCGAAACCACCTTGGCTGTCCATTCGTTATGACCGGCGAGGCTGCAAGGACCCCCGACCGACAGAACAATGGACAGCTACCACATCGCCCTCTTCGTTCACCTCGTCACGCTCAGCGTCGCCGCCGGCGTGACGGCAGTCACCAAGCTCGCCGCCGCGCGTGCCGCACGCGCGCGCACGGTCGGCGAGCTGCAGGAATGGCACGGTGTGCTCATGTCCGCGGCGCGCCTCTTTCCCATCTGCCTCGCCTTCTTCGTTGCGAGCGGCGCGTACATGCTCGGTGTCACACATTCCGCGATGTGGAGCACCCCCTACGTGGTGGCGGGGCTGACGGGCGTGGTGCTGCTCCTCGCGAGCGGCGCCTTCCTCGGAGCGAAGGCGCGCGCCTTCCGTGATGTGCTCGCCGGGATGGCGCGGCAGGGCGCGGACCGCCCGGCGCCGAAGCTCGTGCCGCCGCGGATGGTGAAGGTGCTGCCGGCGGTGAACACCGGCATCGCGCTCGCCGTGGTGTTCGACATGGTCACCAAGCCGGCGAGCATCACCGTTGCCCTGGCGATCGTCGCTGCCGGCATCGCGCTCGCCGCCGCGAGCACGATGCGCAAGCCCGCACCGCAGATGGAGCAGGTCCAGGCTGCCTGAGCGAACCAGCGGCCCTACGCCGCCGTCACCTCGCTCGTCTCCACGCGATCGATGGCGGCGTCGGGCTTCTCGCCGAGGAACTCCACCCACTGCTTCTTGAGGGTCGGGTAGCGCTTCGCCGCCTCGACGAGGTCGAGGAAGCAGTCGATCGTGTCGTCGAAGCGCTTGCGCAGCATCTCGTTCGCGATGCGGCCTTCCGCAGTGAACGCCTCGTGCGCCTGCGCGAGGGAGAACATGTCGGGATAGACGCGAGCGCCGAGGTGCTCGAGCGGGACGCGGAGCGACCAGACGCCGCGATTGCCTCCCGCCATCGCCGGCGACGCCGACATGAGCAGCACCTGCTTGCCGTTGAAGGGCTGCGGGCGGAAGCGAGACACCCAGTCGATCAGGTTCTTCAGCGCGCCGGAGAAGGAAGCGTTGTACTCGGGCGAAGCGATCATCAGCGCGTCCGACTTCTTCAGCCGCTCGCAGAACGCCTTCGCGCCGTCGGGAATGCCGGATTCGACTTCGACGTCGCCGTCATAGAAGGGGCAGTCGAACTCGGCGATGGTCGTGAGCTCGGCGGTATGGCCGTCGCTCTTCACCGCGCGCGCGGCGAGGCCGGCGAGGCGGTTGTTGAGCGATTCGCGGCGCAATGATGCACCGACGATGAGCACGTGCAGCGGCGTGCAGTCCTTGTCGATCATGAGCGCTTCCGGTTGCGGATGCTCACACCCAATGCACGAGCCGCGCCCCATGAGGGGAATGCAAACGGGCCCGGCCGTGATGGCCGGGCCCGTCCGTTGTTCACTTGCGGTATCGGGCGAACTAGAACGCGCTCGTGCCGTTCGGTGTGCCGTTGCCGGTGGGGCCGTCGTAGCCGGAGGTGCCGGTGCAGAGATACGAGCCACCGCAGCTGCCGTTGCTCCCCGACGTGACGTCGAACAGCCCCGACGCGCCGTAGAGCGACTGCGCATAGGTGGTGGTACCGCCGGAGAGCGCGTACACGGCGGCGACGATCGGCGCCGCGGCGCTCGTGCCCCCGAACTGCATCCAGCCGGCGGAGCCGCGATACGAGTACGAGTCATAGACCGCGACGCCGGTGTTCGGGTCGGCCACGGCGGCGACGTCGGCGACGGTGCGGCGCGTGCAGCTGGGATCGTTCTGCCAGCTCGGCTTGGAGATGTAGGCGCTGCAGCCGCTGCCGGCACCGCTCCACACTGATTCCGTCCAGCCACGGCCGCCGCTCGCCTTCTTCAGCGACGTGCCGCCCACTGCGATGACGTACTGCGACGCCGCCGGGAACTCCACGCCGTAGCCGGAGTCACCCGAGCTCACGGTGACGGCGATGCCGGGGTGGTTGTAGTGCGTCTGATCGCTGACTTCGCTCGAGTACTCAGGCCCGCCGTAGGAGTTGGAGATCACCGTCGCGCCCATCGCCGCCGCGCGGTCGACGGCAGCGGAGAGATCGGTGAAGTACGCCGAATTGGCCTCCACGAGGAGGATCTTGCAGTTCGGGCAGATGGCGCTCGCCATGTCGAGATCGAGCGAGATCTCCTGCGCCCAGCCGCCGTCCGCCTTGGGGTAGCTGCCAGCCACGCCATTCTGGTTCACCTTGCGGAAGCAGCCATTGGCCGTCGTGCAGGCGGGCAGCCCGAACTGCTTGCGATACACGCCGAGATCGGCTTCCGCGGTTGGCGCGTCGTACGCGTCCACGATCGCGATCGTCGCGCTGCCGCCGCCGGTCGCGGCGATGGAGGCGAGGCTGTACGCCGACTGGAGGTCGGCGGGACCGTACCCGCGCGGCGTGCTGTTCGTCACCGGCCTGCCATTGGGGTCCACGCGGACCCACGAGTGGCAGTGTGCGGCACCGACGACCGAACCCGGGCACACGCGCGCATTGAGCTGGCGCATCGCCTGGCCCGTCGCGCTCGCGCTGAGGGCGGAGTTGTCGGGAGCGGTGATGGCGCTCGGATCGGACGCGTCGTTCGCGGAACATGCGGCGAGCGCCGCGAGTGCAGTGATGCCGAACAGCATGCGTGCGGTAACAGACATGTGCCCTTCTCCAGAGATGAGGACGACGTCCCGCCTGTGGCGGACGTACGCGGGGCGATGCCGCAGCGTCGCGGACTTGCACGTCTCGCGTGTACGGGTTTCCCGGACGGGCGAGGATAGCGCTGAAAACATGCGTTCACAAGAGCCGCTTTCAGGCGGGCCGAGCTGGCGGACTGAACCGCCGAGACTGACGCTCGTACCCGTGAGCGAGGGAGAGGACGCGGAGATCGTCACCTGGCAGCCCGACCACGGACAGGTTCAGCGCTGGCATCCCGTCCTCCCCGTAGCCCGCCGGCACCGACACTTCGGGCAGCCCGAGCCAGTTGCCGAAGCCGAGCGCGGTGCGGATGTCCGGCCAGTCGTCCACCGCGCGCGGGGCGTTGAAGGGCATCGTCGGATAGACCATGGCGACGACGTTCGCCGCGCGCATCGAGTCGGCGAGCCGTGAGACGACGGCCTCGCGCGAGCGCGCGAATGATTGCCCCGCGGGATCGCGCTCCATCGGCTGCTCGAGCAGCGGCTCGCACTCCTCGTACGTCTTCGGCAGCACGTCGTAGAAGTGCTGGTACGCCTCGTAGCCGCGGCGCATCGCGGCGCGCGGATCGTCGGTGCGGCCGGCGAAGTAACGGTAGAGCGCATTAGCCGTCGGCGCCGGCGAGCGCGAGTCGGGCGCCACGTCGCCCCGGTCGCGCGCCGCCGCCTTGAACGCATCGATGAAGTTCACGCGCGTGACCGCGGCGTCGAATGATTCCACCGTCGCGCCGGCGGCGCGGAGGTCGCCCACCGCGCGGTCCCACGCCGCGAGCGCTTCCGCCGTCATCTTCTCGCGCGGCACGTGCGCGTCGACGATGCCGAGCCGTGCGCCGCGCAGCGCGTCGTCGCGCAGGTGCGCGAAGGGCGCTGGATTGAACGGCGCGGTGAGCGCGAGCGGATCCGAGGCATCGGGCCCGGCGATCGTCGCCAGCAGCAGCGCCGCGTCGGCGACCGAGCGCGCGAGCGGGCCGTGCGTGTCGAGGTACGGCCAGGTGGGGATCACGCCGGTGCGCGGCACGAGCCCGAAGGTCGGCTTCATCCCCACCACGCCGGTGAATTGCGCGGGAATGCGGTTCGACCCGCCGTCGTCGGTGCCGAGCGCGGCGAACGCCATTCCATCTGACACCGCAACCGCCGAGCCGGCGCTCGAGCCGCCAGGCGTGCGTGTGCCGGTGCGGTCGTGCGGGTTGAGCACCTGCTCGGTATGGCTGCTCGTCCCATTCCCATGATAGGCGAAATCGTCGGCGGCCGTCTTTCCCAGGACGATGGCGCCCGCGGCGCGAAGGCGCGCCACCTCGAGCGCGTCGCGATGCACTGGCTCGGGAAAGAGCCGCGCCCATTCCGCACTGGATCCAGTGGTCGGTAATCCGTACACATCATAGATCGCCTTCGCGAACACCGGCACGCCGTCGAGCGGACCGCGCAGCGTGCCGGCGCGAAGGCGCGCATCGGACGCCCGCGCGTCGGCGAGGGCATTGGCCGAGAGCGCGTCGATGGCGTGCCAGGTGGCGCCGTCGGTGCGGCAGCGCTCGAGCGCGCGTCGCGTCACCTCCGCCGACGTCCACAACCCGCGGCGACGTCCGGCCTGGAAGTCGGCGGCGGTGCCGGCGAGTGGATCGGCAGCGAGTGCGCCGGTGCCGATGCCGGCGAACGGGTCGAGCTTCGACAAAGGAAGCGCGGCGAGAGCGGCGAACTGGGCGAGCACTTCGCGGCGGGTCGGGGACATCGCGCTGGGAGGAGAGGTTAGTGATTCGCGTCGGTGGAGTATGGCACATCCGGCGGCGCACCGCCGCGCGGCCAGTCCTTCTCCTTCCCCGGGAAGTCCGGTCGCGGCCGAGAGTCGATGTAGGCGGCGACGTCGAATGCCTGCTGGTCGGTGAGCGTCGCGTTGCCGTATGGCATGTTGTGGCGGACGAACGCCGCCATCGTGCGCAGGCGCGCCATGCCGGCGCCGATGTTGAACGAGGAATCGCCCCAGAGCGCCGGCGCCACGAGGGTGCCCTGGCCGTGATCGCCGTGGCACGGCGTACACCTGGCCGAGAACAGCCGCGCGCCGCGTGTGGTGTCGGGCGCGAGTGGCCTCATGACCGGTGGCGCATCGTCGTGCATGACGTCACCTGCCGGCATGGGTGCCGAGAGCGAGGTCATGTAGGCGACCATGTCACGCATCTCGCGCGAATCGATCGGTATCGCCGTGCCGTTCATGCTGCGCTCGAGGCAATCGTTGATGCGGTCCTCGATCGTGCTCACGGCGGCGTTGCGGCTGCGGTACTGCGGATAGCGCGCCGTCACGCCGATCCACGGGAACGCCTCCGGCCGGCGGCCTTCGTCGAGGTGGCAGCTGGTGCAGCGCAGGTTGTTGCCGACGTGGCCGGGAAGGCTGTCGCGCGTGGCGATGAGGAGCGCGCGGCCGCGGCGGATGGAGGAGTCCATCGCTGTGCGGCCGGTGGAGGGCTCGGCGCGCTGGCAGGCAGTGATGAAGGCGGCGCCCGCGAGCGCGACCGGGAGGCTGGAGCGATGAAGGAGCCGTCGCATTCAGGATCGAGTATGTCCGCGGGACGGCATGGAGCAAGTGGCTGGCGCGGGAGAATCGAAACATCGGGCCACGACAGGGAGATTCTGGCCGCGGCTATCGGGGGACGTAACGTTTCGCCATCGCCCGACATTACCAGATGTCCGTCCTCGAGCCACGATGCATAGTCCGCCTCTCATCCACAGCACGCTGTCGCCCGACGAGATCCTTCAGCGCGTCCGCGCGGGCGATCCCGACGGAATCGCCGAGCTGTATGATCGGCATGCCGACGCGTTGTACCGTACGGCGTATCGGGTCAGCGGCAGCCGGCACGACGCCGAGGACATCGTGCATGACCTGTTCGTCGGCCTGCCCGAAGCGCTGAAGCGCTACGAGGAGCGTGGGAACCTTGGCGCCTGGCTGACTCGCGTCGTCGTGCGCCTCGCGCTCATGCGGGCGCGGTCGAATGGCCGGCGCCGGCTCGCGTCGATGGCCGAGGTGGAGAACGTCGCGAGCGCCGGCCGCACCGACGCGCGCCTCGAGCACGCCGAAGTGAACGCGGCCGTCCAGGCACTTCCCGCCAGCCTGCGGCTCGTGTTCACCCTCAAGCAGGTCGAGGGATTCTCGCACGAAGAGGTCGCCGGCATGCTCGGCATCAGTACCGGGGCATCCCGTGTGAGGCTTGCCCGTGCCATCCGACTGCTCCGCCGCTCGCTGGGCTGAGCCAACATCATCTGGTGAACGACATGCTGTCCTCGCTGCGTCATCCCGGGTCCGATCAGCTCAGTGATTTCCTCGCTGGCGAGGCGGGTGCGTCGCGCGCGCACGTCGCCGCGCACCTGGAACGGTGTGCCGAGTGCCGCGACGCTCTGCAGTTCCTGCGGGAGGTCACGACGTCGGCCAGGGGAGCTCCCGCCGATGGTCCGTCAGCGGGCTTGCGCGCCCGGGTGCTCGCGAGCCGGGCCAGTGGAGCGCGTACCATCCTTCCGGTGCATGACGCCGTTCGCCGC
>DASUXT010000027.1:0-28721 GCA_036377775.1 Gemmatimonadaceae bacterium | reverse complement strand
CGAGGGGGTCTTCATCGGCGGGGTGATTTCGCCGGGCGTTGCGACGTCGGCGGAGACGCTGACGCGAAAGACCTCGAAGCTGCCGGCGACCGAGCTCGTCGTGCCACAGCGGACCATCGGCCGGCGAACGGAAGACTGCATCCGCTCGGGCGTGATCTTCGGCGCCGCCGATGCGATCGACGGGACGGTGCGCCGCATCAAGTCGGAGTGGCCGCATCGGGAGACTCCGCTCGTCGTTGCGACGGGCGGCTTCGCCGAGATGTTCGGGAAGATCTGCAGGGAGTTCGATCGGGTGGAGCCGTACCTGACGCTCCAGGGTCTGCAGATGGCCTACACACTCCTGTCCGCAGCCCCTGCGGACAACCTGAACCAGCCTCGGCAAGCCCGTAAGCGCCGCTCGCGGTAAATCCGCGATCCGCAATCAGTTACCGGCTTCCGTTAAAGCTGCTTCTGCCCGCTTGACTCACGAAACGGGGAGTTGCTAGAATGCGTTTGTTAGCACTCGCTTGGAGCGAGTGCTACGTTGCGTTCTCAATCCATAACACACTGAAGTCCATAGCTCGGAGGAACACTGCATGGCTGCTAAGACCTCATCCTCGGTGAAGGTCGCCCCCTTGGCTGACCGCGTGGTCATCAAGGCGCTGGAAGAGACGGAATCGATGCGCGGCGGGCTGTACATCCCTGACACCGCGAAGGAGAAGCCGCAGCAGGGTGAGATCGTCGCCGTCGGCCCCGGCCGCTTCGACGAAGGCAAGCGCGTCCCGATGGACGTCAAGGTTGGCGACAAGGTCCTGTACGGGAAGTACAGCGGCACCGAAGTCACCCTCGATGGTGAGCAGTACCTGATCCTGCGCGAGTCGGACGTCCTCGCCGTCATCAACTAATCAAGACAAGGAATCACTCCAATGGCTGCTAAGGAACTCCACTTCAACACCGAAGCCCGCGCTGCCCTGAAGCGCGGCGTCGACCAGCTCGCGGAAGCGGTGAAGGTCACCCTCGGCCCCCGCGGCCGGAACGTCGTCATCGACAAGAAGTTCGGCGCGCCGACGGTCACCAAGGACGGCGTCACCGTCGCGAAGGAGATCGAGCTCTCCGATCCGCTCGAGAACATGGGCGCGCAGATGGTGAAGGAAGTCGCGACCAAGACGTCGGACAACGCCGGTGACGGCACGACGACCGCCACGGTCCTCGCCCAGGCGATCTTCCGCGAAGGCCTCAAGAACGTGACGGCCGGCGCGAACCCGATGGCCATCAAGCGCGGCATCGACAAGGCCGTGACGGCGATCGTCGAGGAGCTCAAGAAGATGAGCATCCCGACCGCCGGCAAGAAGGAGATCGCCCAGGTCGGCTCGATCTCGGCCAACAACGATAAGGAGATCGGCGACCTGATCGCCGATGCGATGGAGAAGGTCGGCAAGGACGGCGTCATCACGGTCGAAGAGGCCAAGGGCCTCGAGACGACGCTCGAGACGGTCGAAGGCATGCAGTTCGACCGCGGCTACGTCTCGCCGTACTTCGTCACCGATCCGGAGAAGATGGAAGCGGTGCTCGAGGATGCGATGATTCTCATCCACGACAAGAAGATCTCGTCGATGAAGGATCTCCTCCCCGTGCTCGAGAAGGTCGCGCAGATGGGCAAGCCCCTGCTCATCATCGCCGAGGACGTCGAGGGCGAGGCGCTCGCCACGCTCGTCGTGAACAAGCTCCGCGGCACGCTGCGTGTCGCCGCCGTGAAGGCGCCGGGCTTCGGCGATCGCCGCAAGGCCATGCTGCAGGACATCGCCGTCCTCACGAACGGCCAGGTGATCAGCGAGGAAGTCGGTTTCAAGCTCGAGAACGCGGTGGTCTCCGACCTCGGCCGCGCCAAGCGCGTCGTCGTGGACAAGGACAACACCACGATCATCGACGGTGCCGGTGAGGAGTCGAAGATCCAGGGCCGCGTGAAGGAGATCCGTGCGGCCATCGAGACCTCCACGTCGGACTACGACAAGGAGAAGCTGCAGGAGCGCCTCGCGAAGCTGGCGGGCGGCGTGGCGGTGATCAACGTGGGCGCCGCGACGGAAGCGGAGATGAAGGAGAAGAAGGCGCGCGTCGAGGATGCGCTCCACGCCACCCGTGCGGCGGTCGAGGAAGGCATCGTCCCCGGCGGCGGCGTCGCCCTCATCCGTGCCCAGAAGGCGCTCAAGAACATCAAGCTCGACGAGACCGACGAACAGATCGGCGTGGACATCATCCGTCGCGCCATCGAGGAGCCGCTCCGCATGATCGTGCAGAACGCGGGTGGGGAAGGCTCCATCGTCCTCGAGAAGGTCCGCTCGAGCAAGGACGACAAGTTCGGCTACAACGCCCTGACCGACACGTACGAGGATCTCGTGCAGGCGGGCGTGATCGACCCGACCAAGGTGACGCGCACGGCGCTCCAGAACGCCGCGTCCATTGCCTCGCTCCTCCTCACGACGGAAGCGATCATCGTCGAGAAGAAGGAAGACAAGCCAGCCCCGGCAGCCCCGGGCGGCGGCATGGGCGGGATGTACTGACCACAGCTGTAAGCTGAAAGCTGAAAGCTGAAAGCACAAAACGGAAAGCTGAACGGAACGACGAAGGGCCGGTGCAAGCATGCACCGGCCCTTCATGCTTCAATCCTTCACCTCTTCACTCCGTCTGTCCTCCGGTCCTCCGGTCCTCCGGTCCTTCGGCTCCTCTCCCGACGTCTTCAACCACGCCCGCAGCAGCTCCGCCACGCTCCACGCCTGCGCCGTGCACCCGCGCGGCGTGAACGGTGACTCGGCATCGAAGATCTCCGCCACGCTCCCCACGCCGAATTCGTCGAAGTGAGCGACGAGCCCGGTGAGGAAGGAACGCGCGCCCGCACAGTCCTCCGGGTGCACGCGCAGCCATGCATCCACGAATGGGCCGATGAGCCACGCCCAGACGGTGCCCTGGTGATAGGCCGCATCGCGCGCGCGCAGGTCGCCGAAGTAGCGCGGCTTGTAGTCCGGGTGGCCGCGCGCCAGCGAGCGCAATCCGACCGGCGTGAGCAGGCGGCTGTGCACCGTCTCGAGCACCGGCGCCCACCGCGACCTGTCCAGCACCGGGTGGTCGAGCGAGATCGCGAACACCTGGTTGGGTCGGCACGCCGGGTCGTCGCCCGACTCGCCGTCGATCACGTCGTACAGGTAGCGGCCACCGGCATACCAGAAGCGTCGATTGAACGACTCCCGCACGCGCGCCCCTTCGTCGGCGAGCTCCCGCGCATGCTCCGCATTTCCTTCCTCTTCCTCCCAATCGGCCAACAGCCGCAGTGCGTTGTACCAGAGCGCGTTGATCTCCACGGCCTTGCCCCGCCGCGGCGTGACCACCCAGCCGTCCACCTTCGCATCCATCCAGGTGAGCTGGTAGCCCTCTTCGCCCTGGCGCAGCAGTCCATCCTTCGGATCCACGCCGATGCCGAAGCGGGTGCCCTCGCGGTGGTGCTTCACGATGTCGCGGAAGCGGGGCAGGATGTCGCGCAGCACGTCCCGGTGACCCGTCAGCTCCACGTACCGGTGCACCGCGTGGAAGAACCAGAGCGTGGCGTCCGCCGTGTGATAGAGTCCCTCGTTGGCACCGTCGGGGAACATGTTCGGGATCAACCCGTCCCGGACGTAGTCGGCGAAGGTGCGCAGGATCGATGCAGCCTCACGATGGCGACCCGTGTCCAGCGTCAGCCCCTCGAGGCTGATCATCGTGTCGCGTCCCCAATCGGTGAACCAGGGATAGCCCGCCACGATGGTGCGACGCTCCTCACCGGTCGCGCGTGCGCGCGCGTCGTCGGCCACGCGCGTGGCCGGCCGGATGATGAACTGATCCGCCGCGAGCACGAGGCGCGACGCCACGGGGTCGTCGCCGGCGCGGCCGGCGAGGCGGAGCAGGGAACGGCGCCGTTCGAGCTCCGCGTCGAGCGCGTCCTCCGGGGACAGCGACTCCATCACCTGCCATGCGTCGGTGGAAGCGATGAGGGCGGCATCGCGCGTGGAAGTGAGCGGCAGCTCGAAATACCCGGGACTCCAGACGTCGCCCGCCCACTCGTAGCCGCGATCGCGCTCGTGACGGTAGACGACGGCCTTCACCTCCCGCTCCTTCGGGGTGAAGGACCCGTGGCCACCGTGCGCCAGGATGCGCAGGGGCGGCAGCGTCTCCCACGCGTGCAGCTCCAGGCGATCGGGGCCACGCTCGATCCGCTGCGGCGTCGCGTGCGGCGTATTGACCGGCGCCTCGTACGACCGGAAGTGCACGAATGGTCGAAGCCGGATCAGGCAGGGCGTCACCGGCTCGGTGAGCAGCCGGTAGCTCACCTGCACGGTGTTCTGCCCATGCGGCATCAGCACCCGCCGCTCGATCCGCAGTCCCTCGACCTCGTACTCCCACACCGGCAGTCCGAACTCCAGCCGGAAATCGCGCAGGGTGTCCTGGCTGGGCAGGTAGAGGGGCGCATCCTCGTGCTCGCGACCCGTGAGCACTACCTTGCGACCGTCGGCGAACCGGATCGACGCGAACAGGTTCTGGAGCATGACCATGCGGCCCAGCGGCGCCGGCAGCGCCGCGATCAGGTAGCCGTGGTACTTGCGCGTCATCACGCCGCCGATCGTGGCCGACGCGTAGCCGCCCAGGCCATTGGTCACCAGCCACTCGTTGTCCACCAGCGGCAGCGAGCCATTTCGCGGTGCCGTGCCCACCCAGGCCGGTCGATCGAGCGCTGCGTCGTTCATGTCAGGATCCATTCTTCATGATTCTTCCGCACTGGAAACGGCCTCGAACAGCACGGCGCACCCGCCGGGAAAGCTCCAGCCTTCCATGGTGGACGCGAACTCCGGCGTGCCGAGGCCTCCATACGCCGGGTCCTCCGATGACCACCGGGGGCGCCATTCCGCCCCCGACGGAGGCGCGAGCAGGGGCTCCGGCACTCGCGTCAGCACCAGAGGCTCGCCGAGGTTGACCACCAGCAATCGCTCATCTGGTCCGCGGCCCAGTCGCAGGACGAACGCTTCTCGTGCGAGAACGGCACCGTCGATCGTCGCCGTGTCCGGCTCGCGCAGCACGGCGTCGTCGCGCCGGAGTGCCAGCAGGTCGCGGTGCAGCGCGAAGATCGGGCCGTGCCGGTCTCGCTCGGCGTGGTCGAGCCTGGAGCGTTCGAAGGTGCGCGGATCCCCCGGATCGATGAACAGCTCCGCCATGTGCGATCGCTTGAGGCTGGCAAACTGACCGAGGAACTCCGCGCGTCCCTTGCGCACGAGCTGCATGAGCTCCGGCGTGTGATCGGCGAAGTACAGGAAGGGGCTCGACGCGGCGAACTCCTGCCCCTGGAAGAGCATCGGCGTCTGCGGGCCGAGCAGCAGCAGCGCGGTGAGCGCCCGGAGCGCCCGCGGGCTCGTCAGCTCGTGCAGGCGCTGTCCGCGGAACGAGTTTGCCACCTGGTCGTGGTTCTGCAGGTAGTGCACGAATCGCGATGGGGGAAGGTCGCGTGATGGCGTGCCTCGACGCTGCTGCTGCCACTTGTACCACTGGCCCTGATAGAGGAAGCCGTACCTGGCCGCGGCGACGAACTCCGAGGCGGTGCCGCGGTAGTCCGCGTAGTACGCTTCGTCGCGTCCCGTCGCGGCCACCGTCGCGCTGTGATGCCAGTCGTCGTTCCACAGCGCATCCATCCCGAATCCGCCCTCGCTCGCCGGACGCACGAGCCGCGAGTCCTGTGGTTCGTCCTCGGCGATCACGTACGTCGTGCGGCCCGGCGCTTCCCCGCGCACCGCATCGGTGATCTCGCGGAGGATGTGCACCGGAGAATCGTCGTAGATGTTCTGTGCCGCGTCGATGCGGAGGCCGTCGAGCTGGAACTCGGCGATCCAGTAGCGCGCATTCGTGACGAAGAAGTCGCGCACCGGACGAGCGAGGGCATCGTCGAAGTTGATCGCATCACCCCAATCGGTGGTGTACCGCTCGCTGAAGTACGCTTCGGCGTACTCCCGCAGGACGCACCCGTCGGGTCCGAAATGGTTGTACACCACGTCGAGGATCACGCCGATCCCCAGGCCGTGCGCGGTGTCCACGAAGTGCCGGAACTCGTCCGGGGTGCCGTACAGGCGCGTGGGCGCGAAGAGATCCACGCCGTCATAGCCCCAGCCGAAGCTGCCGGCGAAGTCGCTCACCGGCATCAGCTCCAGCATCGTCACGCCCAGCTCGGCGAGCGCGGGCAGCTCGCGCCCTGCCGCGGCCCAGGTGCCTTCGCCGGTGAAGGTGCCGACGTGCATCTCGTAAAGCACGCGGCGCGCCGGCTCGACACCGCGCCACTCGGCGTGCTGCCAATGGTAGCTTGCCGGGTCGATCACCATCGACGGCCCGTGCGGGCCGTCCGGCTGGAAGCGCGACGCGGGATCGGGCAGCGCGACCTCGTCATCGAGCAGGAAGCGGTAGGTGCCTCCTGCTTTCGCATCACGCACGATCCCGGAGAAGTACCCGCCTGGCTCCGGGTTCAGGCCCGTGGCCGCCTCGGCGTCGCCAAGGATCACTGCGACGGTCTGCCGCCGGGGAGCCCAGACGCGAAAGTGCACCCCGCCCCCGGGTGCCGGTTCGGCACCCACTGGAAATCGCCGCCAGTCGTTCGCGAGGGAAGGTCGAGCGGATGGCATGGTCGCACTTTCCGAAGCAGGAATCGCTCCGGCGCGACGAACGATGCCGTCTACAGGGCCAGGCTGTACTGGGCTTCGGGCTCCGCGCGGCCCGCGCGCGGCAGGAAGGGCCCCACGACGCCGTGCTGCAGCGCGACGCTGAGCGTTCCACGGAAGCGCGTACGACGCAGCGCGTCCGCCGTGGCCGCGCGCGCGATTCCATGGTCGTTGCACTTCTCGCTCAGGTGCGCGAGCACCACGTGGGCCAGGTCGCGGTGCACCAGGTCGCGCGCCAGCTCGGCGCTGGCGCGGTTCGAGAGGTGTCCGGTCCGGGAGGCGATGCGGCGTTGCAGGAACGGCGGATACGGGCCGGTGCGCAGCATCCCTTCATCGTGGTTGGACTCGAGCACGAGCAGGTCGGCGCCCGCGCACAGCGTGCGCACGTCCTCGCTCACATGGCCGATGTCGGTGCACACCACCGCCGTCGCGCCGGTGGAGCGACAGGCCAGCCGCACGCCGATCGGGCTTGCCGCGTCGTGTGGCGTGGTCCTCGTCGTCACCTCCATGCGCGAGAGCGCGAGCGGTTCCTCGGGCGAGATCGCCGAACAGCCCGCGCCGCGAAGCTCCGGCCAGGCATCCATCGTCCCCGCGCTCGCGTACAGGGCCCACCCCCACTTTCGCGCGCCGGCTGCGGCGCCCTTCACGTGGTCGGTGTGCTCGTGCGTGACGATGCACGCCTCCACCGAGGCCGGCTCCACGCCGGCGGCGCGCATCCGGCTCGCGAGCTCGCGCGTGCCGAAGCCCGCGTCCACCAGCACGCGGCTGTCTCCCGCTTCCACGAGCACGGCATTGCCGCCACTCCCGCTGCCCAGCACCCACAACTTCACGACTCGAACCTCCATCGCCGCTCGTATGACGCGAGCAGCTGTCGCTTCGCGCTCTGGCTCAGTGTCACGTGACGCCGAGCCATCATGCGCTCCGCCACCTGAAGGAACTTCTCCACCCGGTACGCCGCGAGCGAGCCCGCCTCCCCCCACCCCCAGGGTGCCACGGCCTTGGGCGGCATCACCGAGCCGTACACGTTGGCCGCCGCGCCGATCACCGTGCCCGTCGTGAGCCGCAGGCCGATGCCGGTCTTCGCGTGGTCCCCGAACAATGTACCGAGGAATTGCAGTCCCGTCTCGCGGATGCCTTCGGGCGTCCAGAGCTGCACCGTGCCGTACGTGTTCTTGAGGTTGCTCGTGATCGTCCCCGCGCCGAGGTTCACCCAGCGTCCCAGCATCGAATGGCCGACGAACCCATCGTGCCCCTTGTTCGCGTGGCCGATGAAGATCACGTTGCTCACCTCGCCGTGCACCTTGCACACCTCGCCGATGGATGCGCAGGCGATCCGGTCAGTGGTCACCGTGCTCCCCGCGCCCACGTACACGGGGCCGCACAGGCGGGTGAACGCCTGCACGTGCGAGCCGGCGCGCAGCAGCACCGGCCCCGCCGTCAGGTCGAAGCACACGTGCGGTTCCACCACTGCGCCGCTCTCGACGAACAGGCCATGCTCACCCATCCGCAGGGCCCCGGCGGGCGTCTCCTGCGGCATGCCGGCTCCGAGCACCGCGATGTCGTCGCCGAGCATCTGCGGCAGGTACGCGATGTAGTCCCAGACGTTGTCCAGCCACTGACCGTGCGCGTCGACCATCCGCCCGCCCGACGTCACGAGCTCCTCCAGGCGTGCGGCACCGTCGCGCAACGAGGCGATCGGGTGCGGCGACGTGAGGCGCACGGCCGCGATCCGGCCGCCCGCCGACAGCACGTCGCCCTGCGGTGCCGGCGCGAGCGACGGGGCGAAGCGCGCATTGACCAGCCACGAGCCCGCCGGCAGCTCTTCCTCCGCCTCGAGGACGCGCGGCGCCTCGGCCTCGTCGAACCCGGCGAGAAAGCTCGACGTGACGTGTCCCGACACCGGCAGGCCGAGCGCACGTGCCCAGCGCTCGCGCACGAGCAGCGCACCGGCGCGCGTTTCCCCGATGGGGCGCGTCAGCGCGAACGGTTCGAATTGGCGGGCGCGCGCGTCGTCGTAGAGGAAGACGGCGCTCATTCCTGCTCGCGAAGGGTGGTGGGCAACGACTGGATCAGCGTCTTGAGGTCCGACGCCTTGTCCACCGTGGTGACCAGCGTCAAGCCGTCGCGGGTGACGACGACGAGGTCCCGTACCCCGTACAGGACGACGGCGTTCCCGTCGGCGTGCACCACGTTGTCATGCGACTCGAGCGCGTGGACGAGTCCGGAGAGCGCGTTCCCCTCGTCATCGCACTGTCGCACCCGCTTGAGCGCTGCCCACGTGCCCACGTCGTCCCAGCCGAAGTCTCCCGGCAGCACGAGCACGCGGCTGCTGCGCTCGAGTACGCCCACATCCACGGCGATGCCGCCGCGCACCGCGTTGAAGAACGCCGCGAGGTCGTCGCCGTGTGCCGCCAGGTGCGGCGCCACTTCCGGCGTGTGGGCGCGCAGCTCGTCGAGGAAATCTCCCACCCGCCAGACGAAGATCCCCGAGTTCCAGAGGTATCCGTCACGCACCATCACCTCGGCGCGGTCGCGCGTCGGCTTCTCCACGAACCGCGCGACGCGGCGCACGTCGTCCCCGAGCGCTTCCCCCGGCTGGATGTAGCCGAAGCCCGGATCGGGACGGACCGGCACCACGCCCACCGTGACCAGCGCATGGTGCTGCTGCGCGGCGTCTGCCGCACGGGACAGCGCGCGGCGGAACTCCTCCGCGTCGCCGATCGCCCAGTCCGCGTGGACGCTCAGCATCATCGCGTCGCTGCCGGCGCGACGCTCGATCTCGTGCGCCGCCCATGCCAGCGCCGCAGCCGTGCCGGCTGGCCGCGGCTCGGCAATCAGGTTCTCACGAGGGAGCGAGGGCGCCAGTGCAGCAATCGCGTTCACGAGACCGGCGTTCGTGAGCACGAGGGTCCGCTCCACCGGGACCAGCGGGGCGAGCCGGGCCAGCGCGTCGGCCAGCATCGGCTCCGTCGTGGCGAGCGGCAGCAGCTGCTTCGGGCGCGACGGCGTGCTCACCGGCCAGAAGCGCGAGCCCACGCCACCGGCCAGGATGACCGCCCACCTCGTCATGACTCTCCGGCGCCGGATTCCTCGGGCGCGTAGCCCACGAGCTCGGCGGCACGCGCGTACAGTTTCTTCGGGCTGAACGGCTTGGTGAGGAACTCGCTCGCGCCCAGCTCCAGCGCCATGTGATGCTGCTGCTCCTGGCCCGCCGCCGTGAGGACGATGGTCGGCACGTCGCGCAGCCGATCGTCGCGCTTCATCTCCGCCAGCACGTCCAGCCCGCTCAGGTACGGCATCATGAGGTCCAGGAGGACGAGGCCGACGTCCGATTCACGGCGCAGCACTTCGAGCGCCTCGCGCCCGTCGTACGCCAGCGTCACCCGGAACGGCCCCTGTTCGAGCTTCATCTTGATGATGCGCCCGATGTGCGGCTCGTCATCGGCGACGAGCGCATGAATCTGTTCCTGATCGTTCACCCTAGACCAGCGATGCGATGTGTTCGCGGTTGCGGCGCAGCTCGAACAGCAGCTGGCCTACGTTCGCGTGTGGCCGCACCAGCACGAGCAGGATTGCGTCGTCGCTGAGCACGGAGACGACGGCGATGCCGTCACGATGTTCCAGCACCGCGGTCGTGAGGGGGCCGCGCGCGGCGGCAGCACCCAGGTCGTCGGCGGCACCGATGATGGCGGGAATTCGCGCCGCCAGGTCCTCGGCATCCACGCCGGGAACTGCCTGGCTGTCGATCAGCAGCCCGTCGCGCCCAAGGACGACGGCCGCCTCCACTCCATCGCGCTGTCGGATTGCACCGACGAGATCGCGGATGCTTGCCATCTTCCCTCCATCGAAAGTGCAGGCAGAACGTTACCGGCGTGGAAGGTGAAGTCAAGCGACTGATTCGCTTGAGTTTGCCCGTGCGCGCCCGTATTGTTTTCGATGGTCCACACCCGTCACGTCCTGCATCGCCTCATGCTGCCGACCCGCTCGACGCGCGTCGTCGCTGCTGCCCTTGCCGTTCTCGCCGTTGCCTGCGGCGACCTGACCCGGCCGAAGGCCTCGACGCCCAACATCGCCGTCTCGTATACCGTCACTGCCTTCACCGGCGCTCCGGTGAGCGTGCCCACCGCCATCAGCTTCCTTGGCGGCGCCACTCGCGCCGACTCGCGCTTCGCCTTCGACGTCGCGCTCGACCTCGATGCCAGCGGCGCCGTCACGGTCCTGCCCGTGCGCCTCGTCGGCGGTGACCTGGGGAGTGCCATCATCCAGGGGCAGACGGGCCTGCCGCTGAAGCGCGTCGGCATGCAGAAGGTGTCCGGTCCCTTCGAGGCCGTGCGTGAAGCGCCGACCACCGGCTACGACACCCTGAGCAGCCAGACGCTCGTCCCGGGGAACGTGCTCGCCGTCGAGCTCCTCGACTTCGCGAACTGCTACACGGGGTTCGGTGGGTCCACGATCTACGCCAAGCTGACCGTGGACAGCGTGGACGCGGCCAACCGGCGCATCTTCACGCGAACCGTCGTCGATCCCAACTGCGGCTACCGCGGTCTCGTGGCCGACTCGATTCCCACCAGCTGATGCACGATCTCCGCCTGGTCCGCGAGCGCCTCGACGACCTGCGCGAGGCGATGCGCCGGCGTGGCGCGTTCGACGCACTGGCACCGCAACTGGAGCGCTGCGAGGCGCTCGAGCGCGAGCGGCGACTCCTCACCCAGGCCGTGGACGAGCGCCGCGCCGCCCGCAATGCGAGCTCGCAGGAAGTGGCGCGCCGCAAGCGCGCCGGCGAGAACGCCGATGAGCTCATTGCGCAGGGGCGCGCCCTCGGCGACGAGATCGCCCGGCTGGAGGGCGAGCTCGCCGCGGCCGAGCAGGCGCTCATCGGCATCCTGCTCGAGGTGCCCAACGTCACGCTCCCGGACGTCCCCGCTGGCGGCGAGGAGTGCAACGTCATCGTTCGCCATTGGGGGGAGCCCCGCCCGCCGGAGGGGGTGCGTCCGCACTGGGAGATCGCCGCCGAGCTCGGCCTGGTGGACCTCGAGCGCGCGACGAAGGTGAGCGGATCCGGGTTCGCCGTGTTCCGCGGTGCCGGCGCGCGCCTCGTGCGCTCGCTCATGAGCTTCTTCCTCGACACCCACGCCGGCGAGCATGGCTACGAGGAAGTCTGGCCCCCCGCACTGGTGAACCGCGCCAGCATGACCGGCACGGGGCAGCTCCCCAAGTTCGAGGAGGACGCCTACCGCATCGCTGGCGACGACGAGTTCCTGATCCCCACCGCGGAAGTGCCGGTCACGAACCTGTACCGCGACGAGATCATCGAGCAGCCGCTCCCGATGGGCTTCTGTGCCTATACGCCCTGCTTCCGGCGCGAGGCGGGGTCGGCGGGAAAGGACACGCGGGGCGTGCTCCGCATGCACCAGTTCGACAAGGTCGAGCTCGTGCGCTACGCCGCGCCCGAGGACTCCGAGGCGCAGCTGCAGCTCCTGCTCGGCCACGCCGAGTCGATGCTCCAGCGGCTCGGCATTCCGTATCGCGTCAAGCTGCTCGCCGCGGGCGACACCGGCTTCTCGAGTGCGAAGACCTACGACCTCGAGGCGTGGGCCCCCGGAGTCGGCGCGTGGCTCGAGGTCAGCTCCTGCAGCACCTTCACCGACTTCCAGGCGCGCCGCGCGAACATTCGCTTCCGGCCGGCGAAGGGCGAAAAGCCGCGCTTCGTGCACACGCTGAACGGTTCCGGCCTCGCGTTCCCGCGCACGATCGCCTGCATTCTCGAGCACTACCAGCAGCCCGACGGCTCCGTCCTCGTTCCCGAGGTGCTGCGGCCGTATCTCGGCACCGACCGCCTCGGCTAGTCCGCACATGCGTCGCGGCGCGCCCGAGTTCCTTGTCGGCCTGCTGCTCGCGATCCTCCTCGCGTCGTACGTCGTCTACACGCAGCGCGTGGTGCGCGAGCTGCGACACGAGGCGCTGCGGTCCAGCCAGATGTACGCGCGCGTTTTTCGTGCGCAGAGCGACACGAGCGAGTCGGCCGGCACGCAGGCGCTGCTCGACGTCTCCAAGAGCATCATCGCGCAGGGCGTGCCGATCATCGTCACCAATCCCGCCGGCCGGCCGACCGCGACGGCGAACCTTCCGCCGGAGGTCGGCGGCGACGAGGCGCGCATCCGCGACTACATCCGCGAGCTGGACTCGCAGAACCGGCCGGTCGTGGATTCGCTCGTCGGCCAGATCCATTACGGCAACACGCCGCTCGTGAGCTGGCTCCGCATCGTCCCGGCGCTGCAGGCGGCCACGGCGTTCGTGCTCCTGCTCGCCGCCATCTCCCTCGTGCGGGCGCGCGGCAACGCGGAGCGCGAGCGGGTGTGGGCGGGCATGGCGCGCGAATCGGCACACCAGCTCGGCACTCCGCTCTCGAGCCTCGCCGGCTGGGTGGAGCTGCTCGAGGAAGGGGACGGGGTACCGGCCACGCAGACGATTGCCGCGAACATGCGCGCCGACATCGAGCGGCTCGATCGGGTGGCGCATCGCTTCGAGCGCATCGGTCGCGAGCGCCGCGCCGAGCGCGTCGATCTGCATGCGCTGGTGGATCGCATCACCGCGTACTTCCGCGCTCGCGTCCCGACCCTCGCGCACGCCGTCGAGATCGACGTCGCCGCGCACACGGAACCGGTCTCGGTGCGTGGCGACACCGTGCTCCTCGAGTGGGCCTTCGAGGTCCTCGTCAAGAATGCCGTGGACGCGCTCGCCGGCCGCGGCGGGCGCATCGTCGTCGCTGCCCATGCGCGCCCGGGCGGCGGCGCCATCGTCACGGTGTCCGACGATGGTCCGGGCATCCCGCGCGAGCTGCGCGCTCGCATCTTCGAGCCCGGCTTCTCCACCAAGCAGAGCGGGTGGGGCATCGGCCTCTCGCTGGCGCGGCGCATCGTCGAGGAGAGCCATGGCGGCACGCTCCGCCTCGCATCCGCCGATCGCGGCGCGTCGTTCGAGATTATCTTACCCTGATGCCGAACGTGTCCGACGATCCGCTGCTCGAGGGCCTCAACCCCGCGCAGCGTGAAGCGGTGTTGCACGTGAACGGACCGCTGCTCGTCCTCGCGGGCGCCGGCTCCGGGAAGACTCGTGTGCTCACCACGCGCCTCGCGCGCCTCATCGACCAGCACGGCGTGGATCCGGGCGCGATCCTCGCCGTCACCTTCACCAACAAGGCCGCCGGCGAGATGAAGGAGCGCATCGCGCGCCTCCTTGGCCGCCAGCCCATCGCCATGTGGGTCGGGACCTTCCATGCCATCGGCGCCCGGATGCTCCGTGCCGCGCCGCACCTCGTCGGGCGTACCGCGTCGTTCACCATCTACGACCAGGACGACACGCAGGGTGTGATCAAGCGCATCATGGAGCGCCACCGCATCAGCGCCAAGCAGTTCACCCCCCGCGGCGTGCAGTCGGCCATCTCCGATGCCAAGAACGCGCTCGTCTCCCCCGACGAGTACGAGAACCTCGCGATGGATCCGTTCTCGCGCGCCGTGGCCATCGTCTATCGCGATCTCGGCGAGGCGCTGCGCATCGCCAACGCCGTGGACTTCGACGACCTGCTCGTGCTGCCGGTGCGCATGCTCGCCGACAACGCCGCGGAGCGCGAGAAGTACCAGCGGAAATTCCGCTACATCCTGGTGGACGAGTACCAGGACACCAATCGCGCGCAGTACCAGCTCGTCCACCTCCTTGCGGGCGAGCGCGGCAACCTCTGCGTCGTCGGCGACGACGACCAGTCCATCTACGGCTGGCGCGGCGCCGACATCCGCAACATCCTCGACTTCAACAAGGACTTCCCGAACGCGGCCGTCGTGCGCCTCGAGGAGAACTACCGCAGCACCCCCGAGGTGCTCGACCTCGCGAACGTCGTCATCAGCGCCAACACCGGCCGCATGGGGAAGACGCTGCGACCCACCCACCGCAGCGGCGAGCGCGTCACCGCGGTACGCTGCCTCGACGAGCGCGACGAAGCCGACTACGTGATCGAGGAGATCCTCGCGCGCCGCGCGCAGGCCCCCGCGCTCACCCTGCGCGATTTCGCCATCGTCTACCGTACCAACGCCCAGAGCCGCGCGCTCGAAGAGGCGCTCCGCAAGCGGGCCGTCCCGTACCGCCTTGTCGGTACCGTCCGGTTCTACGATCGGCGCGAGATCCGCGACCTCATGAGCTACCTCAAGCTCGTCGCCAATCCTGCCGACGACGAAGCCTTCCGCCGTGCCGTCGCCGTTCCGCGCCGGGGGCTCGGCGAGACGACCATCGAGACACTCGCCGCGGCCGCGCACTCCGCCGGCATCCCGATGCTCGCCGCCGCTGAACGGCCCGACCTGCTCTCGGCCATCCGCCCCGCCGCCCGTGGCGCGCTCGCGGACTTTGCCGCCCTCATCGCGAAGTTCCGCGACTCGGCGCGCGACGCGGCGGTGGACGAGCTGCTGCGCGAGATCGTCGACACCATCCGCTACGATGAATACCTCAAGGCGGAGGGCCCCGAGTCGGCCGACCGCCTCGACAACGTGCGCGAGCTCATCACCGGCGCCGCGGAGCAGGTGGCGGACGAGGAAGGAGAGGTGGGGCTCACTCCGCTCGACCACTTCCTCCAGAAGGCGATGCTCGTCGCCGAGCTGGACAAGCTCGGCCCCGACGCCGATGCGGTCACGCTCATGACGCTGCACAACGCCAAGGGGCTCGAGTTCCCGGTCGTGTTCATCACGGGGCTCGAGGACGGACTTTTTCCCCTCGCCAAGGCGTACGACGATCCCGCCATGCTGGAGGAGGAGCGCCGCCTGTTCTACGTGGGGATCACCCGCGCCGAGCAGAAGCTCTTTCTCACGCACGCCGAGGAGCGCCGCCGCAATGGCGAGTTCATGCCCTCCAAGGCATCCAGCTTTCTGGTCTCCATCCCCGAGGACATGCTCGAGCAGCGCAAGACGATCAAGGTCCGCAGCTCGGGACGTTCCTTCATGCATTCGCTCGGGGGCGGCAGCCAGTGGGGCAACTCGCGCCGGCGTCCGGGCCTGATGGATCAGGAGCTGCGCCCTGCGGTGATCGACGACGACGCCGGCTTTCCTCCCAGCGCTGCGCGGCGCCGACCAGGTACGCCCGTCACCCGCACGCCTTCATGGGACGAGGCCTCCGAGTCGCAGGACGCCGCGGTCATCGCCGTCGGTGCCCGCGTGCGTCATCGCAAGTTCGGCAGCGGCGTGATCGCCGAGCTCGCCGGCGCCGGTCGCGACCTGAAGGCGAAGATCGATTTCGACGACGACGCCATCGGTCGCAAGACCCTCGTCGTCGCCCAAGCCAACCTCGAACGGGATATCGACTAGTGGCCGTTACCATCGACGACGTGCGGCATGTGGCCGCGCTGGCGCGGCTGGGCCTGTCCGACGAGCGCGCCGCGTCGCTCGCGCAGGAGATGAATACCATCCTCGGCCACATGGACGCGCTGTCCGCCGTCGATACGTCCGGCGTGGACGCGGTGGCTGGTGTCGGCGCCGGCGGGCTTCCCGTACGCGCGGACAAGGGCCCGCCCATTCCCCTCCTGCGCAGCCTCGACGCGTTCGCGCCCGAAGTGCGCGATGGTTTTCTCCTCGTGCCACGGCTCTCCACCCACGATACGGCGGAGGAAGCGTGAGTACGCCGCCATCCATCACCGACCTGCGAACACGCACGCACAGCGGCGCCGTCGGCATTCACGACACCGTTGCGGGGGCCCTGGACCGCATGAAGCAGGTGAAGGCGGGGCGCGATGGCCTCAACATCTTCGTCTCGCTCGACGAGAAGCACGTCCGCAAGCACGCCGATGCCTGCGACGGGCTGCTCTCGCACGCCGAGCCGACGCCGCTGCTCGGCGTCCCTGTGGCCATCAAGGACAACATCGCGACGCTGCACCATCCGACCACCTGCGGCTCACGCATTCTCGAGGGGTACGTGAGCCCGTACGAGGCGACGGTCGTTCGTCGTCTTCGTGACGCCGGTGCCGTGCCCTTCGGCAAGACGAACATGGACGAGTTCGCGATGGGTTCGTCCACCGAGCACAGCGCGTATGGACCCACGCGGAACCCCATCGCGCCGGACCGCGTGCCCGGCGGTTCGTCGGGCGGCTCGGCCGCCGCCGTCGCGGCGGGAATCGTTCCCGCCGCGCTCGGCTCGGAGACTGGCGGTTCCGTGCGACAGCCGGCCGCGTTCTGCGGCGTCGTCGGCGTGAAGCCCACCTATGGTCGCGTGAGCCGGTTCGGGCTCGTCGCCTTCGCGTCGTCGCTCGACCAGGTCGGCGTGTTTGGTGCCACGGTGGACGATGCCGCACGTACGATGCACGCCATTGCCGGACGCGACCCGCTCGATTCGACCACGGCGGATCTCCCGGTCCCCGAGTATCATCGCGCGAGTGAACGGTCCCTTCGCGGCCTCGTCGTCGGGCGCGCGAAGGAGTACTTCCCGGACTCGCTCGACTCGCGTATTCGCGCGCGCTGTGACGCCGCGTTCGAGAAGCTGCGCGAGAACGGCGCCGAGGTCCGCGACGTGTCGCTCCCGCACACCGAGCTGGCGATTCCGGTCTACTACATCGTCGCCCCGGCGGAGGCGTCGTCCAACCTCGCGCGCTTCGATGGCGTGCGATACGGCCTGCGGGTGGAAGGTGACGGGCTCCGCGGCATGTACGAAGCCACCCGCTCGCAGGGGTTCGGCGCCGAGGTCACGCGGCGCATCATGATCGGTACGTACGTACTGAGCGCGGGCTACTACGATGCCTACTATCGCAAGGCGCAGCAGGTGCGCACGCTCATCACTGGCGACTTCGCCAGGGTGTTCGGCAGCGGCGTGGACGTCCTCTTCACTCCGACCACTCCCACGCCGGCCTTTCCCATCGGCGCCATCTCCGACCCGTACGAGATGTACCTGAGCGACATCTTCACCGCGACGGCCAACCTCGCCGGTGTGCCGGCCATGTCGCAGCCCATCGGCCGGGTGGACGGCTTGCCGATCGGCGGCCAGTTCATCGCGCCGCACTTCGGCGAGGAGATGATGTTCTCCTTCGCGTACGCCCTCGAGCGTGCCCTCGGCGCCGAGGCGCACTCATGACCGCGCCGAACGCCGAAGCGCTCATGCGCGACTGGGAGATGGTCGTCGGGCTCGAGGTCCATGTGCAGCTGAAGACGCGCACCAAGGCCTTCTGCTCCTGCTCCACCGCGTACGGCGCGCCCCCGAACACCAACGTCTGTCCCGTCTGTCTCGCCTTGCCGGGCGCGCTCCCGGTTCTCAACGCGCAAGCCGTCGTTCTCGCCACGCGTGCCGCGCTCGCCCTCGGTTGCACGGTGCATCCGCAGTCGGTGTTCGCGCGCAAGAACTACTTCTACCCCGACCTCCCCAAGGGCTACCAGATCTCGCAGTTCGATCGCCCCCTCGCCACCGGTGGCCAGGTGGAGATCGGGCGACACGCGAATGGCTCGCCCATCTGCGTCGGGGTGACCCGCGTGCACATGGAGGAGGACGCGGGAAAGTCCGTGCACGACCGCTATGCCGGTGCGACGGCGATCGACCTCAACCGCGCCGGCGTACCCCTCATCGAGATCGTCAGCGAGCCGGACATGCGCTCGGCCCGCGAGGCCGGCGCATACCTGCGAGTGCTCAAGCAGATCCTCGAGTACATGCGCGTCAGCGACGTCAGCATGGAGGAGGGCAGCCTCCGCGTCGATGCCAACGTCAGCGCCAGGCGCCGCGGGGAGACGAAGCTGGGCACGAAGACCGAGGTGAAGAACATGAATTCCTTCTCCGGCGTCGAGCGCGCGCTGGAGATGGAGTTCGTGCGCCAGGTGGGGGTTCTGGAGCAGGGCGGGCGCATCGAGCAGCAGACCATGCTGTGGGACGGCGCGGCAGGGCAGGTACGTCCGAGTCGCACCAAGGAGGGAAGTCACGACTACCGCTATTTTCCGGAGCCGGACCTCCCGCCCCTCCTGCTCGAGCAGGAGTGGATCGATCGCGCGCGCGACGAGCTTCCTGAGCTCCCCGCTGCCCGGCGAGCGCGCTTCGCGAGCGAGTACTCCCTCGGCGAGTACGACGTCGAGGTGCTCACCGCCGACCCGGAGCTCGCCGACTACTACGAATCGGTCGCGCGCGCGAGCAACGACGCCAAGGCGTCAGCCAATTGGGTGATGGGAGAGGTGCAGGCCCAGCTCAAGGCCTCGGGGCACGAGATCACCACCTTCCGCGTGCGCCCGCATGATCTCGCCGAGCTCCTCAACCTCGTGCGCGATGGCGTGGTGAGCCACACGGCCGCGAAGCAGATCTTCTCGCACATGGTGGCGACGGGCGACACGCCGGCGCAGATCGCCGAGCGCGAGGGGCTCGTGCAGGTGAACGACGACTCCCAGCTCGTGGGGTGGCTGGACGAGGTGGTCGCCGAGATGCCGACCGAGGCCGAGCGGTTCCGCAACGGGGAGCGCAAGCTGTCGGGCGTGCTCGTCGGCGCGGTGATGCGGAAGTCCAGGGGACGCGCCGATCCGCGGCGCCTGAATCAGTTGCTCGCCGAGCGGTTCGGCACGTAGAGCGGCGTGCCGAGCGCCTGGGCATGGCCCGGCGCCGCGGCTGGCAGCGCGAAGTGCCGCTGCGCTTCCTCCTGGACGCGCTCCGTCCCGCCGGCGCGCAGCGCGTTCCGGCGGACCTGCTTCGCCAGCCGCAGCGCCTCGTCACCCGACGGATCCAGCTGGAAGGCGACCGACCGGTCGAAGTTCAGCAGGAAATCCACGATCAGGTCGTACGCGCGGTCCAGGTAGCGCCCCACGTCATGATCGGCGAGATCCCAGCGGCTGTTCTCCGTCATCAGCGCGAAGATGCGCTGCCAGCCCTCGTTGTCGGCCGCGTGCACCATGCCGCGGAAGATCCGGCGGTTAGTGTGGGTGCTGAAGATCGTCGGGCTCAGAATGCGATCGAGCAGGGCATCGGCCCGGGAGTGATCGAGGAGGATCACGTCGCGCGCCTGGCGCGCGCATGCCGGGCCGAGGTGGGTCTCGAAGCGGCTCTCCCAGTAGCTGTGCCCGAGCGACGACGTGCTCGCCGTGACCGCGAGCTGCATCGGCACGAAGTGGTTGTGCGCGATGGCGTCGGCGGCCAGGTGCGCGAGGTAGCCGAGCGCGAAGGCGCGCGTCGGCTCGTCCCGCGCCGCTTCGTGGATCTCGAACCCCACCGTCCACGAGTGGCAGTGGCGTCCCGTCGGGACGTACTTCTTCGCCATGCTCGTGTCGGCCGCGATGGACCCGTACAGGAAATCGTACGGGAACGCGCGCAGCAGGTCGGCGATCGTGGCGGGCAGCGTGCCGAGCGAGCGCAGCACCGCCTCGCCGAGATAGACGTGCGTGCCCGGCGTCCAGGCATGCGCCGTGGCAGGCAGCAGCACGAGCAGCGCGAGCGCCGCTGCGCACAGGGCAGCGGCGCGACTGAGAAGCGCGCTGGCCGGTCTAGACCCCGAGCCGCTTGCGCTGCTTGCGCAGTGCCTTGCGAAGGTCGCCCAGCTCCGAGCGAACGAAGCCATCGATGCGCTCGCGCGCGTCGTTGACCGAGTCACGAACGCTTTCCTCGATGTCATCCATCGGGATGCGGTCGAGCATGTCGCCGCCGCGCGAGCGCGCCCAGCCGGCCCCGCGCCGCGCGCCCTGCATGGCCCCTCGGCCCGCCCACTTCGCCCCGCGCACGACAGGCGCGACCGGGCGCTGCCCGGACGGCCCGCGGCGGAGCAGCAGCGTGGCGGTCGCCCCGATCGCCGCCCCGATGAGCGCGGCGGTGAGCAGGTCGTACTGGGCCTCACGTCCATCCACGGCCGCGAGGCCGGACTCGCGGACGCGTGGGCCCCGCTTCGAACGCATCGGAATCGTCGTCGCCATCGTCGAGCTCCTCTGACGCGTGGAGCGGCTCGACCGCCGCCAGCTCCTCGTCGTCCTCATGGTGAAGCGCCGCCGCCCCCGTGCGCACCCCGCGCACCGTGGAGGCCGTCGCCACGAATGCCTCTTCCGCCTCGTGCTGCACCACTTCCAGTAGCGCGTTGAACTCGTTCAGCCGCTGCTCCGTGAGCGCCACCGCCTGCTGCAGCCGCTGGTTCGCGGCGGCGATCGTGGCGTTCACCTGCTGCACGTCCGCCCGCACCGACGTCGTGATGTAGTTCACGTTGTCCGCGATCGCGCTCGCGTGGCGCATCAGCGGGTTCACGTCGCCGTACACCTTGTCCAGCAGGTCGCTGACCTTCGCATAGCTCTTCCTGAAGTTCCACGCTGCCGGCACCAGGCTCACGGCCAGCACCAGCAGGGCGAGCGTCATCAGGCCGCTCGCCACCGCCGTCACCGTCTCGAACCAGCCCCGGGGCTGCGCCAGCGGACGCATCACCACGGTGTCGGCCTGCTGCGCCGCCTGCACCAGCCACCACGCGCCAGCGCGCGTGAACGAGATGATCAGCATCTTCCCTGTCGGACGGGGTGGCCGGCCGCGAACGCGCGGCGCGGCGTCGGCGCTCACCGCGTGTGCAAGTGAGAGGCCACACGCATGAGGCTCCTGGCGCATCGTACCGTGCCCGCGCATCGAGTGTCAAGCCGCTCGGCTCGCCATCCGCATCGCGGCGCGGCGCGATCGGTGCAGTGTCACGCGCCGCGCGCCTTGACGCTGTCGCGCACCCCACGGAAACTTCCCGTTCCACCGCCGGCGCTCCGCTGTCCCGCGCCGTGCGACGCCTGTCTCCCGTCGCTCGCCCTCGCATGCCCGCTCTGCAGTTCGTCGTTCAGGGAGGCTATCGCCTCGCCGGCCGCATTCGCCCATCTGGCAACAAGAACGCGGCACTCCCCATCGTCGCCGCCGCACTTCTGTGCGACGAGCCGGTCTACCTCGAGAATGTCCCGCGCATCCGCGACGTCGAGACGCTCGTCGAGTTGCTCAAGTCCGTCGGCGCCACCGCCGAGTGGACGAAGCGCAACTCGCTCACGATCCACGCGAAGACGCTCACCGCCTCCGACCTCGATCCGGTGCTCTGCCGGAAGATCCGCGCATCCATCCTCCTCGCCGCGCCCCTCCTCGCCCGCTGCGGCGAGATCCGCCTCCCCCCTCCGGGCGGCGACGTGATCGGCCGCCGTCGCGTCGATACGCACTTCCTCGCCCTCGAACAGCTCGGCACCACTTTCACCTTCGACGACGCGTTCATCCTTCGCACGAACGGCCTCACCGGGGCCGACGTCTTCCTCGATGAGCCGAGCGTCACCGCCACGGAGAACGCCCTCACCGCGGCCGTCGCCGCACAGGGCACCACCGTGCTCCGCAACGCCGCCGGCGAGCCGCACGTGCAGGACCTCGCCCGCTTCCTGGTCGCCATGGGCGCCAGCATCGACGGGATCGGCACCAACACCATCACCATCCACGGTGGGCGCCCGCTGCACGGCTGCACCCACGAGATCGGACCCGATCACATCGAGGTCGGCTCCTTCATCGGCCTCGCCGCCGTCACGAAGTCGGAGATCACCATCGAGCGCGCCGGCGTCGAGCACCTCCGCTCCACGCTCATGGGCTTCGAGCGGCTCGGCGTCGAGTGCCGAGTCCAGGGCGACGACCTCATCGTGCCGGCCGACCAGGAGATGGTGATCCGCAGCGACCTCGGTGGCGCGGTGCCCAAGCTGGAAGACCAGCCGTGGCCGGCGTTCCCGGCGGACACCATGTCGATCGCCCTCGTGACTGCCACCCAGTGCACGGGCACGATCCTCATTCACGAGAAGATGTTCGAGTCGCGGCTCTTCTTCGTGGACAAGCTGATCGGCATGGGCGCGCGCATCGTGCTCTGCGACCCGCATCGTGCAGTCGTCGTCGGGCCCACGAAGCTCCACGGTGCCCAGGTGGAGTCCCCCGATATCCGCGCCGGGATGGCCATCCTCCTCGCCGCGCTCTGCGCGCAGGGAGAAAGCACGATCGACAATGTCGGCCAGATCGAGCGCGGCTACGAGCGCATCGACGAGCGCCTGCGCGCGCTCGGCGCCCACATCGAGCGCGTCGAGGAACGTCGCGCCCAGTGAGCGTCGCACAACCCGCCGCCGACGCGCGCGTCGGCGGCGAGATCGTCGAGCACTTCCACGATTTCGGCGTCGAGGCGTTCACCACCGGGCGAGAGGCCGGCAGCTTCGGTCTGCACAGCGACGAGCCGGTGGGGCAGGTGATCGCACGCTGGACCGCCCTGCGCACGCAGCTCGGCGGGCCGGCGGCACGCCTGGCGACGTCCAGCCAGGTGCACGGCAACCAGGTCGTGCGTCACCGCGGCGAGTGGCGTGGCTGGCTGCGAGGCGAGGATGCCGACGGCCACCTCGCCGATGAACGAGGCACCGCGATGGCGGTGACCGTCGCCGACTGCGTCCCGGTCTTCCTCGCCCATCCGAGCGGGGCCACCGCCGTGCTGCACTCGGGGTGGCGCGGCACCGAAGCGCGGATCGTCGAGATCGCCATCAGGCAGCTCGATGCGCTCGGCCTGCGCGCGTCGGACCTTCGGCTGCACTGTGGCCCTGCCATCTGCGGCTCCTGCTATCAGGTCAGCCCCGATGTCTTCGGGCGCCTCACCGGGCAGGCGGTGGACGAGCCCACCACCGTCGACCTGCGGGCGCTCATCGCCGGTCACGCCCACGAGCTCGGCGTGCGAGACATCTCCATCAGTGAGCTCTGTACCCGCTGCGACAACAGGCGCTTCTACTCGCACCGCGCTGGCGACGCCGGCCGCCAGCTTGGCGTGATCGTCGCCCCCTGACCAGGCGCGACGAGTCGAGCGCGGACGTGGCGGCCGGTGTCCAGCTTGACCCGGTCGCCGGAGTCCCTTACTTTATGTAGCTGCGGACGTCTTCGGGCCGGCCGCGAAATGTGGGGGAGGTTCCCCACATTTTTTTATTCTCGGACGTGGGCTAGAGACAACATGAACGATGCGCTGGAACATGTTGTCACTCAAGAGCTTGACACGGCAGGATACGATCTCGTCGAGCTCCGGAAGGGAGGCACGCGCTCCCGACCCGTGTTGGAGGTGCGCATCGATCGGCGGGACGGCGGTCGTGTGACGGTGGACGACTGTGCCCGCGCGTCGCGAGCCATCGAGGCACGCCTCGATGCCGGCGACCTGGTTGCCGAACGGTATGTATTGCAGGTGTCGTCGCCCGGTGAGCGTCCGTTGCGGACGCCTGCGGAGTGGCGGCGTTTTGTCGGGCGCTGGGCGAACGTGCTCGCGCCCGATTTCGGTGGTCGGCTGGAAGGAGAGATCCTTTCCGTCGAGGATGGCGAGGAAGGAACGTCGGTAGTGCTCCGACCAGAGCGTGGCGAGGCGAAGCGGATTCCGCTCGCCGCCGTGCGGGAGGCGCGGCTGGCGTTCCGCTTTTCATAAGGCTCCGGGCCGCGCGGCGTCGCCGCTGGCCCTCTTCAGCGAGGTCCTGGATGGTCAGTTCCGCAGAGATGTTGGCCGCGTTCCGCGAATTGTCGAACTCCAAGCAGCTCGACCGCACGGAGCTTTACGGGCTGCTGCAGGACGGCTTCATGGCCGCGCTGGCCAAGAAGTACGGCCCCACCGTCCAGGCGGAAGTCGACATCGACGACGCCAAGGGCGAGATCCGCATCGTCCTGCTGAAGACCGTCGTCGAGACCGTCGAGGACCCGGCACGCGAGATCTCCCTCGAGGAGGCGCGCCTGTTCGACGAGGGCTTCGAGCCGGGCGACGTGATGGAGGAGCCGCTCGACTTCACCGTCTTCGGCCGTGCCGCCATCCAGGCGGCCAAGCAGCGCATCATCCAGCGCGTCCGTGAAGGCGAGCGCACCCGCATCCGCGACGAGTTCGCCTCGCGGGTGGGCGAGCTCCTCTCCGGTGAGATCCAGCAGATCGAGCGCGGCAAGCTCGTGGTCATGCTCAACAAGTTCCGCGAGGCGGAGGCGATCATCCCCTACCGCGAGCAGAACCATCGCGAGCACTTCCACCAGGGCGAGCCGATCCGCGCCGTGCTCAAGCGCGTGGAGGAGACGCCCAAGGGACCTCGCCTCATCCTGAGCCGCGCCGACGGCCTGTTCGTGAAGGCGCTGTTCAAGCTCGAGGTGCCCGAGATCCAGCAGAACATCGTGGAGATCAGGGCCACCGCTCGCGAGGTGGGCAGCCGCACCAAGATCGCCGTCTTCTCGCGCGATGACAGCATCGATCCCGTGGGCGCCTGCGTGGGCCTCAAGGGCTCGCGCGTGCAGACGGTCGTGAACGAGCTCGGTGGCGAGCGCATCGACATCGTTCCCTGGTCCTCGGATCCGGAACGCTTCGCCAAGCTGGCGCTCGCTCCCGCCAAGGTCGCCCGCGTCTTCAGCGACGCGGTGAGCAAGACGATCCAGGCTGTGGTGGACGAGGACCAGCTGTCCCTCGCCATCGGTCGCAATGGCCAGAACGTCCGGCTCGCGTCCGAGCTCACGGGCTGGAAGATCGACCTTTACTCGAGCCGCGAGTGGCTGGAGAAGGGCGGGGCCGAGCAGCTCTTTGCGCCGCTTCCCGGCGAGACCGAGACCGACGCCGCCGCCGACGTGCCGCTGGCGGAGCTGGCCGGCATGCACCCGGCCACGGTCGCCGTGCTCAACGAAGCGGGGTATCGCACGCTGAACGACATCATCGACCTCGAGCGCGAGGATTTCCTGCGTCTCGCCGGCATCGCGCCGGAGGAGGCCGACCGGATCATCTCGCTGCTCGACGAGCTCACCACTGAGGACACGGCAAGTGAGGGATCGCCCGCTGCTGCCCCCGACGAAGCTCCCGCCGAGTGACACTCGACGCTCCGCTTCACGGTCGGCTGCTTCGCCTGGTCGGGCTCGGTGCGCGTGCGCGTGGCGTCGTCATCGGCGTGGACCGGGTGAGGGAAGCGGTAAAGAAGAACAAGGTGGCGTTCGCGATCGTCGCGGCGAACGTCTCCAGGCATAG
Organism: Gemmatimonadaceae bacterium; assembly: GCA_036377775.1. Taxonomy (GTDB): domain Bacteria; phylum Gemmatimonadota; class Gemmatimonadetes; order Gemmatimonadales; family Gemmatimonadaceae; genus AG11. Next base: position 3,074 of record DASUXT010000027.1, on the reverse strand, counting down.
TCTGGACAAGGTCGTCCCGCTGCTGAACGCCAGGCGGGTTAGATTCATCGAGGTGCCGGATGCCGCCGAGCTTGGCGGCGCGGTGGGGCGCGACTCCACTGCCGTGATCGGCATTGTGGACCGGCAGCTCGCGAAGGGAATTCGCGAGCTGGTGGAGTCGGGCTCCGTGGGAGCCCCAGAGGAGGCAGTTTGAGCAAGCTTCGCGTACATGACATGGCTGGCGAGTTCGGGATCTCCCCCGACGAAGTGATGGGTCTCCTTCGTCAGATGGATGTCCACGTCCGCAGTCACCTGAGTCCGCTCACCGACGACCAGGTCGCGCGCATTCGCGCGCGCTGGGAACGCGAGAAGCGCTCGCGCGCCGAGAAGCAGGCGGCACCCGCGGCGCCGCCGCGGCGCCGCCGCGGCGCGGCCAGCAAGGTGGCCGCCGCCGAGCCTGTTGCCGCCGAGTCCCCGGCTGAAGCGGCTGCGCCGGTTCGCCGCCGCCGCAAGGCGGCCGACGTGCAGGCCGCTGCCGATGCGGCTGCCGAAGCCGCCGCGGTCGAAGCAGCCGCCAACGAAGCCGCGGAAGCCGAGCGCGCCGAGCGTGAAGCCGCCGAGGCGGCGCGAGCGGCCGAAGAAGCGGCGCGTGCCGCCCAGATCGCCGCCGCTCGCGCTGCCGCCGAAGCGGAAGAGCGCGCGGCCGAGGAGCGTCGCCAGCGCGAGGAAGCCGAGCGCGCCGCAGCGACCGCGGCGGCCGCCGCCGAAAGCCCCCTCGCCGGTGGCATCACGACGGCGCCTTCACCTGCCGAAGCAGAACCTCCACGCCCTGCCGCACCGACCCCTGTGACTCCTGCGGCCGAGCGCCCGCGTCCCCGCCCCATCACCCCCGGTGCGCCGCGCCCGCGCGCGGTCGCGTCCGGATCACCGTTCCCGCCGCGCCCGGTGGCATCTGCCTCTCCCGGCGGCATCGGCGGCGCGACTCGTCGCGACGACCGTCGGCCCGGCGCTGCCGCCCCGGCGGCGGCTGGCGCCGGTGCTCCCGCGCGCGGACGCAAGAAGGGCAAGCGCGGCTCCGTGGACCAGGAGGCGGTGGATGCGAACATCGCCAAGACCATGGCCTCGCTGCGCGGAGCCCCCTCGCGTGGCGGCCGCACCGACCGTCGCGGCATGCGCGAGGAAGCGGAGGCGCTGCGCGCCGCCGAGGTCGAGCGCGAGAAGAAGCTGGTCCGCGTCAACGAGTTCATCACCGTCAGCGAGCTCGCGCAGATCCTCAAGGTCTCGCCCACCGAGATCGTCGGCTTCGCGTTCAAGAACCTGGGGCTGATGATCACCGTCAATCAGCGCCTCGACTTCGACCAGATCGAGCTGATCGCCGGCGAATTCGGATTCCAGGCGGTGCGCGAGGACGAGTACCAGGCGGAGGAAGTCGCCACCGGCGCGACCGACGCCCCCGAGGACCTCAAGCCCCGTCCGCCCATCGTCACCATCATGGGCCACGTGGACCACGGCAAGACGTCGCTCCTCGACTACATCCGCAAGGAGAACGTCGTGGCGGGCGAGGCCGGCGGCATCACGCAGCACATCGGCGCCTACCACGTCGAGCTGCCGAACGGCAAGATGATCACCTTCCTCGACACCCCGGGTCACGAGGCGTTCACCGCCATGCGTGCCCGCGGGGCCCAGGTCACCGACGAGGTCATTCTCGTCGTCGCCGCGGATGACGCGGTCATGCCGCAGACCATCGAGGCGATCTCGCACGCCAAGAACGCCGGCGTCCCGATGATCGTCGCCATCAACAAGATCGATCTGCCGCAGGCGAACCCGATGAAGGTCAAGCAGGATCTCCTCCAGCACGGCGTCGTGCTCGAGGAGTTCGGCGGCACCACGCTCAGCACGGAGATCTCCGCGAAGAAGGGCACGAACGTGCCGGAGCTCCTCGAGCAGGTGCTCCTGCAGGCCGAGCTGCTGGACCTCAAGTCCAATCCCGACAAGCGCGCCACCGGCACGGTCGTCGAGGCCCAGCTCGATCCGGGCAAGGGTCCCGTCGCCACTGTGCTCGTGCAGGGCGGCACCCTTCGCGTCGGCGATGACTTCATCGTCGGCATGTACTCCGGCCGCGTCCGCGCGCTGCTCGACGAGCGTGGCAAGAACGTGAAGGAGGCCGGTCCGGCGATCCCGGTGCAGGTGCTCGGCATGCAGGGCGTCCCGATGGCCGGCGACCAGCTTCTCGTCGTCGAGGACGCGGGTGCTGCCCGCGAGGTGGCCCAGCGTCGCGAACGTCTGGATCGTGAGGCCAAGAGCCGCCGCACCACGCGCGGGGTCACCCTCGAGGACTTCATGTCGCAGGCGACTGCCGGCGAGGTGCGCTCGCTGCGCATCCTCATCAAGGCCGACCAGGGCGGGCCGGCGGAGGCACTCGCCGACGCGCTCAGCCAGCTCGGCACGAACGAGGTGCAGGTCGAGGTCGTGCACCGCGGCGTGGGTGCCATCACCGAGAGCGACATCCTGCTCGCGCGCGCCTCGGGCGCCATCATCATCGGCTTCCACGTCCGGCCGGACAACAACGCCCGCGCCGCCGCCGAACGTGAGAACGTCGACATCAAGCTGTACCGCATCATCTACGAGGCCGTCGCCGACGTGCGCGCCGCGCTGGAAGGGATGCTGCGGCCGGAAGAGCGCGAGGTGGTGCTCGGCGAGGCGGAGGTGCTGGAAACCTTCAAGGTCCCGAAGATCGGACTCATCGCCGGCTGCGCCGTCCGGAGCGGCATCATCCGCCGCGACGGTCGCGTACGCATCATCCGCGACGGCGTGGAGGTCTACGAAGGCACCATCCATTCGCTTCGTCGCTTCAAGGACGACGTGAGGGAAGTCCGCGAGGGCTTCGAGTGCGGTATCGGCATCGAGAACTTCAACGACCTCAAGGTCGGTGACCGGATCGAGTGCTACCGCACGGAAGAAGTCGCGCGCACGCTCGAGTCGGCCCAGCAGGGCTGACCGCGCGGCGGGCGCGCTCCTCCGGGCGCGCCCGCCTCTCTCGTCCCGCACCGGTGCATTCCCGTGTCTCCTGAACATCACCGTTCCGACCGCGTCGC
>DASUXT010000026.1:0-5399 GCA_036377775.1 Gemmatimonadaceae bacterium | reverse complement strand
CAGGACTACCTGCGGAAGCATCCTGGCGGATACACGTGTCACTATCTGCGTGAGGAGTAGGCAGGAGGGACACCTGCGGCCTCGCGACACGCGTCGACACGGACGGCGTCGTGCGCTTCGTCAGCCTCGAAGGGGGCTTCTATTCCCTGGAAAGCGCACAGGGCAAGTTCGACCCTATGAATCTGCCTGCCGACTACCAGCAGAATGGGCTCCAGGTGCATTTCAGGGGCACCGTTCGCCGTGACATGGCAAGCACCCACATGTACGGGCAGATTCTCGAGCTCAGCGACATCCGGCGGCGCTGACGCTCGGTCGCGAGAAACTCGCCGGCCCTGCCGCCTGACCGTCGCTGCAGCCGCCGGGCGGCGGATCGGTTAACATGCTCCTGGCCGCAGATCCGGTTCTCCCTTCCGAAGGCCGCCGAGGCGGGTTCGATTCCCGCGATGCAGTTCTGGTCGGCGGAGCGCGTAGGGCGGGGTTCGAATCCCCGGCGGTCACCTTCTTTCCCTACGGGATCCTGATGATCGAGTCGCGGCGATTGTGCTTGCAGCTGCGCGCGAGCTGTGTCGCCGGACTGATGGCCTGTGCCTCGCACGCTGACTCAGTCTCGACGAAGTCCTACGCAAACCTCGTCGCGTTCGACACCGCCCACATTCGCGTAGCGTCTCGCACCGACACCGCCAGACTCACGGTCGAGCTGGCGAGGAGCACCGAGCAGCAGACGATGACACCGTGTACGAGCGTTCTCGCCGCCGGCTGTCCGAGCTACGTGGCCGGCGCTCGATACGTCGCCGCGCTCGAGGTGAACGCCGGGTACTTCGCGCGGAAGCAGATCCGGGTGGGGGATCGAGTCCTGCTGGAGGATACGGTATCTCGGCGTCCGGCATCGCGACCGCATAACTGAGAAGCCGAGTGCCTCCCTGCAGCCGCATCAACGTAGTGAAGAGACGAGTGCCCGGGTTGTCCATCGGCCGCTGAGGCAGCAGCTCCGAGCGACGAGTTGCCACCCTCGCCCGATGAGGAAGCTTCCGGGCGTGCGGAGGCGACAGATCGGTCTGCAGAGATGGCTTCCGGGATGGCAGAGGTAGCTCTCAGGACCGCGGAGGTAGCGACTCCGAGCGCAGAGATAGCAACTCGGCTCGCAGAGGTAGCGACTCGGTTCGCGGAGGTAGCGACTCGGTCGGCGAAGGTTCCGACTACGAGCGCAGAGGTTACCTCCGCGATGGCAGAGGTTTCGCCATCGGCCGCGGAGGTTGCATCACCGGACGCAGAGGTTGCATCACCGTTCGCAGAGGTTACTCCCTCGGCCGCCGAGTTTGCAGCTCGGCTGGCAGAGGTTACGCCCTCGGCCGCCGAAGCAGCGACTCGGTGTGCAGAGGTTACGACTCGGCTCGCGGAAGGAGCCACTCGGCGCGCGGAGGTGCCGAGTTCACGGAGCGTCGGGCCGGCGTACTATTGAAGGTGTGGCCCATCGGCCGCACTCTTGTCGGACTCCCTGGCCGCTGAGCTTCGGCGCAATACAGACACCCGAGCCACTCTCATGCCTGTAGTCGTCCTCTGCCCGAGCTGTCACGCAGCGGCCACCCACCACCTGGAGCCGGTCACCGAGTGCCCTCGCTGTCACCGCGCTTACCCCGACGAGGTGCGTGCACCGGCGGAGGACGCACTTCGACGCGCGGATGTCCCGAAGCCGCCCCTGCTCCTGCTCGGACAGCTCGGTGCGAGCTTCGGCGGTTTCGTGTTCCTGAGCCTCCTCCTGCTGGCTCCGTTCGACGTGGGTTCCTTCCATATAAATGGGGAGCAGATGAGCGGCCCCGAGTTTCTCGTCCGGGCAGGCTGGGCCTTCCTGTTACTCGGCGGGATGCTGGCGGCGATCGGCTTCGGGCTCTGGCGTCGGCGCACGTGGGCTCGACCGCTCATGATGGCATACTGGCCGGTGAGCGTCGTGCTGGCGTCAGCGCCTTCGTGGTCCGAGGGAAGCACGACCGGCCTCACCGGGCTCCTCGCATTCAGTACGATCGCTGCCGCAGTCGCGTGGTGGTACCTGTACCGGAAGGACAATGTCGTCGCCTGGTTCCAGGCGTTCGACCGTCGGGAAGCGCCGGCGCCCGGTGCTGCATGACCGAGCCTCGATGGAAGCTCGCTGCGCTCGCACCTGGTAATATCGCCCGCAGGTGAGCTCCCGCGTTCGGCGACCATATCCCATACTGCCGTGAAGATCACCAGCTCCACGTGCCTGCTCCGCCCACTCGAGCTGGGCGATGCGACCAGCCTGGCGCGCCACGCGAATGACCGTGAGGTGTGGCAGAACCTGCGCGACCGCTTTCCCCATCCGTATTCGGAAGCCGACGCCATCGCCTACATCGAGCATCTCGCCACCCGTCCTGTCCCGACGAGCTTCGGGATCGACGTCGCGGGCGAGGCGATCGGCAGCATCAGCCTCATGGTGGGCGAGGACATCGCGCGGCAGACCGCTGAAATCGGCTACTGGATCGGCCGAGAGTTCTGGGGACTCGGCATCATGACGGACGCCGTGCGCGCGATGACGCGGTACGCATTCGAGGAGCTCGGCCTGGTCCGTGTGTTCGCGGTGCCTTTCGTGACCTCGACACGCTCGAGTCGCGTGCTCGAGAAGGTCGGATACGTGAAGGAAGGATTGATGCGGCGAAGCGCGGTGAAAGAGGGACGGATCCTCGATCAGTGGCTTTACGCAGCGTACAGTGACCGTCCGCTGCGCTAATCGGGTCGCCTGACTGTCCTTGAAGCCGACGAGCGCGCGCGAAGCGCGCGCCAGCTACTGGTGGCAGCGCGAACCGGAATTGTCGTACGTCACGCCGAACGGCCGACTCAGGTCCACGCCCACCTGCTGTTGCGGCGCCGTGTCGCCCCCAACGCTGCGCGTCACCTTGAAGCGGAACGTCTTCACGTGGTCGCAGCCGAGAGGGATGTTGGGATCCAGTGAGAGCCGCCCGCTCCGCGGACCCGGGACCGCACGATATCGCGCGTCCGCGGACGTCCAGCTGAACGAATGCCCGTTGACCTGGCGCCAGCCGGAGGGCTCCATCACCTCGAGGGCGATCGCGCTCACCCAGCCCAGCGCCGCGGGCGTTCGGTAATCCACCCAGAGCGTGTTGCTCTCGTTGGCAAACCCCGTCACTTCGATTGCCGCGTTCGTCCCCGCCTCGAGCGGGAGCGGTGTCGCCGCGGTACGGGGCTGCGCCGCGGCGTCGCCCGCGTACTCGGTGCCGTCGGGCGCGCGGTAGATGGCGCTCAGCACGTAACCCACCGTGGTGCCCGGTCCCTGAACGTCGAAGAAGCGGCTCCGCTCGAGTCGCGGAGTACGCGCGGGGTAATGATCGTCGAGCGGCGTCGCTACGCCGTTCTCGAGGCGCGCGAGTGTGTAGCCCGTGGCGCCCGGCACGGTGTCCCACTGGAGCACCACGTAGCCGGGACCCGACGACGCGCGAAAGTTCGCCGGCTGCGCCGTGAGCGGCACATACGCCGTCACGGGAGCAGACGCCGGCATGACGGCGGTGCCGGTCACGGCGATCGGCGCGGTGATGACGACACTGCGCCGCGCCGCCGAGGCGACCATCGTCGCGCCCTGCATCGGGCCCACGGTCGTCCCCATCTTCACCACTTCGACGTTCACGGTGACGGTGGTGCCCTGAAGCGTCGCCGTCACCGCCGCCCTTCCCTGCTCGTGGCTGGTGAGCTGTGCCGTCGTGTCGGTGGTCTGGAACAGCTCCACCACCTTGTCGTCCGACGTCGCCCAGGTGACGGGGAAGTGCTCGACCGGGATATCGGTGCCGTCCGCCGCGACGGCATGCGGCCGCAGCAGCACTCCGTGCCCGTTCTCACACAGCGTTAGCCCGCTTGCCGATGCTTCGGCCTCGGGGCCCGCGGCGCCGACGTCAGCGATCAGCTCGAGCCGCGCCACACGGAACTTCGGCGCGAGCTCGCTCCCTGCGATCGCGCGCCGCGCCTTGCCGACGACGACCGGCAACGTCGCCGACTTGCCGGCGATGGTCACCGTGATCGTCGCGCGACCGTCCTCCTGCGCGACGAGTCCCACCGCCGCACCCGCCAGATTGCCGGAGGTCGTGACGACCGTGGCATCACTCGTCGACCAGCGCGGCGCGAACCGGCTCACGCTCATCGGCTTGCCAGCGGTATCGATGCCGACGACGGTGGCATGCGCCATCAGCCCCTGCCGCGGGAAGGTGAGCACGCCGCTCTCGGCGACGCGCGCCCAGTCGTCGGTGATCCGGATGCGCACTTCGCGCAGGGCGCCCGCGCCGGCGGAGCGTGGCTGCTGCGCGAGCGCTGGTGCCGAGAGCAGAAGGAGGGCGGAGAGGAGACGGCGGGTGGGGTGCGGCATCAGGGGTCGACGGCTGGAAGCGGGTGAGCGAACGCCAGGGTGAAGATGAGACGCGCGGCACCGTTAAGGGCTCTCACTCGTGATCAATGCATGTGCTGAATCGGAGCCCGGACGCGATTGTCTTCCTGCGAGCACCGAACACCCCCGTTAACGACAAACGGCGACCGAAGTCGCCGTGCGTCGATGTCGCTCATGTATCCAATCGGGACGGCGGGATTTGAACCCGCGACCCCCTGAACCCCATTCAGGTGCGCTACCGGGCTGCGCTACGTCCCGTCTGTGAACTCTCTCGGTCAGAAACTGAAACCGAGAGCCACAGCCAGACCTCCATTATAGCCCGCCACACTCCTCCAAACAACCGGCCCCGTCGGCTTCGAGAGACTCACTTCACCACCTCCCTCCTCACCGTCAGCCCCTCGACCCGCTCCACATCCACCCCCACCCCGATCCCCGCCCTCCCCAGCGGTACTCCAACACACCCGACAGAGTCCATCGTCCACTCCGGCTCCACCAGATCCCGCTCCCAGTACCGCTTACTCGGCGATAGATCCCCCGGCAGCCTGAAGTTCGGCAGCGACGCCAGCGCCACGTTGTACGCCCGCCCCACCCCGCTCTCCAGCATCCCCCCGCACCACACTGGCACTCCCGCCCGCATGCACAGGTCGTGGATGGCGAGCGACGCCGAGTACCCGCCTACCCGCCCCGGCTTGATGTTGACGATCCGCCCACTCCCCAGTGCGATCATGTCCTCCGCCCTCTCCACGCTCGTGATCGATTCATCCAGGCAGATGGGCGTCGCCAGGCGACGCTGGAGCTCGGCGTGCCGCACCAGGTCGTCGTGGCCGAGCGGCTGTTCTACCATGATCAGTGCAAACTCGTCGAGCTGCGAAAGCACCGGCGCGTCGGCCAGGATGTAGGCGGAGTTGGCGTCCACCATCAGCGAGATGTCCGGCCCCAGCGCGCGCCGCACGGCGCGCACGTACTCCACGTCCGCGCCCGGCTGGATTTTGAGCTTCAC
>DASUXT010000025.1:0-11670 GCA_036377775.1 Gemmatimonadaceae bacterium | reverse complement strand
TGGCGACGAAGGCGTAATCCGGGAGCAGATGGCGCTGTCGGCCATTCCCTCGCCCACCGGCGGCGAGTCGGTGCGTGGCGCGGTCGTCGCCACGCGCTTCAGGGCGCTGGGACTGGGCGACGTGCACGTCGACGACGTGGGCAACGTGCTTGGCACTCGGCCCGGCGTGGACGACGAGGCACCGGTGGTCATCTGCGCGCATCTCGACACCGTGTTCCCGCACGGGACCGACGTCTCCGTCACGCGGCGCGGTGCGCGGCTCGACGGACCCGGCATCGTCGACAACGCGCGCGGGCTCGCCGGCATGCTCGCCATCGCCCGCGCAATCGACGGCGCGGCGCTGCGCACCCGGCATCCTGTCCTCTTCGTGGCGACGGTGGGTGAGGAAGGAGGAGGAGACCTGCGCGGCGCGAAGCATCTCTTCGCCAGCCTCGCCCGCACTCCCGCCTGCTGCATCGCCCTCGACGGCGCGGGCGACGACCGCATCGTGCACCGCGCACTCGGCGCCCGGCGCTTCCGCATCACCTACCGCGGCGCTGGTGGCCACAGCTGGGCGGCGTACGGCGTGCCGAATCCCGTGCACGCCGCCGGCGCCGCCGCGGCGCGCCTCGCCGCGCTGCCCCTGCCACGCCAGCCGCGCACCACGCTCTCCGTCTGCCGCATCGGCGGCGGGATCAGCGTGAACGCCATTCCCGAGGACGGCTGGCTGGAGGTGGACCTTCGCTCCACCTCGTCCGACGTGCTCGCGGGATGCGTGGCGGACCTGCGCGCCGCCGTGCACCGCGCGGCGCGGGAGGAGAGCTCGCGTCGTGCGCCGGGTACCGAGCCGCTCACCTACGAGGTGGCGATGATCGGCGACCGGCCCTGCGGCGTGACGGACGAGCACCATCCGCTCGTGCGCAGCGCCTGCGCGCTGACACGCGCCATCGGCCGCACCCCCGAGCTCGTGGCCGCCTCCACCGACGCCAACGTGCCGATCAGCCTCGGCATCCCGGCCATCGCGATCGGTGCCGGTGGCCGCGGCGGCGGCGTGCACACGCCGGCCGAGTGGTACGACAACACCGACGGGGTGATCGGCCTCGCGCGCGCGCTGGCGATCGTCGTGGCCGCGGCGGAGCTGGCCTGACCTCGCCGACTCGCTCGGCCAGGGAGTAGTCGGCGCAGGCTTAGCGAGAGTGTCAGGGCACGCGCGACGTCGAATCTTCCGCGACAGTAATGTCCCGCATGGCGATCCTGCTGTTCCGGTCGATCTGCAGCTGCGTGCTTCCGGCGAGCGTCGCGGTCCGCGCCTCGAGCGCGAGGGGCACGTTCGTCGGCGCGCCGCAGAAGAGGAAGTCTCCGGTTGCCGAGCTCCGTGCGTGAAGCACCCGAAGCTGGTGACGCGTTCCCTGGCTCTCGCTCCATGAGAGCGTGACGGCCGTCGCGCCCGCGCGACTTCCGAATCGATCGCGGACGACACCTCGCAGCATCCCGCGCATCCGCGAACCGGTATCGGCGGCGGAGGGACAAACGGCCCCAATGAGCGAAGAGCGCGTGGGCATGACCAGCGCGCGGGGCGCCGCTGAGTCGCGCGTGTCGAGCGGTATGATCGCCGCAGCGAGCCCGAGCGAGTCGCGAAGGGGCCTCCAGATCCGCAGCTGCACCGTGCCCGGCCGCACCTCCTCGAGCACGAACGCACCATCTTCGTCCGTGCGAGCGGAGCGGGCATGCCCGGCGACGCCCACCAAGGCACCACGGATGGGAATTCCCGCGCTGTCGCGCACGATGCCGCGCAGTGCGGTGGTAGCGCCCGTCCAGATGGTGCTGTCGGCATATCGCACGCGAAATACCGATCCGACGGTCTCCTGACGCGCCACGAGGACGGGGCGGAGCTGGGTACGACTGGTCAGGCTGCCGACGAAGGAGCCACCAGCGCTGATCACGGCCCGTCGCTCCTCGAAGACCGGAAGCAGGAGCCGCCACCGGTCCACGATCCAGCCTCCGGTGGGTAGCCGAAGGAAGTGCACCTCTCCGCGCGCGTGCGCCGCTCGCTCTTCCGCCTGCACACCCGTGTACTCGAATTCGAGTCGGCGCAAACCGGCGTTGGCGCGGCCGAAGACGATGCGTCCCCTGATATCGGCGACATGGCGGTCCGGCGTCGGCTCGAACTCCAGGACCGCGGAGTCGGCACCCGCCGGGGTGGAGATCGCCCGGATGCAGTGTTCGGTGGCAAATGCCTCGGAGAGAAGAATCTCGTCGTCCGGCGCCGTGAAGGTGACGCCCGTCTCGTCCCGGATCACGTAGCCGCCGCGCGAGATCTGCTCGGCCGGCAGGGTGCTGAACGGTCGCACGGAATTCGTGTGCTCCTCGCGCTCGGTGGCCGCGATGATCGCGCCGGTGGCCGCGTCGCGACGGGACTCGCTCAGTACCACGTCCAACTGATATCCGGAGGTGCGACGAGTCAGCTCGGTGGCGAGGAGGGCCTTCTTCGCTTCCTCCCACAGCTGAAAGCCGACCTCACCCTCCACTCCGCCGTCGGAGCAGGTGCTGGTGGCCGTGACCACGGTCGGCGCGAGTGTCACGACGTCGTTCGCAAGCACCAATGACCGCGCGAGCTTTTCGGTCGCGCCGAGCGTGAACAGGTCACCGAGGGTGGGACGAAAGCCGATGCGCAGACCGCGGAGCCGGTACTGTCCTCCCGCGGCCGCTGTGAGCGTGAAGGCACCGCGTGGGTCCGATATCGCCTGTGCGATGACACGACCCGCGCTGTCCGTGAGCTGGATGACCACACCAGGGACCGGCGTCGAATCGCTCGGCGACAGCGTGCGCCCGTGCACCACCTGCGCCGCGAGCGTCGAGTTGATTCCAGCCAGCGACGCGGCGAAGATCGCCGCGAACGCGTGCATCGAACGGCGTGTCACGGTGACTTTCCCCGCTTCCCCGGGCCGCGGCGTGTCCACACGAAGATGGCCGAGCAGCCGTCGCCGACTTCGGGCGGCAGCTGAGACATGCCCTGATACACCTCGAGCGCCTCGACATCGGCCACCGAGAGCGTGGAGAGCACCTCCATCGGTTCCCAGTGCACCCGCACTCCGTCGACGAACACCCGGACGGTATCGCGGCCGGCGAGGTCGAATGGGTTCGGGTTGGGGCAGCGGGCGAACGAGACGGTTCGCTCGATCGGATTGAGCTGCGATACCTTCACGCCCGGGATGCGATTCAGGAAATCGGTGAGCTTCGCCTCGTCGGCATGGTGCAACGCGTCCCGGTCGTACACCCGGCCGCCGAACGCCCTGGCACGGCGTTCGTGGTCGCGGAAGTCTGCCAGACGGTCGGCCACGGTTCCGCGCGCGATGACCCGCACGGTGTCGACTTCTGTCACGGCTGGAGTGAGCTGCACGATCGTGCCCGCGTCGCCCTCGCCGACCTGCAGCGAGTCGACGTAAGGCAGGTAACCGAGGCGACGCACGGAGAGCACCCACTCACCCGGCTCGAGGGCGAACATGACGAATCGTCCGGCAGAGTCGGTGACAACGCGGACTTCGTCGCTGTCGTGTCTCGCACTGACCGCCACCCCCGGCACCGGAAACCCGTTGGCGAGGACGAGGCCCGTCAGCCGCCCTTCGCCGAAGTGCGAATCGGCGGCGGCCAACAGGACAACGAACGAGGCCATGCCGGCGACGTGTCGCGATCGCATGCGTTCCTCCCTTGGCTCCCCGCAATTCGCACGCGCCACTCCACCAGGTCGGGGAGCGTCCACTCAGCGTGGCGAGCATGCAGGATCGACGTCCGCCTGTCAATCCAGGATCCGAGAACTTTCCCAGCGTCCAGTCGCGAGCGCGGCCTGCCGACTCCCGACGTTCCGAGGACGCGGCGACCGTCGTCGCGTCAGCGGAGCTGACCTGAGCTCAGAGGCGCAGCGACGCGCCGAGCGCCAGTCGCGTGGGTGACCGCGGCACCATGAGCCGCAGCCGGGCACTCCGGCGCAGCGGCACCGGCTGCCAGTCGTCGGCTCTGCCCCCGCCGGTGATCGCGCCGACTACCGCGCCCACGCCGCCGAGCAGTGCGGCGCCGAACGTCGCGTCGAATCCCTGGCCGAGGTCGCAGAAGTAGGCCTCGCCGCTGCAATCCGGCTTCTTGTAGGTCGCGGCACCGACCACGGCACCGAGCGCCGCGCCGCCAAGGAAGCCGAGTCCGGCCCCGCGCCAGCGTCGCTTGTGCCGCCCGACGCTGACATCGAGCGACGTGAGCTGGCTCTGCGCGATGCGCAGCGTGTCAGCCGATCGATCGCGGGCCACCCGGAGCGAATCACCCTCTACTGAGACCACGCGCCCCGTGAGCGTGCCGGCGCCGGGCGCGGAGACGCGTATGCGGGCACCGGGCTGCACGCTGGCCGCCACGGTGCCGGGCGCCTGCGCGCTCGCGGTGGACGCGAGCATGACGAGCAGCACGACGAGAGCGGGACGGCGCACGGGACCTCCGAAGCGATTGGGCGCCCCGTCGCATCATGCGACGGGGCGCCCATAGCTACCGCTCGCGGCCTCGGCCGTCAATGCTCAGTCGCCGCCGCGGATCTCGGAGTGATCGGTGACCGTCAGCTCGCCCTTCATCGCCTCGACGATCACGTCGTCACCGAGCAGCGAGTTGTGCAGCTGCGCGCCCTTCAGCTTCGCGCGCTTGCCGACGATGGTGTCGGTGAGGGTGGATCCCTCGATGCGGCTGCCGGCGCCGATCGTCACGTTGGGCCCGATCACCGAGTTGGACATCGTGACGTCGTCCTCGATGTAGACGGGGTCGTGGATCGTCACGCTCTTCTCGACGTTCGCCGGCCGCCGCGCCTTCCCCTTCTCCAGCACGATGCGGTTGGTCTCGAGCAGGGTGTCCAGCTTGCCCGCGTCATACCAGCCTTCCACGTCGATCACCTTGAGCTTCGCGCCATGGTCGATCATGTACTGGAAGGCGTCGGTCAGGTAGTACTCGCCCTTGTTCGTCGGCTGCTTCAGGGTGTGGTCGATGCCCTCGAACAGCAGCTTCCAGTTCTTCACGTAGTAGAGGCCGATGTTCGCCCGCTTGGAGATCGGCGTGCTCGGCTTCTCCACGATCTTCGTCATGTTGCCGTCCTTGTCGGTGACGACCACGCCGAACCGTTGATAGTCCTCGACTTCCTTCACCCAGATAATTCCATCCGCTTCAGTCCGCCCGATAGCAGATAGATCGGTCTCGAAGATCGTGTCGACGAAGATGATGAGGACGTCCTGGTCCACGTACGGCTGGGCGAGCTTCACCGCGCCGGCGGTGCCGTCCTGCACCTTCTGCTCGACGAAGACGGCGGGGAGGTCGCCGAAGTCCTTCCGCGCGTGCTCTTCGACTTTCTCCTTCAGGTGGCCGGTCACATAGATGACCTGCTCCACGTTGCCGAGCGTGCGCAGGTCCTCGAGGATGTAGTCCATCACCGGCTTGCCGGCGATCTTGAGCATCGGCTTCGGGACCAGGTGGGTGTGCGGCCGGAGCCGCGTCCCCTTTCCTGCCAGCGGGATGATGACTTTCATGGTGCGCTCGTGCCCTCGCGTCCGTAACGGTCCTTGAGGCGGACCACGTCGTCCAGGTGCGGCGTGCTCGCCTCGAGCACGTCGCAGTCGGTGACCGCCTCCATGTAGTGGATCGTGCCCGGCGTGATGCGGAACGCGTCGCCCTTCTGCAGGCGCATGTCCTCGAGCTCCTCACGCCCCTCGAGCCTGACCCAGTATTTCAGCTCGCCATTCAGCAGGTAGACCGTCTCGTCCTTCACGTTGTGGTACTGGATCGAGAGCGCCTGCCCCGCCTTGATGTGGAGGATCTTCCCCACGTACAGCTCGTTCGACGCCCAGATCGTCTCGTGCCCCCACGGCTTGGGAACATGACGAACCTCGGTGCGACCACTCATGTGTGCGTTGTCGGAGAGAGTGAGCATCCGGCGCAGGTCGCCGGTGCAAGGACCGCACCGAAAACTACGGCGTGAACCGTGAACCGTGAACCGTGAACCGTGAACCGGAACTGCATCGAATAGGACACGGCGGAAGAAACTGAAACGGCAGGATTCTCTCCTCGGCAATGAAGGCTCCACGGACAACGCAGCCTCCCGAGGCCGTTCCAATCAGTCCTGATTGCTGAAGACGTACGGGCCGGACCCCTGCAGCGGAGCCCGGCCCGTCCATGGAGCAGATCCTGCCTTTTCAGAGTCTCATCCGGCTCGTTCCCTTCCCTCGCTTCTACGGTTCACCGTTCACCGTTCACCGGCCCTGCTCCGCCACCTTCGCCGCGCCCGGAGCCGTCGTGGCTGCGTTCTTCACGTACAGGTCCAGCCACGCCACCCAGCGCGCCCACTGGTCGAGCAGGGTGTCCTTCATCAGCGGGCCGTGGTCCTCGTACGGGTACATGAACAGCGACGCCGGCTTGCCCATGCTGCTCAGGGCGTGGAAGAGGCGGATCGAGTTCACCGGGTCCGTACCGGTGTTCTGGTCCTCCTCCGAGTGGTACATCAGCAGCGCGCCCTGCAGGCGGTCGGCGTACAGGAAGGGCGACATGGAGAGGTACGTCTCGCGCGCGTCCCACAGGTCGCGGCGCTCGCTCTGGAAGCCGGTCGGCGTCAGGGTGCGGTTGTAGTTGCCGTCGCCGGCGATGCCCGCCTTGAAGAAAGGCGTGTTCACCATCGCGTTCACCGTGCTGAACGCGCCGTACGAGTGGCCGCCCAGCCCGAGCCGCTGGCGGTCGATGATGCCGCGCCGGTCCAGCTCGTCGATCACCGCCGACAGGTTGTTGCGCAGGTCGGGCACGTAGTTGTCGTTCATGCGGCCGGCCTCGCCGAAGATCGGCGCATCGGGCTGCACGATCGCGTAGCCCTGCGTCGCCATGATCTCCATCGACCGAGGTGCGGCGGACGGAAACTTGTGCCTGTTGTACGTGCGCCGCGTGCGGTCGTACGACGCCTGGTCGGTGTACTCGTACGGATAGAACCAGAACAGCGCCGGCACCTTCGCCCCATCGCGGTAACCAGGCGGCAGCGTCACCGTCGTCCACAGCTTGTAGCCGTCGGCGCGCGTCACCTGGTACATGCGACGCTCGAGCTTCGTCACCTCGGGCGTGACGTCGCGATTGTTCGTCAGCTTCGTCAGCGCTCCGCTCGCCCGGTCGCGCAGCCACTGGTCGGGCACCGCCGTCTCCGACTCGCGCGTCACCACGATCTTCGCGTAGTCGGCATCCACCGGTGTCGGCTCACTCTCGTACACCGCCGTGTCGCCCAGGAACAGGCGCGTCTTCGCGCCGCTGTTCAGGTCCACCTTGTCCACGAACGACCGCGGCGCCACCGCGCGCGGATCGCGGTCGTACTTCGTCCCTTCCAGGTAGACGCTCGCGCCGTCGCTGCTCACCAGCGCGCGCTGTCCGCCCGGGCCCGAGCGCAGCACCACCTGCCCGGGGTTGTTGTAGAATTCGTCGTCGGCCGGACCGCCGCGGTTGCCGCCGCCAAAGCCACCGCGCCCGAAGCCGACCTGTGCACCGCGCGCCCGGTAGATGGTGTGCTTTTTCGACGGATCGGCGAGCGAGAGCGCATACGTGTGCGCCATCCCGTTCGCGCTCTCGCTCAGCACCGCCCACTTGCCGTCGGTGGTGAACACGACGCCGGCCACGCGATTGTCGCTCTCGGCAATCGCCTTCGCGCCCGCCGAGTCGAAGGGCGCCTGCCACACATAGAGGCCGTCCTTCCGCCGCGGTGCACGGGCGCTGTCACCGGTGGCGCCTGCGCTCGAATCCGCGCGGGCCGCTCCACGACCGCTACCACGCTTCGGCGCCGGGTCCTGCTGCAGGAACGCGAGCCCGCCCCCCGGATACCAGGTGATGCTGCGCCGCCCCGAGTCGGCATCGGTGCGCGGCCCGTCGTCGTCCGAGGTTCCCTCGCGCAGCTCGCGCGTGGCCAGCGTCGTCACCACCGCGCCTTCGGTCGTCCAGAGCTGCTCCGCCGAGCCGAAGCTCGACACGGGCACCAGGTACGAGAAGGGCTTCTGCATCACAGTCACCCGCAGGTACTTCCCGTCGGGGCCCACGTCCACGCCGCTGATCATCGCCGGCGCGCCAATGTTCTTCGTCGCGCCGCTCCTCGCGTCGATGCGCGCGAGCTGGCCGGTGGCGTAGTACTCAAGCAGCGCCTTCTCGTAGGGGCTCTGCAGGAGGCTGGCGTAGGTGCGCGTCTTCTTCTTCGTGCCCGGCTCCGTGAGCCGCACCAGTGGCCCGGTCGACAACGCGGGCTCCTTCGGCATCGGCATCCGCGTTTCCGGAATGAGCACCGCGTACACCGCGCTGCCGTCCGGCGCCCAGTCGAGCGAGGTGGCGAGCACCGGCAGCGCGGCGCGCTTGCCCACCCGCTTCGCCGCACCGCTGTTCGCGTCGGCCACGTAGACGTACGACGCATCATCGAAGTTGGCGAGGAAGGCCAGCTTCGACCCGTCGGGCGACCATGCCGGCGACGACGCCGTCGCCCCCTGCGGAATGGCCACGCGCACCGTCTTCCCGCTGAGCGCGTCCACGATGTCGATCCCGGCCGATCCGCGCGTGGTCAGCGTGCGCGCACGGTTGGCCCGGTAGTCCACCTGCAGCCCGCCGAAGTAGTAGTGCGGCTTGCCGAAGGCCGCCGTGCTCCCCAGGCCGCCGCTGTGCAGGGCGAGGAAGCGCTTTCCGTCGGGACTCTGCTGGCCGAGGTCCGCGTTCTCCTCGCGCGGCGCGGTGACGAGCTTCGCGACTTCAGGGGGCGGCGTGACGTACGTCTCGCGCGCCAGCAGCGCCCGGTCCGCCTCCACTCCCTGCTGGGCAGCGAGCGGCGCGATGGCGAACAGCGAGAGGGGAATTACGAGCGACAGCCGCACGCACACGCGCGGCACGAGCGACGGGGAGGGTCGCATCATACGCGGACTCCGGGGGAGGTGGGCAAGCAAGAGGGACAGCACTCAGCGCGCTGTCCCCCAGTATATGCCCGACAGGAGGAATCCGTTGACCGGAGGACCGAGGGACCGGAGGACCGATGGACCGATGGACCGATGGACCGAACGGTCCTCCGGTCCTCCCGCCTCACCGGCTCCTAAGCATCCTCCGCCGCAGCGTCCCCAGCCGCTTCCGCACCGAGCCGTCCAGCACCGTGTCCCCCACGTTCACCACTACCCCGCCGATGATTGACGGATCGATGGCGACGTGCGGCACCACCTGCTTGCCGAACACCCGCGACAGCTGCGACGCGATCGCCTGCACCTCGGCGTCGCTCGACTCGCGCGCCAGGGTCACGCGGGCGTGCATCCGGCCCTCCGCCTCGTCCACGATGTCCTGGTACTCCCGCGAGATCTCGGGGATGAGCATCTGGCGTCGATGCGTCACCAGCGTCTGGAGGAAGCGCACCATCAGCCGCGGCATGCGGTCCTGGAAGGCCTGCCCCAGCACGCGGATCTTCTCCGCGCCGCTGATGCGCGGCGACTCCAGGAACAGCCGCAGCGTGGCGTCCTGCTCCATCGCCGACGCCACGTCGGAGATCAGCTTTCCCCAGCCGCGCAGGTCTTCCGCCTTGGTCGCCAGGGCGAACAGCGTCTCGGCGTAGTTCCGCGCGATCGTCGTCTCACGCATCTGACTAGCGGCTCTGCGCGACGGAGGCCGGCGACACCGTGGAGAGGAAGCTCTCGACGATCTGCCGGTTGGTCGGCTGGTCGAGGTTCTTCTCGATCACGCGGCTCGCGCCGGCGATGGCCAGCTCCACCGCCTCGCGACGCAGGTCGGCGATCGCCTTGATCTTCTCGCTGTTGATCTCCTGACGCGTGCGCTCGAGCAGGTGGGCCTGCTCGGTGTGGGCGTGCTCGAGGATCTCGCTCCGCACGCGCTCACCCGCCTCGCGCGCGTCGGCGATGATCTTCTGCGCCTCGGCGCGCGACGCGTCGAGCGCGGCGCGGTGCTCGGCGAGCAGGCGCGCCGCTTCCTCGCGGTCGCGCTTCGCGGCGTTCATCGCGTCGTCGAGCGCCTGCTCGCGCGCTTCCACCGAGCGCGTGATCGGCCCGAAGGCGAACTTCGCCAGCACGATGGCGAGGATGACGAAGATGATGAGCGTCCACGCCATGAGCCCGTAGTTGGGCGACAGCAGGTTGACGGGCGCGGGCGCGGCGGCGCTGCCGCTCTCCTGGGCGATGGCCGGAGCAGCGGTGGCGGCGAGCAGCGCGAGCGAACGAAGCAGGGTGCGCATCGAAGTTCCTGAAGAGTGGGAGCGACCGGTGACGCCCCGGGGCGTCACCGGTCGATGAAAATCAGATCTTGCCCTGGATCTGGAACGCGATGACGGCGCCGAACAGCGCGACGCCCTCGATGAGCGCGGCGAGAATCAGCGCGCCCGTCTGGATGCGGCCAGCGGCTTCCGGCTGGCGAGCCATGCCTTCCACGGCCTGGCCACCGATGCGGCCGATGCCGAGGCCGGCGCCGATGACGGCGAGACCGGCACCGAGACCAGCGCCGACGGCCATCATGCCACGCGCGCTCTGCGCCGTGTCGGCCGCCGCCTGCAGGAGGGGAAGAATCGAGTGAACCATGGGTCTATCTCCAATGCGTGCTTGAAACGTGATACGTCAGCGCCCGCGGCCAGTTCATCAGCCGCCGTCCGTCACCGAGACCCGGGTCTCAACGGACTTCCCCGGCGAGAGGCCGGGTACGTTCGCGCTCCGAGGGGCGAGGACGGGGCGCGGGATTTCCTGCTCTTCGGCTTGTCGGCTCTTCGGTTCACGGCCGGCCCCGGTCAGCTTCGGCGTCCCGAGGCGCGCCGTGAACCGAAAGGCCGAAGAACCGAAGAACCGTCTTCAGTGATCAGTGCGCTCCCTCGCGAATCTGCCCGATGAACACGCTCGCCAGCAGCGCGAAGATGAACGCCTGCAGGAACGCCACGAACAGCTCGAGCATCATGATCGCCACCGCCATCAGCAGCGGCGCGGTGCCGAGCACGTAGCTCTTGAAGGTGAAGATGAGGCCGATGAGGGCGAGCACCACGATGTGCCCCGCCGTCATGTTGGCGAACAGACGGATCGTCAGCGCGAAGGGCTTGGCGATCTTCCCGACGATCTCGATCGGCGTCATGATGATGAACATCGGGATGCGGATCGCGATCGGCAGGTCCTTGTTCCAGTAGAAGATCGTGCCGAGGTAGTTGAGCCCCTGCGCGCGGATCCCGGCGAGCTCGACGACGATGAACGTCACGATCGCCAGCGCCGCCGTCACCGACACGTTGCCGGTGGCCGTGGACCCGAACGGAATGAGTCCCAGCAGGTTGGCGAACAGGATGAAGAAGAAGAGCGCCATGATGAACGGCGCGTACCCTTCCCCGTGGTGGCCGAGGTTGCGGATCCCCACCTCGCTGCGGATGTAGAGCACCATCGACTCGATGCCGGTGGCGAACCCCTTCGGGCGGCCGACGTCCTTGGTGTGCGCCACGTGCGACCGCGCCGCACCGATGAGCACGATGCAGCAGAGGATCGCCGCGACGAGCAGCATCACCACGTGCTTGGTGGGCGAGAAGTCGATCGCCACGTTGCCGATCCGCACCGGCTCCCAGCGCGGCAGCGCCACCTCGTGCGCCTCCCAGAACTTCGGGAAGCCCGGCACGTCGAGGCAGTGCGCGTCGGTGATGTGCGGCGTGATGAAGTC
>DASUXT010000024.1:0-14351 GCA_036377775.1 Gemmatimonadaceae bacterium | reverse complement strand
ACAGGAGCCCGACCAATGGCTGACAACGCCCAGAAGGTACGCGACATCATCGAGAAGGAGCTCGGCGTCGAGCGTGACAAGATGACGGACGAAGCGAGCTTCATCGAGGATCTCGGCGCCGACAGCCTCGACATCGTCGAGCTGGTCATGGAGTTCGAGAAGGAGTTCAACATCGACATCCCCGACGAGGACGCGGAGAAGCTTCGCACCGTCGGCGATGCGGTGGCGTACCTGAACACCAAGGTTGGGGCGTAATGCGTCGTCGGGTCGTCGTCACCGGCCTCGGGGCCGTGACGCCCATCGGCAACGATGTGGCGACGACTTGGCGCGCCATGCGTGACGGGCGTTCCGGTGCGGCGCCCATCACCAAGTTCGACGCCTCCACCTTTCCCGTGCAGTTCGCCTGTGAGGTGAAGGGATTCGATCCTCTCCTCACGATGGACCGCAAGGAAGCCAAGCGCGCGGATCTCTACACGCAGTACGCCGTCGCGGCGTCGGTGGAGGCGATGCGGGACGCCGGGCTCGTCGACGGCGGCTACGACGTCGATCGCACCGGCGTCATCCTCGGCAGCGGCATCGGCGGGTTGAAGAGCTTCGAGGAGCAGCACGACATCTACCGCGAGCGTGGGGCGAGCAAGATCAGCCCCTTCTTCATCCCGATGTTCATCGCCGACATCGCGGCGGGCGTGGTGTCCATGCGCTTCAATGCGCGCGGGCCCAACTTCGCCACGGTCTCGGCGTGCGCCACCAGCGCGCACGCCATCGGCGAGGCGTTCCGCACCATCCAGTACGGAGACGCCGACATCATCATCACCGGCGGCGCCGAGGCGACGGTGACGCCGATGGCGATCGGCGGCTTCGCGAACATGACGGCGCTGTCGCGCCGCAACGACAGCCCGGCCACCGCGTCGCGCCCCTTCGATGCGACGCGCGATGGCTTCGTGATGGGCGAGGGCTCGGGCGTGGTGATCCTCGAGGAGCTCGAGCACGCGCTCAAGCGCGGCGCGAGGATCTACGGGGAAGTCGTCGGCTATCGGGCCACGGGAGACGCGTATCATCTCACCGGGCAGCTGCCGGAGCACGAAGGCCTGCAGCGCGCCATGCGCGGCGCCATCCAGGACGCCGGCCTCACGCCGGCGGACATCGACTACGTGAACGCCCACGGCACCTCCACGCCCCTCAACGACTCGAACGAGGCGAAGGCAATCGCCGCCGTCCTTGGCGATGCGGCCGGGCGCTTCAGTGTCTCGTCCACGAAGTCCATGACGGGGCACATGCTCGGGGCGGCAGGCTCGGTGGAGTTCATCGCCTGCACGCTCGCCATCCGCGACCAGGTCTCGCCACCGACGATCAATTACTGCACGCCCGATCCCGAATGCGGCTCGCTCGACTTCACGCCGAACCAGGCGCGGGAGCGGGAGATCCGTGCGGCGCTCAGCAACAGCGCCGGCTTCGGCGGCCACAACGTCTCGCTCGTCGTCCGCAAGTACGAAGGCTGACGGCGTGTTCCCCGCCACGCGCCAGCGTTGCGCTCCTCGATGAGTGACTCGCTCTCCCTCCGCGTCGGCATCGGGTACGATTCGCACCGGTTCGCACCCGGCGGGCCGCTGGTGCTCGGCGGCGTGCGGATCGAGTCGGACGTGCACCTGCACGGTCACTCGGACGGCGACGCGGTCTGCCACGCCGTCACCGACGCCGTTCTTGGCGCCGCGGCCATGGGAGACATCGGGGCGATGTTCTCGGACACCGACTCCGACAACGCCGGCCGCGATTCCATCGAGATGCTGCGGCTCGCCGTCGATCGCGTGCGGCGCGCCGGGTGGCGCGTCGGCCAGCTCGACGTGGTGGTGGTGGCGGAGTCACCGAAGCTCGCGCCGTATCGTGACCACATGTGCACCCGCGTGGCGTCGGCCGTTGGCGTCGCGCCGGCCGACGTGAGCATCAAGGGGAAGACGAACGAGCTGATGGGCTTCGTGGGGCGCGGCGAAGGGATCGCCTGCATCGCCACGGCGACGATCGTCCGGGCCTGACCTCGTGCAGTCCATCCTGAGCTGGTTCGCCGGGCTGCCGGTCGTCGTGCTGTATCCCGCACTCACCGTCCTCGCGGCGCTCGAGAACGTCTTCCCGCCGCTGCCTACCGACACCGTCGTCGCGCTCGGCACCTGGCTCGCCGCACGCGGACACGGCAGCGCGCTGCTGGCCTTTCTCGGCACGTGGGCGGGAAACGTGGCGGGTGCCGTGGGCATGTATCTCGTCGGCCGCCGGCATGGTGCAGGGTGGATCCACCGGCGCTTTCCGGCGCTCTCCAACGCCCGCGGCGAGGAGCGCCTCCAGGCGCTCTACGCGCGCTACGGCATCCCCGCACTCGTCGCCAGCCGATTCATTCCCGGCGTTCGCGCTCTCGTTCCGCCATTCGCCGGCGCCCTGAAGGTGCCGCCCTTGTCGGCCATTACGGCCATGGCCTTCGCCTCCGGCATCTGGTACGGCTTCATCAGCTACATCGCCTACCGCGCGGGGAGTGACTGGGACGCGCTCACCCGGCGCATTGCGCACTCCAGCCGGGTGTCGGCCGTCGCCGGCGCACTGATCGTCGCACTCGGCATCGCGTTCTGGCTCGTGCGCCGGCGCCTGCGCAGGGCGACATGAGCAGCGAGGACGCCGTGGTGCGTGCGTTCCTGCTTCCACGCTTCGCCGACTACATCGCCCTCGAGCAGGGCCTGGCGACGCTCACCCAGGAAGCCTATCGTCGCGACCTGGAGCGGTTCGCCCAGTATGCCGCGGCGCGCGGCGCGTCGGCGCCACTCGACGTCACGGCGCGGATGCTTCGCGAGTACGTCTACCACCTGAAGGACCTGGGCCTGTCGCCGTCGTCCATCCGCCGCAACGTGTCGGCGGTGCGCACCTACTTCCGCTTCCTCACTGGCGACGGGGTCGTCGTGCGCGACCCGAGCGAGCGGCTGGAAACGCCCAAGCGCTGGCGCACCCTCCCCGAGGTGCTGACGGTGGAGGAGGTGCAGAAGCTGCTCGGGTCCCCCACCCTGGACGATCCCCTCGTCTTCCGCGATCGCGCGTTGCTCGAGCTCGCGTACGGCGCGGGATTGCGCGTATCGGAATGGATCACCCTCGGCGTCCGCGATCTCCTGCTGGACGAAGGCCTCGTGCGCGTGTTCGGCAAGGGAAGCAAGGAGCGCCTCGTGCCGATCGGTCGCTCGGCCATCGGCGCGGCCGCGATCTACCTGCGCGAGCTGCGGCCGCGGCTGGAGAAGGGGGAAGGGAAGGGTGTGCTCTTCCTGAATGCGCGCGGGCGACCGCTCACGCGCATGGGCGCGTGGAAGATCCTGCGCGGATACGTGGAGCGCGCCGGCATCACTCGCCACGTCACGCCGCACACATTGCGGCACTCGTTCGCCACGCACCTGCTGGAAGGGGGCGCCGACCTCCGGGCGGTGCAGGAGATGCTCGGTCACGTGGACATCGCCACCACCCAGATCTACACTCACGTGGACCGGGAATATCTGCGGCAGGTGCACCGCAGTTATCATCCACGAGGCTGACTTCCAGCCGCCGCCTCCGCCGACCGCCCATGCTGCTCGTCATCGACAACTATGACTCCTTCACGTACAATCTCGTCCAGTACCTGGGCGAGCTTGGCGCGGAGGTCGAAGTTCGACGCAACGATGCCGTCACGGTCGATGAAGTGGGGAGGATGGCGCCAGCGGGAATCGTCCTGTCGCCAGGCCCGTGCGCGCCGGCACAGGCGGGAGTCACGGTGGACGTGATTCGCGCCTGGGGAAGTCGCATCCCCACGCTCGGCGTCTGTCTCGGCCACCAGGCCATCGGCGAGGCCTACGGCGGCCGGGTGGTGCGTGCAACGCGCGCCGTGCATGGCAAGGCCTCACGCGTCACGCACGACGGGAGCGACCTCTTCGCCGGCGTGCCCAACCCACTCGAGGTCGGACGCTACCACTCCCTGATCGTCGAACGCGAGTCGCTGCCAGCCGACCTGCGCGTGTCGGCGACCGCCGAGGACGATCCGGACGAGATTCACGCACTTCGTCATCGCGAGCATCCCGTGTGGGGAGTGCAGTTCCACCCCGAGTCGGTCCTCACGCCGCACGGCAAGCAGATCCTGAAGAACTTCCTTCAGCGAGTGGGCGCATGAGGGGGCGCCACATGCTCTTCGCCCTCCTCGCTCCAGTCGCACTCGGGGCACAGGAAGTCGTGCTCCGCGACGCCGGCCCCGCGCCCGCGTCGGAGATCCTGGAGCAGGTCCTGGCAGCGCCGCATACGGTGCGCGCCGGCAGTGAGCGGCTCGTGCTCACACGCGACAGCGCCATCTCGACGAATCTCCTCGTGCTCGGCCGGCCAACCTACCTCGCCGGGCGCGTGAACGGCGACGTCGTGGTCGTCGGCGCCGACCTCTTCTTGCGCCCTGGAGTGGACGTGCGCGGGCGCGCCGTGGCCGTCGGTGGTACCGTCGCCACCACCACGCTCGGCACCGTGGCCGGGGGAACGCTCAGCCTTCGCGACGAGACCTACGACATCACGCGCGAGGACCACGCCTTCGCGTTGCGGCATCGCGACCTGCGCGCGTCCGACGTCACCCCGGTGGTCACGCTCGCCGGACTCCAGGGCTTCCTGATTCCGACCTACGATCGTGTCGACGGCCTGTCGCTCCCCGTGGGGATCACGGTCGCCTCTCCCGGCGGTCTCGTGAGCGTGACGCCGACTGCCACCTACCGGAGCCGGCTCGGCACGGTGGATCCTGGCGCGACGCTGACCATCCGTCCGTCGTCGCGCCTGCGGCTCGAGGCCGAGGGAGGCCGGGCCACGCGCACGAATGACGACTGGATCTACTCTGACTTCGTCAACTCGGCGACTTCCTTCTTCGTCGGGCTGGACACGCGCAACTACTTCCGCTCGGTGGGCGGAATGGCGCGCCTCATTGCCACGATGGAACGCCCAAGCTACCTCGTCGAGCCGTACGTGGGCGCTCGAGTCGAGCGAGTGAGCCCGATCTCGGCCACGGGCGACGTGTGGAGCATGTTCGAGCGGGACGACTCGCTGCGCATGAGCCGCCCGAATCCGCTCGTCGAACGCGGAGATCTCAGGTCGGCATTGGCGGGGGTGGACTTCGAGCTCAACGTGAGCGACCTCACCGGGCACGGCTACCTCCGTGCCGAGCAGGCATTCGATACACCAGCGGGGACCTCGAATTTCCTTCAGTTCACGCTGCACAGCTCCATCCAGTTTCCCACTTTCGGTTCACAGTCGCTGCGCGTGAAGGTGCACGCAGTAACCGGCAGCGGCGACAACGTGCCCATGTCGCGCTACGCCTGGCTGGGTGGAAGCGGCACGCTGGCGACACTGGACCTCCTGGAGCAGGGGGGCACCACGCTGCTGTTCGTCGAGAACCGCTACCTGATCCCGATCGAGGCAATCCAGCTCCCGGTGATCGGCGCGCCGGTGGTCTCGCTCCGCGACGCCTTCGGCGGGGCGGGAATCGGGAGCCTGCCGGAGCTCCAGCACGAAGTGGGAGTCGGCATCGGCATGAGCGCGCTGCACCTGGACGTCAACACCGCCGTCGCAGGCAGGAAGCGGACGAAGGTGAGCGTGGGCATCTCGCTTTTGTCGATGTAGCGGACTGCTCGATTGCGTAACGTCAGCCCGAGTCGTATCTTGGCTGGCGTGAAAGTTGCGTCCCGCGCGCGCCCCGCGTGCGCATTTCCGCCCCCCGGTTCCCCATCCCGCGCGTGAGGACGCTCGCCGTCATCCCCGCGCGCCTCGGCGCCACTCGCCTCCCGCGCAAGCCGCTCCGGCTCCTCGCGGGCGTCCCGATCATCGTTCGCGTCATGGAGCGCGTCCGCGCCCTCCGCGTCGCTGATGTCGTCGTCGTCGCGACCGACAGCGACGAAGTCATGCGCTGCATCGAGGATGCCGGCGGCGAGGCGATCCCGACCGCCGCGAGCCACCCGTCGGGCACCGATCGCGTGGCCGAGGTCGTCCGGTCGGCCGCCCTCGGCGAGTTCGACGCCATCCTCAACGTGCAGGGGGACGAGCCCTTCGTCTCCGGCGCTGCCGTGCGTGGTGCGCTCGCGCAGGTTCTCGAGCACGGGTTCCCGCTCGGCACGGCCGCATGCCATGCCGCGCCCGACATCCTCGCCGATCCGAACTCGGTGAAGGTGGTGACTGCCGACGACGGTGCGGCAATGTATTTTTCACGCGCGCCCATTCCGTACCTGCGCGACGGGTCGGATGCCCCGGAGCGGGACGAGCGAGTGCTGCTCCACGTGGGCGTCTATGCCTACACGCCGGACGCCCTCGCGCGATGGGTTTCCCTCCCGCCACATCCGCTCGAGCGCATCGAGCGCCTGGAGCAGCTCCGTCCCCTCGCGGCGGGCGCGCGGATCGGCGTGGCCACGTTCGAGGGACCGCTGCGCGCCGGCATCGATACCGAGGCGGACCTGGAGCGTGCGAACAGTGAATGGATGACCTTCAATCCGAGCGAGAGTTGATGCCGACGAGCACGCGACAGCACCCGACCAAGTTCATCTTCGTCACCGGCGGCGTGGTGTCGTCGCTCGGCAAGGGGATCGCCGCCGCCTCGCTCGGCCGGCTCCTCGTCGAGCGCGGGCTCCGCGTGACGATGATGAAGTTCGATCCGTACCTGAACGTCGATCCCGGTACGATGTCGCCCTTCCAGCACGGCGAGGTGTTCGTCACCGACGACGGGGCGGAAACGGACCTCGACCTCGGTCACTACGAGCGCTTCATCGACCGCTCGCTGTCACAGGCGAACAACGTCACCACAGGGCGGATCTACCTCAACGTCATCACCAAGGAGCGCCGCGGCGAGTATCTCGGCTCCACGGTGCAGGTCATCCCGCACATCACCGACGAGATCAAGGGTGCGGTCCGTCGGCTGGCGCCGGAGAACGACGTGGTGATCGTCGAGATCGGCGGTACCGTCGGCGACATCGAATCGCTCCCGTTTCTCGAGGCCATCCGCCAGTTCCGGCACGACGTGGGGCGCGAGAATGCGATCTTCATCCACCTCACGCTCATTCCCTACATCGCTGCGGCGGGCGAGCTGAAGACCAAGCCCACGCAGCACTCCGTGCGCGAGCTGATGGAGATCGGTATCCAGCCCGACGTGCTCATCGTGCGCACCGAGCGGCCCGTGTCCGACGAGATCAAGCGCAAGATCGCGCTGTTCTGCAACGTGGAGTTCGGCGCCGTCATCGAGAGCCCCGACGTGCGGACCATCTACGCCATCCCGCTCGCCTTCCGCGAACAGGGGCTGGACGACAAGGTGCTCCAGAAGCTCGGGCTCGAGCGGCCGGCGCCCGAGCTCGCGCCGTGGCGCGAGATGGTGCAGCGCGTCGTCGAGCCCCGCGAGCGCGTGCGCATCGCCGTCGTCGGGAAGTACACCGACTTCGTGGACAGCTACAAGAGCGTGCAGGAAGCCCTCATCCACGGCGGCATCGCCAACGACGTGGGCGTGGACATCAGCTGGGTGTCGAGCGACAGCTTCACCAGCGCCGAGGCGGCGCGCGAGATCGTCGCCCGATACGACGGGCTGCTCGTCCCGGGCGGCTTCGGCGTGCGCGGCGTGGAAGGGATGGTCGAGGCCATTCGCGAGGCGCGCGAGTCCGGCACACCGTTCTTCGGCATCTGCCTCGGCATGCAGACCGCGATCATCGAGTTCGCGCGCAACGTGTGCGGGCTCGACGACAGCCACTCGTCCGAGTTCGCCCCCGAGTGCGCCGATCCCGTGATCTCGCTCATGGAGTCGCAGCAGCACGTGACGGACATGGGTGGCACCATGCGCCTCGGCGCATACCCCTGCCGGCTCACGCGCGGCAGCCGCGCGGCGGACATCTACGGCGTGCCGGAGGTGAGCGAGCGCCATCGCCACCGGTACGAGGTGTCGAACGCGTACCGTGACACCTTCACCCAGCACGGCCTTCGCCTGAGCGGGCTCTCGCCGGATGGGCAGCTCGTGGAGATCGTGGAGCTTCCCGATCATCCCTGGTTCATCGGCTGCCAGTTCCATCCCGAGCTGCAGTCGCGCCCGACGCGCCCGCATCCGCTGTTTGCCGGCTTCGTGGCCGCAGCGCTCGCCGGCCGCCGTCGCCGCCACGTGGAGCAGGGGAGCGCTCCGCACGCCGCTCCGGTGCGCGCCTGATGTCGGCTCGCTTTCGTCGTGACGCCCTCTTCCTCATCGCCGGACCCTGCCAGCTCGAGGACGACGCGCTGAACCTGCGAATCGCCGACCACCTCGCGCGGCTCGCCGAGCAGGTGCCGGGCGGCATCATCTACAAGGCGAGCTTCGACAAGGCGAACCGGTCGAACCCGGGTGCGAAGCGGGGACCAGGTCTCGAGCAGGGACTCGCGGCGCTCGAGCGTGTGCGCAAGGCGAGCGGACTTCCGGTGCTCACCGACGTGCATCTCCCGGAGCAGTGCGCTCCGGCGGGCGAAGTCGTGGACGTCCTGCAGATCCCCGCGTTTCTGTGCCGCCAGACCGACCTGCTCATGGCCGCCGGTGCCACCGGCAAGCCGGTGAACGTGAAGAAGGGGCAGTGGATGCACCCGGAAGGCATGCGTGGCGCGGCCGAGAAGGTGCGCGCGGGATTCAGGGAAGCTGGTCGAGCCGGCACCCCGGAGGTCGCTGCCACCGAGCGCGGCACCTTCTTCGGCTACGGTGACCTGGTCGTCGACTACCGCGCCTTCGCGCGAATGCGCGCTGCGTGCGACGCGCCGGTGATCTTCGACGCCACGCACAGCGTGCAGCAGCCGGGTCGCGGCGAGGGCGGCGCCAGCGGTGGCGCGCGCGAGTTCATCCCGTCGCTCACGCTCGCCGCGTGCGCCGTCGGCGTGGACGGCCTCTTCATGGAAACGCATCCTGACCCGGCGAACGCGCCGAGCGATGGACCCAACATGATGCCGCTCGACCAGCTCGATGATCTCATCCTGCGCGCCGTGGATGTCTGGCAGCGGGTGCGCGCATGATGGACGCTGCAATAGCCCGCTCGATCCGCCTCGTCGGCCTCGACGTGGACGGCGTGCTCACCGACGGTGGCATCTACCTCGGTGCGGTGGACGGCCGCCCCATGGAGTTCAAGCGTTACGAGATCCAGGACGGGCTTGGCATCTACTTCATGCGGAGCGTGGGCATCCGCGTCGCCATCATCACCGGCCGCGTCTCCGACAGCGTCCGTCTTCGCGCCGCGGAGCTCGGGATCGAGGATGTCGCCCAGGACGCCCAGGCGCAGAAGCTTCCCAGCTTCCTCGCGATGCTCGATCGCCATGGCATCGACCTCTCGGAGGCCGCATTCATCGGCGACGACTATCCCGACATGGCGGTGCTTCGCCGCGTCGGACTCCCCGTGGCGGTGGGCAATGCGGTGCCCGAAGTGAAGGCGGCGTGCAAGCTCCACCTCGAGCGGCGCGGTGGCCACGGCGCCATCCGGGAGTTCGCCGAGCGCCTGCTCAAGGCGCGTGGCGAGTGGGAGGCGGTCACCGAACAGTACGTGGCCGAACGATCCATCATCCCGGCGGAGTCCAACGCGTGACGCCGGAGGAGATCGTCGAGCGCGGCCGGCGCGTCATCCGGCTGGAGCGTGAATCACTCGTCGCCGTCGAGGAGCGGCTGGACGAGTCCTTCGCGCGCGCCGTGATGCTGATCTCCCAATCGAAGGGACGCGTGATCGTCGCCGGCGTGGGCAAGTCGGGGCTCATCGGGCGCAAGATCGCGGCGACCCTCACCTCTACCGGCACCCCCGCGTACTTCCTCCATCCGGTGGAGAGCGCGCACGGCGACCTCGGACTCGTCGGCCCGGACGACGTGGCCATCCTGCTCTCCAAGTCGGGCGAGTCCGACGAGCTGCTCGCGCTGCTCGAACACCTGCAGGGACTCGGGGTACGAACGATCGCCATTACCGGGCGGGCGGATTCGTCGCTCGCGCGGTTGAGCGATGTCGCGCTGGACGCCTGGGTCAAGGAGGAGGCCTGCCCGCACGACCTCGCGCCGACCACCAGCACCACCGCAGCGCTGGCCGTCGGCGATGCGCTCGCCGTGGCGCTGCTGGAGCAGAAGGGCTTTCGCCGCGAGGACTTCGCTCGTCTTCACCCGGGCGGCGCGCTGGGGCGGCGGCTGCTCACGAGGGTGGACGAGGTGATGCTGACCGATCCACTCCCCGTACTGCCGCCGGACGCCACTCTTCGCCAGGCCGTCGTCGTGCTGGCCGAGCAGCGAGGCATCGTCATCATCACCGACGCAGGAGAGACTGTGCTGGGCGTGCTGACCGCGGGAGACCTCACTCGCCACATGGAGCGGGAGGGCGACGTGCTTGCCCTGCCCGTGGAGCGTATCATGACGCGCCAGCCACGCAGTGCGCGGTCGGGCGAGCTTGCGAGCGCGGTGACCTACCGGATGGAGCTCAATGGCATCATGGCCATGCCGGTGCTCGCCGACGGCGACCGGCTCGTCGGCGTGGTGCACCTGCACGACCTGCTGCGGGCGAGGGTGGCATGACGCGTCGCGCATTCGTGGCGGCAGCGGCCGGCGTGCTCATCCTCGCCGCGTGCTCGAGGCAGGGCAGCAAGCCCCCCGTGAAGACGGGCGCGTCGCTGGCCGACAGCGCCGAGCAGGTCATGCAGAACGTGCACTACGTGCTCACGAGCGGCGGCGTCCAGCGTGGCGAGCTGTTCGCCGACTCGGCCTACATCTTCGACGACAACACCCGCTACGTCCTGAAGAACCCTCGCACCACGTTCAACACCGAGGCCGGCGTGAAGAACGGCACGATGAAGGCGGACCGCGGGCGGTACAACCTCCGGCAGCAGGTGCTCGAAGGGTTCGGAAACGTCGTGATCACGAGCACGGAAGGGCGCAAGCTGACGTCGCCGTACGTGAAGTACAACCAGGCGCTGAACGAGGTGTCGAGCGACACGAACTTCACGATGGTCGAACCGGGACGTACGCTGTCCGGAATCGGGTTCAAGGCGGATCCGCAGCTTCAACACGTGCGGGTGCTGCGCAGTCCGAGCGGTCAAGGCAGCTTCACTCTGCCAGGCCAGTGATGTCACGAACCCTCGTCGCTGCATCGCTGCTCGTCTGCGCGCAGGTCGCGCTCGCTCAGGGCGGTGCGCCGACCGGTCGTTGTCGGCTCCAGTTCAGAGCCGATCATCCCCTGGACTCGTACAAGCTTCCGAGCGGCCAGTACAACGGGTTCGCCGGCGGCAACGTCGTTGCCCGGTGCGCAGCCCAGGGGCTGGTCCTTCGCTCGGATAGTCTCGAGTCGTACGGCGACGAAGGCCGCATCGTCTTCATCGGGCACGTCGATTACCGCGAGCCGCGCCTCAAGCTCAAGTCCGACTTCCTGACGTATTTCCAGCGCGACGAGCGCGTCCTCGCGACGCAGAACGTCGTCGCGACGCTTCCCAGCGGCACCACGCTCACCGGGCCGCAGGTCGAGTTCTTCCGCGCCGTCGCCGGCGTTCGCCCCCAGCAGTCGGCCACGGCGATCGGCCGTCCAACGATCAACCTCGTCCAGAAGGACTCCCTCGGCCGCCCGCAGCCGCCGGTGAAGATCACCGCCAACACCATCTACCTGCTGGGCGACAGCATCGTCTCCGCCGTCGGGCAGGTCGTGGTCGTGCGCCCCGAGCTCACCGCGGTCGGCGACTCGCTCTACGCGGACGGCGGCTCCGGGCTGCTGCGCATGATGCGCCAGCCGCGCATCACCGGCACCAAGGGCCGCCCCTTCACGCTCGTCGGCGAGACGATCGATCTGCGCACGCGGGAGCGGAAGCTCGATCGCGTGCTCGCCAAGAATGCCGCCCAGGCGCACAGCGAAGATCTCGACCTCAAGTCCGACACCATCGACCTTCGCGTCGCCAACGACCTGCTGCAGCAGGCGATCGTGTGGGGAAAGAGTCGTGCGCACGCCACCTCCCCCACCCAATCCATCGTCGCCGACTCGATCAACGTCATCATGCCGGCCCAGCACGTCCGCGAGCTGCATGCCCTCCGCGGAGCGGTCGCCGAAGCGATGCCGGACACCACGAAGTACAAGACGAAGGAGATGGATCGCCTCACCGGCGACACGATCGTCGCGTACTTCGATTCCGTCCCCCCCAGGGACACCACCACGAAACCGCAGATCCGCCTGACCGTGGCCAGCGGCCACGCCACCTCGCTGCAGCACCTCGCCCCCCAGGACACGTCGCTCTGCGTGCCCGCCATCAGCTACGTCACCGGGCGCGTGATTACCGCGCACTTCGACTCGGCGCAGGTGACGACGGTGGAGATCACCGACAAGGATGGCGCGACAGGGGTTCTCCTGCAGCCCGACTCGACCGCCGAAGGTGCGCGATGCCACGCCAGCACCGCGGCTGGTGCGGCCACCGACTCCACGTCGAAGCCGCCGGCCGGCCGACCGATGCCAAGCCGGCCGCCCACGAATCCGCCACGCGCCGCCACGCCGCCGGCGACCGTTCCGAAGCGCCCATGACCTCGCCGGCCCTGCCGCCCCGCATCCAGGCGCTCGTCGAACGCCTCGCCAATGGCGACCGCTCCACCGCGCTCGCCCTGCACGCGCTCATCTGCGCCGCCAACGCGAGTGGCGTCGCCACCTTCGACGACGTCGCCGTCTGCTACCGGAAGGACCACCTGGCCGCCGAGCGGGCCGCGGGCCGCGACGCCGAGCGCGAGGCGGGAGAGCTGAGCATGGACCAGGTGCGAGCCCACCTCGTCCGCTCCGTGCTTCCCCGTCTCGCCTCCGAGCAGGTGGTCGTGCTACCCTCCGGCGAGCTGCAGCCAGACAGCACGATCCGGATCGCGGAGCGCATCTGGGCCGATGTCGCCGCCGCACGGCAGGCAATTGCCGACGCGCTCATCCAGACCGGCGAGCACGCCGCGGCGCGCGACGACCGCGCGACCCCCGTCTCCTCTCCGGCCGCTGCCAGTGTGCTCGAGGCGCGGGGCCTCGTGAAGGTCTATCGGCGGCGCAGGGTGGTGAATGACGTGGCCCTCCGATTGCAACAGGGAGAGATCGTCGGACTGCTGGGCCCGAATGGAGCCGGGAAGACCACGACGTTCTACATGATCGTCGGCCTCATCCAGCCGATGTCGGGCCGCATCACGCTGAATTCGGCAGATATCACCAACATGCCGATGTACCAGCGGTCGCGACTGGGAGTCGGCTATCTTTCCCAGGAGCCGTCCATCTTCCGGAAGTTGTCCGTCGAGGACAACATCGTGGCGATTCTCGAGACCCTCCCCATCTCGAGGGAGGAGCGCGACAAGCGGCTCGAGGACCTGCTGGGCGAGTTGAAGATCGAGCACCTGCGTCATAGCAAGGCGTTCCAGCTGTCCGGCGGAGAGCGGCGACGTCTCGAGATCACGCGGGCGCTGGTGACGCAGCCGAAGTTCATGATGCTGGACGAGCCGTTCGCGGGGGTGGATCCGATCGCCGTGCACGACATCCAGACCATCGTCGCCGGCCTGCGCCACCGAGGCATCGGCGTGCTGATCAGTGACCATAACGTGGAACAGACTCTGGACATCGTGGACCGCGCGTACATCATGTTCGAAGGCCAGGTGAAGGTCTCGGGCACTGTGCGCGAGCTCGTATTCGACGACGAGGTGGCGGACATCTATCTTGGACCCACCCTCACGGCGCGCCTTCGCGCGCGCTTCGCGACCGAGACACAGGGCACAGGAGAAAGCGCATGAGACCCGGTCTCGGCCAGCACACCCAGCTCAAGCAGGAGCTCAAGATCAATCCTCGCCTGTACCAGGCGATGGATCTGCTCTACATGCCCCTCCTCGACCTCCAGCAGCACCTCAAGCAGGAGCTGCTCAACAATCCGTTCCTCGACATGATCGAGCCGGAGGAAGAAGACGAGGAAGAGGGAGAGACCCAGCAGGAAGAGGCGACCCAGGAAACCGAAGCCGAGAAGGAAGAGAAGGGGGAGATCGACTGGGAGGAGATCCTGCTCGACGGCTTCGATGCGGGCGGGCGACGCGAGGAGCACGAGGAGCGGGAGTATTACGAGCCGGTCACGGTGGACACCCGTGACCTCTCCGACCACCTGCGGGAGCAGGTGAGCCTGCTCGACCTCAGCGGCCGCCAGATGTACCTCGCCGAGGAGTTCATCGGCAACATCAACGAGGACGGCTACCTCGCCTGCGGCCTCGAGAAGATCGTCGAGGGCGCCAACGAGAGCGTGGCGAAGGCGGCCGAGGTCGCCGAGCGCGACACCGACGACCTGCCGCTCTACACGATGGCGGAAGCGGAGGAGATGCTCGGGATCATCCAGAGCCTCGACCCGCCGGGCGTCGG
>DASUXT010000023.1:0-28974 GCA_036377775.1 Gemmatimonadaceae bacterium | reverse complement strand
GGGACTTCGGTGTGACAAGGGCCACAAACGCGTGAACACCGATTGCGAGCGGCCGGACAAATGCGTAGCATCGGCCCATCCCGACGCCGGGAGACCGCTTGGTGCACCGATGCCGAGAAGGGTATGGCGACGCTGTTGTATGTCGACGACGAAGAGACGATCGGCCGCGCCGTGGCCCGCTGGTTCGGCCGCCGCGGACACACGGTTCACCTGGCGCACTCCATTGCGGGTGCGCAGGCGGTGCTTGCTGAACACGAGCCCGATGCGCTGTTCCTCGACGTGTGGCTCGGCACGGAGAGCGGATTCGAGCTGTTGAGCTGGATCGAGGAAGCTCACCCCGCGCTCGCGGAACGGGTGACCTTCGTCACCGGCGAGCTGGCCGACGCCGATTCAGGGGACCGGGTCTGGCGCACTCTCGGGCGCCCCGTGCTGCAGAAGCCGTTCGACTTCGGCCAGCTCGAGCGCTACTTCGGCGAGACGACGGCGAATGCGGACGGCGCGGAGGAGCAGGCGCGACAGCGCGACGGCACGTAACGTGAACCTGTGCCACGTCCAGTGAACACTACTGCACACTCCGTCGAGTCCGAGCGTCCCGCTGCTGACTCCAGCGCCATCGTGCCCGCCGTCGAACTCGCATCAGCCGCCCCCGTCGTGGAGCGCCGGCGCGACGCCGGTGCCGGGCCCGCCTTTGCGCGCGGATTGTGGCGCATCGCTGCCGCCGATGTGTCGAGTGGAAACCAGGTCGCTCTCCTGCACGACGGGCCGGCCACCTTCGATGCGATGTGCGCCCTGATCGACGGCGCGAAGGAGACCGTGGTGCTCGAGGCGTACATCTTCCGCCCCGACGACACCGGTCGCCGCATCGGCGAAGCGCTGATCCGCGCCTGTGAACGCGGGGTGAGCGTCCGGCTGCTCACCGACTGGATCGGCATGCGCGGCATGACGTCGAGCTTCATGTCCGCCCTGAAGAAGGCGGGGGTGGTGCAGCGCACCTTCAACGGACCGGGCTTCCGGCCCTGGCTTGGCCTCATCCCACGCGATCACCGCAAGCTGCTGGTGGTGGACTCGGCGATCGGCATCACGGGCGGCGTGGGCATCGGCAACGAGTGGATCGGCGAGACGCCTCGCCATCGTGGGCACTGGCGGGACACGGCGGTGCGCATCGAGGGGCCCGCGGCGATCGACATGCAGCAGGCGTTCGACACCATGTGGGAGCGCGCGATCAAGCGCGAGCGCCGCGGCTCGCACCGGCTCACGCGCCGCGCCGCGCGCGGCGCGCACCTCGACCCGTCGAATGCGCCCCCCGCACTCGTCGGCATCGTGGAGGGAGAGCCGTTGCGTCTCCGCATCGCGCGCGCCCTGCAGACCCAGGCCATCTCCGCCGAACGGTCGATCTGGATCGCCACGGCGTACTTCGCGCCGAGCTGGTCGGAGGTGGAGGCGCTCACCGGTGCGGCGCGTGACGGCGTGGACGTGCGTATCCTCGTGCCCAGCCGCAACGACCACAAGTGGGTCACCTTCATCACGCGTCGCTACTACCGCCGCCTCCTCACCAACGGGGTGCGCATCTGGGAGTGGAAGGGCACGATGATGCATGCGAAGACGAGCGTCGTGGACGGGCGGTGGGTGCGCGTCGGCTCGACCGACTTCAACCCCCTCGGCGTGGCCATCAACTACGAGCTGGACGCCGTGATCGAGGACGCCACGCTCGGCGCGCAGGCGGAAGCGATGTTCCTCGACGACCTGGAGCACTCGCGCGAGATCACCATGAAGAACAGGAAGCAGCGCCGGTGACCGCCGTTCGTCGAACCGTTCGCCGCGTTTCCGCATCGCTGCTGCTCGTCCTGCCGCTCGCGCCGATGCTGCAGGCGCCGGCATTCGCGCAGAACGCCGACAGCACGTCGTCCACCAGGCCGCTCTTCACCTATCGCGACGCGATCCTCGCCGGCGCGTTTGCCGTGACCGCACGGCTGGTGCATCCGCTCGACGAGCGGTTCCGTGACCGGCTGCAGGACTCCTCCACGCAGGCCAATCGCAAGCTGCAGGCGCTCGCGACCTTCGTACGCACCACCGCCACGCCTGGCTCCTACATCATCGGCACGTCGATGTACGCCGCCGGTCGCCTGGCGAAGAACCGCAAGCTCGCGTCGCTCGGCCTGCATGGCACCGAGGCGTTGATCATCGGCGAGGGGGTTGCCGGCGTGGTGAAGATGGTCGTCGGGCGGCAGCGGCCGAGCGTGGAGCCGGGCGACCCGAACAGCTACGGGTTCATGCGCGGGCTGAAGGGCGGCGACGCGTACCGGTCGTTCCCGTCGGGGCACACGGTGTCCGCGTTCGCGGCGGCCGCGGCGGTGACGGCGGAGACGTCGCGCAACGCGCCGAACACGCGATGGATCGTCGGGCCGGTGCTGTACACCGGTGCGACGCTGGTCGGCGTCTCGCGAATGTACAACAACCGGCACTGGGCGAGCGACGTGATCATCGGCGCCGGAATCGGCACCTTCGCCGGGCTCAAGGTGGTGCGCTTCAACGACTCCCACACCGGGAACCGCGTGGACCGCTTCTTCCTCACCGGCTCGCTCGTGCCGGAGCCCGGCGGCGGGCAGTCGCTCCATCTCTCGCTGCTCCCCGCGTCGCTGCTCGGCCTGCGGTGAGCGACGGCGTGGCGACTCGCACGAAGAGCGGGATCTTCGTCCTCGCGCCCATCCATGGTCCCGCCGGGGAACGCATCGCCGAAGTGCAGGCGGAGTTCGACCCGAAGCTGGCGCGCCTCGGCTCGCCGCACGTGACGCTGGCCGGTTCGTCGGGGATGGGGCCGATCCTCGCCGACACTCGGGTGGAGCAACTCGAGGAGCAGCTGGCGCCGATCGCCGAACGCACCGCGCCGATCGAGATCCGCTTCGGCGCGCCGACGAAGTTCATGCAGACGGAGATCGTCGTGCTCCCGCTCGATCCGCATGGCCCGCTGCGCGCGCTGCACGAGGCGATCAAGACGAGCGGGCTCCGCGCGACGGCGCCGCGATTCTACTTCACGCCGCACGTCACCCTCAGTCTCTACCGCGAGCAGCCGCGCGAGGTGATCCGCGCCCTGCTGGCCATGCGCTTCGACGAGCCGGCGACGATCGACACGATCGAGTGCCACCTGACGAAGGATACGGGGGAGTCGAGGAGGCTGCTTTCCTTGTCACTGCAGGGCAGCTGAAGCGCTTCTCCGATAACGACAACAGAAGTAGCCCGTACTTCGTACGCCGTATCGCGACCCAGGGGGCTGGCCATCCCAATGAACGGATGGCCCCTCTTTCCTCACGCGGGAGCTGGAGCTGCATTGGGCCAGGCGTGCGGCAGGTCCTCGTACGAGGTACGGAGTACGGCGTACTTCAGTTGTAGTTGTCGTCGTCGACGTCCTACGTACTTGCTACCGCAGTTGCAGTTGCAGCTGGCGCCTCTCCCTCCCCCAGCTCCCCCCCTCGTGCCAGTGCCATCCGGAACAGGATCGGCCCGACGATCTGATTGACGGCGAGCGTGGCGAGGAAGAGCGTCCGGATCGGGGCGCCGCGGGTCGGGTACACCTCGGCGATCACGGTGGCGAGGCCGATGGCGACGCCGGCCTGCGAGATGAGGCCCATCCACACCAGGTTCCCCGTCTGCGACGGCACGCGCGCCCAGCGCGCGCCGACGCGGCATCCCGTCCAGATCCCTGCCGCGCGCACGAGCACGATGGGGACGACGAGCGGCCAGATCGCCACCACGTCCTTCACTGCCATCGCCGCACCGGCGAGGGCGAAGAAGACGACGAACACCGGCGCGCCCGAGCGCTCCATCGCGTGGCGCAGCGCGTCGCCGTCGCCATCGCGGGAGATGTTCTCCATCACGAACCCTGCCGTGAGCAGGGTGAGCAGCGTCTCCACGTGCACGAGCCGCGCGATCTCGGAACCGAAGAAGGTCACCAGCACGGCGAACAGCATCAGCTCGCGCTTCACGAAGCGCAGGTAGAGCGCCACGGCAGCGCCCAGCGCCGAGCCGACCACCACCGCGCCGACGAGCTCCCAGACGACGCCGCCGAGCGAGATGGCGGCGACGTCTCCCGTGGTCGGAGGCACGAGCGCGCGGGCGAGTGCGAGCACGGCGCTGAACAGCATGATGACGACGACGTCCGACACCAGCACCACTCCCAGGGTGGTGCGCGCCACCGGACCGCGTGCTCCCGTCTCGGTGAGGAGCGCCATCGTCACCGCCGGCGAGTGCACGACGGCGATGGACGCGAAGAGCAGGCTGAACCCGATCATCGTGGGCGTGGGCGTCCCCTGCAGGAACGGCACGTGCTCACGCAACCCGATGAGCAGGGCCGCCAGCGCGATGAAGGTGAGACCCAGCTCGCTGGTGAGGATGAGCGCGATGGCGCGCCCGCGCTCGCGCAGCTCGCTCCACCGCAGCTCGGCGCCGGCGAGGAAGGCGATGAGCGCGATGGCGAGCGAGCTCACCGGCGCGAGCTCCTGCGTCGCCTCCACGTTCACGATGTCGAGCGCCGATGGCCCGAACAGCACGCCGGCCACGAGGTAGCCGACGATGCGCGGCATCCGGAAGGACACCGCCACCTCGCCGCTGGTGTACGCGGCGAGGATGAGGAAGCCGAAGGTGAGCAGCGAATGGGCGCTGCTGGTGCCCGTGCCGAGTGGAAGCACGAGGCGCACGCCGCCGAGCAGCAATGCGAGGATGATGATGCGTCGCATCGCTCAGGCGCCTCCGTCGGGTGCGGGCGGGCCGTCGAGGGGGCGCAGCAGCGCATCCCGGCGCGCGATGAGGGGCGCGAGCACGGACTGCACCAGCCGCGCCGACATCAGGTCGGTGAGCAGCACGGAGGCGATGGAGGCCGTGAAGACGAAATAGGGGAGCGTGCCGCCGTCCTGGTACACGTAGTTGAGCGCAATGGCGAGGGCGAGTCCGCCCTGGCCGACGAGCCCGCGCCCCCAGTCGGGGCCGAGCACGGGAAGCATCCCGTTCATGCGCGTCACCAGCCGCGCGCCCCCAACCTTGGCGACCGCGCGAGCGACGAGGAACAGGATGACCGGCAGCACCCACGCCGAGGTGCTCGGCTGCCACGCCGCACCGGCGAAGACGAGCAGCACGAAGTAGAGCGGACGCTCCACGTGCGCGATGGTCGCTGCCAGCTCGACGCGGTTGCGCGACGTGTTGACGAGAATCGCGCCGAAGACGAGCGCCGCGAGGAGGGGCGAGAGTCCCGAGAACGCCGCTGCTCCACTCACGAGGATCACGCCGCCGGCGAGGGAGACGAAGATGCGGTCGCTGTCGCGTTCGTCGCCGACGAACAGGTGGAACAGCACGCCACCGATCACGCCCATCCCCAGCGTGATGACCATCCACTCGGTGGCGGTGAGCGGCCGGTCGTTCACCATCACCGGCCGGTGCCACACGCTGGCGAGCAGGCCGAACGACACGACGGCGACGACGGCATTCACCAGCACCGACGCGCCGAGCTGTGTCACCTCCACGCCACGCTCGTTGAGGCGCTTCGCCGCCAGCTCCACGCCGGCGGACGACGATGCGGTGGCGATCCCGGCGAGTGCGGCCGCCGGCAGGGCGGCCTCGAGCAAGGAGATCTCGTACAGCCAGGCGAGCACCACCATCTCCACGCCGCCCACGAGGAGGAAGGTGAGCGCCGATTCGGCGAGCGCGAGACGAAAGGCGATGCCCGGTACCTTCACGAGCTCGGGCAGGTACATCCGCATCCCGACCGCCGCACCCATCCACCCGAGCGCGAGCGTAGTGATCGGCGCGAAGCTGTCCACCACCTGCGGCGTGAGCACGCGCGTCACGTGCGGGCCCAGCACGATGCCGAGCAGCAGGTACTCGGCGCCGGAGACGACGAGGTACTTCCGCCCCAGCCAGCCGAACACGACATGCGCCGCCAGGTATGCGCTGGCGGCGACGATGACGAGGAGCAGCGTGCTGCTCATGGGCGGGTGGGGAATTCCATATTTGACGCAAAGTGGCGCGAGGTCCCGCGAGGCGCCACCACTGGCGCATGACGTAGTTTCCGATCATGACCGACGACCTATCCATTCTCGCCGAGCTCGAGGCCGACATGAGCCGCGACGCGGCGGCGCTGTTCGCCGCGCTCGCCGTCGAATACTTCGACACGACGCGCACCGGCGACGGCCCGGTGAGCACCTCACGCAGCGCGGCGGAGCTCGCGGCGCGATTCGACGAACCGATGCCGCTGCAGGGGAAGTCGCTCGTGCAGGTGGCGGCGCGCCTGCGCGACGAGGTGATCCCCGACTGCAATCATCTGTATCATCCCCGGTACGCCGGCCACCAGGTGTCGGCGCCCCTGCCGGCCGCCATCTGGACGGAGTCGGTGACGGCGGCGCTGAACCAGTCGGTTGCGGTGGCGGAGATGTCGCCGACGGCGACGGCGCTCGAGCATCGCGTGATTCGCTGGATGTGCGACCTCGTCGGCTACGGCGGGCGCGCCGGCGGCACGCTGACGAGCGGCGGTACCGAGGCCACGTTCACCGCCCTGCTCGCGGCACGCTCGGCGAGCATGCCCGACGTGTGGACGGAAGGTGTCGGCGACGATCCGCCGGTGGTCGTGTGCGGCGAGCATGCACACTATGCCGTGTCGCGCGCTGTCGGCGAGCTCGGCCTCGGCATGCGCAACGCCGTGGCAATCCCGTCGCGCGACTGGCGGATGGATGTCGAGGCCCTGCGTGCGACGCTCGACCAGTTGCGCGATGCCGGCCGGCGCGTGATGGCGGTCGTCGCGACGGCGGGCTCGACGGCCACCGGCTCCTTCGACGACCTGGAGGCGATCGGCCTGATGTGCGAGGAGCGCGGGATCTGGCTGCACGTGGACGGCGCGCACGGCGCGTCGGCGCTGCTGAGCGAGCGGCATCGCGACGACGTCCGCGGCATCGGCCGCGCGCGCTCCATCGCGTGGGATCCGCACAAGATGATGCTCCTGCCGCTGAGCGCCGGCGTCGTGCTCGTGCGCGACGAGCGCGACCTCGACGCGGCGTTCACCCAGCGCGCCCCCTACCTGTTCCATGGCGAGGAAGGAGCGCGCGTGCTGGACCAGGGGGTGCGCAGCTTCCTCTGCTCGCGGCGCGCCGACGTCATCAAGCTCTGGGTGGCGCTGCAGCGCTACGGCGCCCGCGGCATCGGCGCGCTGTACGACCGGCTGTGCGACGTGGCGATG
Organism: Gemmatimonadaceae bacterium; assembly: GCA_036377775.1. Classification (GTDB taxonomy): domain Bacteria; phylum Gemmatimonadota; class Gemmatimonadetes; order Gemmatimonadales; family Gemmatimonadaceae; genus AG11. Next base: position 21,758 of record DASUXT010000023.1, on the reverse strand, counting down.
GCGATGCACGACCAGCTCGTGGCGGATCCGGCGTTCGAGCCGATGCATCGCCCGCAGTGCAACATCCTCTGCTTCCGCTGGATCGGCGACGGAACGCGAAGCGAGGCCGAGCTCGACGAGATCAACCGTGCGCTGCGCGAGCGCTACAACCGCTCCGGTGCGGGCTGGATCACCGCCACCAGCCTCGGCGGCCGGCGCGTGTTGCGCGTGACGATCATGAACACACGCACCGCGAAGGACGATGTGGCGGCCATCGTTGCCGGGCTGGATGAGGAGGCGCGGCGCGGGTAGTGCGGGAAAGGCGGGAGGACCGATGGACCGATGGACCGAACGGTCCTCCGGTCCTCCGGCCTTCCAGTCGTTCGGTCCTCCGGTCGTTCGGTCGTTCGGTCCTCCGGTCTTCCTGTCATCCCCGCCCTCCATGCGCTTCGACAACATCCTCCAGACCATCGGCAACACGCCCGAAGTCCGCATCAATCGGCTGTATCGCGACATCGCGCCCAACGCCGAGGTCTGGCTCAAGCTCGAGCGCGCCAACCCGGGTGGGAGCATCAAGGACCGGATCGGGATCGCCATGATCGAGGACGCCGAGCGGCGGGGGATCCTCGGTCCGGGGAGCGTGATCGTCGAGCCGACGTCGGGGAACACGGGGATCGGGCTCGCGATGGCGGCGGCGGTGAAGGGCTATCGCCTCGTCATCGTCATGCCGGAGTCCATGTCGGTGGAGCGGCGTCGCGACATCGCGGCCTACGGTGCCGAGCTCGTGCTCACGCCGAAGGAAGAGGGGACGAAGGGTGCCATCACGAAGGCGGAGGAGATCGTCGCCAGCACGCCGAAGGCGTGGATGCCGCAGCAGTTCCAGAATCCCGCCAATCCGGAGATCCATCGCCGCACGACGGCGCAGGAGATCCTGCGCGACTTCCCCGAGGGACTCGACGTCCTGCTCACCGGTGTCGGCACGGGCGGCCACATCACCGGCGTGAGCGAGACCCTCAAGAAGGCGTGGCCGAACTTCAGGACCTTCGCCGTGGAGCCGGCGAAGTCGCCGGTGCTGAGCGGTGGCGAGCACACGCCGCACAAGATCCAGGGCGTCGGCGCGGGCTTCGTGCCCGAGAACTTCCACCGCGACGCTGTGGACGGCTTCGTCCAGGTGACGGAAGAAGAGGCCTACACCTTCGCCAGGCGCGTCGCACGCGAGGAAGGCATCTTCGTCGGCCCCTCATCGGGCGCCACGCTCGCCGCCGTGGCGAAGAAGCTCCCCGACCTCCCGGCGAAGGTACGCGTGCTCGCGTTCTGCTACGACACGGGGGAGAGATATCTCTCCGTAGAGGGACTGTTTGACTGAGAACTGCGGTTCTTCGGTTCTTCGGTTTCTCGGTGAACGGCCGACCTCGGGACGCAGGAGCCGCCCGAGGCACGCCGTGAACCGATGAGCCGAAGAACCGACGAACCATTTCTCCTGGTGATCAGTATGCAGAAGCGATCGCTACGCAACCTCGAAGTTTCCGCTCTCGGCCTCGGCTGCATGGGGATGTCCGAGTTCTATGCCGGCCGGGACGACACGGAGTCGATCGGCACCATCCACCGCGCACTCGAGCTGGGGATCACCTTCCTCGACACGGCCGACATGTACGGGCCGTTCACCAACGAGCGGCTCGTGGGGCGGGCGATCAAGGGGAAGCGCGACCAGGTGGTGCTCGCCACGAAGTTCGGCAACGTGCGCAGCGAGGAGGGTGCGTTCCTCGGCATCGAGGGATCGCCGGACTACGTTCGCAAGGCGTGCGATGCGTCGCTCGAGCGGCTTGGCGTGGACCACATCGACCTCTACTACCAGCACCGCGTGGATACCAAGGTGCCGATCGAGGATACGGTGGGCGCAATGGCCGAGCTGGTGAAGCAGGGCAAGGTGCGCTTTCTCGGCCTGAGCGAGGCGGCGCCAGCGACGATCCGTCGCGCCAACGCGGTGCATCCCATCACGGCGCTGCAGAGCGAGTATTCGCTGTGGAGCCGCGAGGTGGAGGACGAGATCCTGCCGACCTGTCGCGAGCTGGGAATCGGCTTCGTGGCGTACAGTCCGCTCGGACGCGGCTTCCTCACCGGCCGCTTCCGCAACTTCGAGGACCTGCCGGCCGACGACTACCGTCGCAACCAGCCGCGCTTCCAGGGCGCGAACTTCCAGAAGAACCTCGACCTCGTGTCGCACATCGAGCAGCTCGCGAAGCGGAAGAACTGCACGCCGTCGCAGCTCGCGCTCGCGTGGCTCCTCGCCCAGGGTCAGGACGTGGTGCCGATCCCGGGGACGAAACGGGTGAAGTACCTGGAGGAGAACGTCGGCGCGCTCGACGTGCAGCTCTCGCCGGAGGACCTGCGCCGGATCGACGAGATCGCGCCGGTCGGGGTGGCGGCCGGAACCAGGTATCCGGAAGGGGGGATGGCGACCGTGAATCGGTGACGACAACTGCGAGTACTTCGTACTGCGTACCGCGTACTTCGACCCAGCTGGACGCATCCACAATGTGCGCTCTGGCATCACGCGCCACGAGCGACCGCCGTTGACGATGGTCGTTCGTGGCGCGTGATGCCTCCGTGCCTTCTAGAAGCCTCCAACCGGGTCCCGCTACGAAGTACGAGGTACGTGCTACTTCAGTTGTAGTCAAAGCGCCTTCTTTATCGCCTTCTCCAGATCCTGATCCCCGCCCACCCCCGTGTACACCACACGACCGGTGCGATCGAGCACCACCACGTACGACGTCGCCGGCACGTCCCACGCGCCGGTCGCGTTGCCCTGCGTGTCGTAGAGCTGCACGCCCGGCACGCCGTACTTCGCGACGTGGAGCTGCACGCGCTTCGGGCTCTGGTTCACGCTCACCGACACGCCGACGAACTTCACGCGGTTGCCGTACTGCGCGTGCACGCGCTTGAGCGTGGGGAGCAGGTGCTCGCAGTTCTCGCACCAGGTGGCCCAGAACTCGATCAGCGCCGGACCCTTCGCCACGTCGGCGAGGTTCACCGTTTTCCCGTCGAGCGTGTTCACGAGGGCGCTCGGTGCCGCACTGCCGAGCGGGAGGCCGGCGTCCTGCGCACTGAGCACGCGCGGTGCGGCGAGCGTGAGCGCGCCTGCGACGAGCGCGAGCGCGAAGCGGGTGCGAAGCATCGACGTCATATCAGCAGTTGCCCCATCTTGATGAGATAGTACTCCGCCGCGCCGATCATGATCAGCGCGAAGATGCGCTTCACCGTCACCATCCACGCACCGGCGCGCGGCAGCCGCACCAGTCCTCCGCTCGACAGGCCCACGACGACGAGCAGCGTGCACATGCCGAGCGAGAAGGTGAAGAGGTAGACGAAGCCGAGCAGCGCGCTCTTCGTCACCGTCACCCAGGTGAGCACGGCGGCCATCACCGGTGCCGAGCAGGGCGCGGCGACGAGCCCCGACATCGCCCCCATGATGAACGCACCGGACACGCGTCCCGCTGTGCCCATCGTGGCGGCGCGTGTCATGATACCCGCCGGCAGGCGAATCGGTATCACGTCGAGCATGCTCAGCGCGGCCAGGATGAGCACGTTGGCCATCGCGAAGTACAGCCATGGATTGGTGCTCACGCTGCCGAAGAGCGTGCCCGTCAGCCCCGCGAACACGCCGAGCGCCGAGTACACGAGCGCGAGGCCGAGCACGTAGGTGAGGGTGAGGAGCACCGGCCTCGTGCGCGACGCGGGCACCTCTGCCGAGCGCGCCGCCGCCGTCTCGCCGCCGACGATGGCCGCCGTGATCGGGATCATCGGGTAGACGCACGGCGTGAGGCTCGTCAGCACGCCGCCGGCGAACAGCGCAGGCAGGGCGAGCGCCGGGTTGCCACTGAGGAGCTGGCTGATCGAGGTATCGAGCACGGGCGCGGGGGTGGAGGTCCTGCAAGGGAAACTACGGCCTGCGCACACCGCCGTCATCGTCGCGCAGGTGCCGTCACGATTCGTGACGGTCAGCGCGGTGTCGAGGTCGGGTTGTTCATGCGACTCGCGCTCATGCTGGCAAACGTCATCGGTGCTGCTCCCGTCGTCGCGCAGGTGCCGGCGACCACACCGCCGCCTTACGTGTGCGAGACGGCGGCCGAGCACCGCCAGTTCGACTTCTGGATCGGCATGTGGGACGTGACCCCGTGGCAGCTGGCGGCGCCCACGCCGCAGCAGCAACTCGGCACCAACGACGTGCATCCCATCCTGCACCATTGCGTGATCTCCGAGAACTGGACCGGTGCGAAGGGCGGTGAGGGGAAGAGCTACAACTATTACGATCCCAACCTGAAGCGGTGGCGGCAGGTGTGGGTGGCCGACCGTGGTGGAGTGCTCGACTACACCGGCGAGTATCGCGATGGTGCGATGCGCTTCATGGGCTGGACGCTCGACGCGAAGGGCAACCGGGTGGAGCAGCGCCTCACCTTCTTCAACGTCGCCCCGGACACGGTGCGACAGCTGTTCGAGACGTCCACCGATGGCGGGAAGACGTGGACGCCCGGATTCGACGGGCGGTACGTGCGCCGGCACCAGGCCGGAACGGGCAGCCGTTAACACCCCGCGGGCTGGATCGTCTGGATCGGTAGCACAGGACGAACGACCCTCGGGAGTCCCATGGTCATCGAAGCACTCCACCGACCGCAGCGCTCGATCCGCCTGCGTGTCGCCGTCACGCTGGTCGCGGGAAGCGCGCTCCTGCTGGCCCTCCTTGCCCGCTTCACCAGCGCACAGTCACCCGCGCCGGCGGCGACGAAGGTGGCCGTGTCCGCCGGGCCGAGCCTCGCGGCGAACGCGGCGCGCCACATGGAAATGTCGCCCACGCGTCCGCTCGCGCCTGGCGACTCGGCGCGCGCAGCCACGATCGCGCGCGAGCTCCGCGCGGCGCTCCTGAAGTACCGCGACACCTCGGCGGCGGTGGCGGATGGCTACCGGATGTTCATGCCGCAGGTGAAGGAGCAGCGCGTCTACCACTTCACCAACAACTGGCGCGCGGTGCAGGAGGGATTCCGCTTCGATCCCACGCGGCCGACGTCGATCCTCTACAAGCGTGGCGTCGACGGAAGGCTCGAGCTGGTGGGAGCGATGTACACCGCGCCGAAGCGGTTCGATGCCGGGAAGCTCGACGAGCGCGTGCCGCTCTCGATCGCGCGCTGGCACAAGCATGTGAACTGGTGCGTGCCCAGGCGCGGCGACGCGAAGCGCTGGCTCGAGCAGGATCATGGCGCGCCGGTCTTCGGCCCCGAGAGCCCGATCGCGACGAAGGAAGCGTGCGACCGTGTTGGCGGCACGTTCCATCCCGTGCTGTTCGGCTGGATGCTGCACGCCAACGTGTTCGAGGGAAACGACGCGGCGGCCATCTGGGGCGACGACCACGCCGGCCAGGATGAGCACGGCGGACATGGCATGCACGAAGGGATGATGATGCCGATGTGAGAAGGGCGGGATGTCGGAAGGTCGGAAGGTCAGGGGTGGGCTGGCGAAACTTTCCGGGAGGGGCGACGTTATGGCCCCTCGTTCCCCCTCGTACCCTTCCGCAGAGTCCCTCCCATGTTCCGCACCTTGTCCGTCCTGCTCGCCGCCGGCGTCATGTCGCCGGGGCCAGTCGTCAAGCCCGCCATCGTCACCGTGCACGCGAGCGAGTTCGCGTTCACCGCGCCGAAGAGTACATCCGCCGGCACGATCACCTTCCGCATGGTGAACGACGGCAAGCAGCTCCATCACCTCGCCATCGTCAAGCTGCTGCACGGCAAGACGGTGAACGACTTCATGGAAGCCATGAAGAAGCCCGGACCGCCCCCGGCGTGGATGGTGGCGGTGGGCGGCCCGAACGCCATCGCGCCCGGCCAGACGACCGATGCCACGCTGACCCTCGAGCCGGGCAATTACGCCCTCGTCTGCTTCGTTCCGTCGCCCGGCGATCCGACGCCGCACGTGATGAAGGGGATGATCAGCGCGCTCACCGTCACGCCGAGCAGCGCGCCGGCCGTGAACCTGCCGGCCGACGTCAACATCCGCCTCAGCGACTACAAGTTCGGCCTGTCGAAGCCGCTCACGGCGGGACGCCACGTGATTCAGGTGACGAACGACGCGACGCAGGACCACGAGGTGCTGTTCGTGAAGCTCGCGCCAGGCGCGACGACGAAGAAGTTGGCGGACTGGGTGGAGAGCGGCATGCAGGGCCCGCCTCCTGCAATGCCGCTCGGCGGCGTGGCACCCCTCGGCAAGGGGCGCTCGAGCACCGTCGCGCTCGACCTCACGCCGGGCACGTACGGCATGGTGTGCTTCCTTCCTGACGCGAAGGACGGGAAGCCGCACAGCGTGCACGGCATGACGGCACAGTTCGAGGTGAAGTAGCGAGGCCCGAGGCCAGACTCCAGATCGCAGGAGGGGCGGCGTGCTCAGTCGAGCACGCCGCCCCTCGTCTCGTCGGCGCGATGCGTGACGATCACTGCCTTCGCCATCTCGCCATCGCCAGCCTACCCGTGGTGGTGATGGTGCGCCGCGGCCGATGAAGCATTCGCCTCGTGTCCAGGACGCACGACCGCGAAGTGCCCCATCATCCCTGCCGCATGATGCTCGAGGATGTGGCAGTGGTACATCCACTCTCCCGGCCGGTCGTCGGGCATCCAGGCGATCCGTACCCGCGTCTTCGGCGGAATGTTGAACGTGTCCTCCCAGGAAAGGAACGCCGGGGGCGTGCCATTCACGTCCACCACCTGGAAGAAGAAGCCGTGCAGGTGGAACGGGTGGTCCATCATCGAGTCGTTGAAGACGTCCCACACCTGAAGCTCGCCGACCGTCACGGGCTTGTCGCGGTGGTGCTGCTCGCCATTGATGGAGAACTCAGCGCCATGCGTGAGGGACATGCGCTCGCCGAGATGTACCTCGCGCGTCGGCGCGACGGGGCCCGTCACGAGTGGCTCGATCTGCCGGAGCGTCGAGGGGATCGTGGCAGTCGATGGCGCGGCTGCGCCGACACGCACCGTGGCGAACAGGTCGTTCCTGGACCGCGCGATCGTCTTCCGGTCGTAGGGCAGGGACTCGATGTGGATCGTCTCTCCGGCGGCGAATGGGCCGACCGCGATGTCGACACGGTCCGAGGGCGCGAGCAGCACCTCACTCATGGCGACGGGAGCGCCGATCAACCCTCCATCGGTGCCGAGCAGGGTGAAGGGGCGGCCGCCGATGGAGAGACGCACGTACCGCGCGCTCGCCGCGTTCACGATTCGCCACCGCTCCACCTGTCCGGCCGACATGGTGAAGTCGGGGGACTGCCGCCCATTGACGAGGAGGGTGCTTCCCATGCGCCCGTCGTGCTGCTCCATCCACCAGCCCGGATGCTTGATCTGCCCGTGCCGATCGAGCGCCACGTCGTCGAGCACCAGCACGCGCTCGTCGTCGAGTGCCGGCTCACCTGGCGCGCGCACCACGAGCGCGCCGTAGAGGCCGCGCTCCATCTGCACGGTCTCGTTGTGGTGGGAGTGATACCAGAAGGTGCCGGCGTCCGGGAGCCGGAAGCGGTAGACGAAGCTCGCGCCAGGGGCGACTGTCTCCTGCACCATGTCCGTGCCGTCCATCGGTGCGGGGAGCCGCAGCCCGTGCCAGTGAATGACAGTGGGTTCCGGAAGCCGGTTGGTCAGCCGAACCTCGAGCACGTCGCCCACATTGGCCTCGAGAACCGGGCCCGGCACCTGGCCGTTGAATCCCCACGCGCGCGTGTGGCGTCCAGGCACGAACTGCCAGTCGCACTCGCCCGCTTCCAGCTCGACGCTCACGACGCGGCCGTCGACTGCCGGCTGCGCCCCCTCCCGCGCGATCGTGTACGCCACCTGCGCATCCGCCGGCGGCGCGTGCGCCACGGCGCCCTCGTGATCGCGGTGCGCGTGACCGTGAGCCGCGGGGTCATGATGTTCGGACATGCGGACCTCCTGGGGAGGGAGAATGACACAGTGCCGCCCACGTGAGGCCGTGGGCAGCAGCTGGTGTCGTTTACGCTACAGCGCACCGGTGCGCGCCGCTATACTCCGGTCGATGACCCGCTTCCGTCGCGTGCGCCGCCTCTCGGCGATCGTCGCCAACCTGCTGCTGCTCCAGCTCGCCTTCGTCGGCGGCGCGGGCGCGTGTCCGGTTGGCGGAGCCGCGATGCCGATGGCGGGCATGGCCATGGCCGGCCACGGTTCGGCCCACGCCGAACAGCATGCGCCAGACGCGGCAGCCAGCGGGCTCTCCGCAGCGCCGGCGTCGCAGGATCACGCCGGTGTGCACTGCGACATGAGCTGTCCGGCCGCCGGCTGCAGCGCAGCCGGTCACTGCCCGGCGACGGCGGCGATCGCCGATCGTCCGGCCGCCAGCGCGCCCGCGGCGACGGAACACCGCGCGCTGGCCAGCGTGCGCGAAGTGCCGCACTCGGTGAGCACCGCACCCGAGCCGCCGCCACCTCGAGCCTAGGCTCCCGCAAAGATCCTGCTGGTGCTACCGGCCGAACATGCCCGGAACACCGTCAGCCCTCGCGTACGCCCCAAGCCACCGATCGCGCCACGATCGTGGCGTCCGTCGGCGTGCACCAGTACGCAGACGAGCGCGTTGCCTTCATCCTGGAACAGAAGCTCATGACGCAGATATTCGATCAATCATCTCATCGCGGTCGTTTCCGGCCCCGATTCCTCCTGCTGCTCGCCACACTGATCGTCGTGCCGACGATCGCGCACGCGCAGCACGAACATCATCCGCCAGCCCGAACCGACACGGTTCGCGCCGACTCGATGCGGAAGATGCCGGCCCGTGACACGGTCATGCGGATGCCGGGCATGGACCACGCCGGCCACGACATGGCCGCCATGATGAACGGTCCGCTCGGCATCTCGCACGTGCGCATGGGATCCGGCACGAGCTGGATGCCGGACTCGAGCCCGATGCACGCCAACCACAGGATGTGGGGGGACTGGACGGCGATGATCCACGGCGTCGCCTTCGCGCAGTACGACGACCAGGGGTCGAAGCGCGGAGACTCGCAATTCGGCGTCATCGACTGGGAGATGCTCATGCTCATGCGCCGCGTCGGCTCCGGGATGCTGCACCTGCACGGCATGGCGAGCCTCGAGCCGGCGACGATCGGCGCGAAGGGCTATCCGCTGCTGCTGCAGACGGGTGAGTCCTACAAGGGCGAGCCGCTGCACGACCGGCAGCATCCGCACGACTTCGTCATGGAGCTGGCGGCGATGTTCCAGCAGCCGATCGCGTCGAACCTCGCGCTCGAATTCTATGGCGGCCTCGCCGGCGAGCCCGCACTCGGGCCCGTGGCGTTCATGCATCGACCCTCGGCGCAGAACGATCCCCTGTCGCCGCTCGGCCACCACTGGCAGGACGCGACGCACATCTCGTACGGCGTGCTCACCGCGGGCATCTACTCGCGACAGTGGAAGCTCGAGGGATCGTGGTTCAATGGACGGGAGCCCGACGAGAACCGATGGGATGTCGACCTGCGCGGGCTCGACTCGTACTCGGGTCGCCTGACGGTGAACCCGACGGGGCGCGTGAGTCTTTCCGGCTGGTATGGGTACATGCCGAGCCCGGAGGCGCTGCATCCCGACGAGCCGGTGCACCGATATGGCGCGTCGGCGATGTATGGCGGGCGCGGGATCGGTGATGGGGCGTGGGAGAGCGCACTGGTCTGGGGCGCGAACGAGCACGATGGCCACGCGTCGAACAGCGTCGTCGCCGAGTCGAACCTCGAGATCGGGAGAAGGAGCGCGGTGTTCATGCGCGCCGAATACGTGCGCAAGAGCGCCGAGGATCTCGTGCTGCCCAGCATGGATCCGGCGCAGGAGTTCGACATCCGGTCGATCGTGGGTGGCTACATGCGCGAAGTCGTGTCCATTCCCGGCGGCACGATCGGCGTTGGCGGGCGCGTGTCGCTCAACTTCATTCCGGCCGCACTCGAGCCGGCATACGGCACGCGCACGCCGGCCGGCGTCGCGGTCTACGTGCGCATACGGCCGAAGCGCATGGCGAGCGCGATGTCCATGCCGATGTCGTCACCGAAGGAGGCACCGCACCACGAGATGCACATGCCGGACTGATGCAGCACCTTCACCGCACCACGAATCGCAGGGAGGAGACGACGTGATGAAGATGAAAGCTGGGTCGGCAGTCGTGTCAGGAATCGTGATGCTCGCCGGTGGAGGAAGCGCGGCCGCCCAGCCGCCCCGCGCGAGCAGCACCGCCGCCGATTCGGCGGCGATCGTGGACGTCGTCAACCGATTCCACGCGGCGCTGGAGCACGGTGACAGCGCAGGAGCGGCGACCCTCCTCGACGAGCGAGCGGTGATCCTGGAGAGCGGCGAGCTGGAGACCAGGCCCGATTACCTCCGCCATCACCTGGCCGCCGACATCGCATTCGCGCGAACGGTGCGGTCGTCACGACAGGTCGGTCGCGTCGAACAGGCTGGCGATGGGGCCTGGGTGATCTCGACCAGTCGTGCCACCGGAACGTTCTCGGGGCGGCCCGTGGACAGCGAGGGTGCCGAGCTCATGGTGCTGTCGCGGACCTCCGCCGGCTGGCGCATTGCGGCGATCCATTGGTCGTCGCACCGTCGGCAGCAATGAAGCGCGCTCGACCCTTGCAATAGGGGGGAGGGGTATATAGCTTGATACCCGGGCGGGGTATCGATGTCTCCGCCAGAACCACGAACCGCGCGAGGCTGCTCGCTGGAGGGAACGATGGTCGGCATGGCGATGAAGATCGACGGCATGAGCTGCGGGCACTGCGCCAGCCAGGTGAGGAAGGCGCTCGAGGCGCTCGACGGCGTGGACGTGCAGCAGGTGACGGTGGGCTCGGCAACGCTGACTCACGATCCCGCCACCGCCCCCGAGTCACGGATCAGGGAGGCGGTCGAGGCCGCGGGCTATCAGGTCAGCGCCGTGACACGCTGAGCGCCGGTACGGTCATCACCCTGCACCCGGGCCAAGCCATGCTCCACGACCATCACGATCATCACGATCATCACCACCCTCCGCAGGAGCAGCCGACGGCCGCAGGTGCCGGCCACGACGAGCACGCGGGCCACGACGAGCACGCCGGCCATGACGAGCACGCCGGCCATGACAAGCACGCCGGCCACAGCGTGGCGATGTTCCGCGACAGGTTCTGGATCTCGCTCGCGCTGACCATCCCGACGCTCGTCTGGGGCCACATGCTCCAGAACGCCCTTGGCTATACTGCGCCGAGCTTCCCCGGCGCCCGGTGGATCCCGGCGCTGTTCGGCACCGCCGTGTTCCTCTACGGCGGCACGCCCTTCCTCCGCGGCGCGATCCAGGAACTGAAGGACCGGCTGCCCGGCATGATGACGCTCATCGCGCTCGCCATCAGCGTGGCGTTCGTGTTCAGCGCCATGGTCACCCTGGGCTTCCCGGGCATGCCGCTCTGGGAGGAGCTCGCCACGCTCGTCGTGATCATGCTCCTCGGCCACTGGATCGAGATGCGCTCCATCTCGCAGGCGCAGGGGGCGCTGAAGGAGCTGGCGAAGCTTCTCCCGAACGACGCGACGCGCATCGTCGGCGACCGGATGGAAGAGGTGCCGCTCGACGCGCTGCGCGAGGGCGACGTCGTGCTCGTGCGGCCGGGAGCGCGTGTGCCCGCCGACGGCGTGGTGCGCGATGGCGCGAGCGCGGTGAACGAGTCGATGATCACCGGCGAGTCGAAGCCGGTGGACAAGAAGTCGGGCGACCGGACGATCGCCGGCACCGTGAACGGCGCCGGCTCGCTGCGCGTCGAAGTGACCGGCACCGGCGAGCACACGGCGCTCGCCGGGATCATGCGGCTGGTGGCCCAGGCTCAAAGCTCGCGCTCGCGCGCCCAGGCGCTCGCCGATCGCGCCGCGTTCTTCCTGACCTTCGTCGCGCTCGCTGCCGGCGTCGTCACGCTGATCGCCTGGCTCCTGCTGCGGCCGGGCGATCCGGCGTTCGCCGTGGAGCGGCTGGTCACCGTGCTGGTAATCGCCTGTCCGCACGCGCTCGGCCTCGCCATCCCGCTGGTGATCGCCATCTCCACCACGCTCGGGGCGCGGGGCGGCCTGCTCGTCCGCGACCGGCGCGGGCTCGAGGCGGCGCGCACCGTGAACGCGGTGGTGTTCGACAAGACGGGCACGCTGACGCGCGGCGAGTTCGGCGTGGTGCACATCGCGACGGCGGAGGGATTGTCTGCGGACGACGCGCTGCGCCTGGCGGCGGCGGTGGAAGGGGATTCCGAGCACACGATCGCGCAGGGGATCGTGCGGTCGGCACACGAGCGTGGCATTCACCCGACTCGCGCCGAGCAGTTCGAGGCGATTCCCGGCAAGGGGGTGCGCGCGCTGGTGGACGGGCGCGAGCTGTACATGGGCGGGCCGGCGCTGGTGAAGGCGCTCTCGCTCGACGTGCCGCCCGCGCTGCGCGAGGCGACCGAGCGCGCGTCGCAGCGTGGGCAGGCGTCCATCCATCTCGCCGAGCATGGGCGCGCGATCGCGACCTTCGCAGTGGCCGACGTGATTCGCCCGGAATCGCGCGAGGCCATCCGCGCGCTGCACGGCCAGCACATCGAGGTCGTGATGATGACGGGCGACGCTCGTGCCGTTGCCGACGCCGTCGCATCCGAGCTCGACATCGACACCGTGTTCGCCGAAGTGCTGCCCGAGGAGAAGGCGTCGCGCATCGAGGAGCTGAAGCGCGCGGGGAAGCGCGTGGCGATGGTGGGTGACGGCGTGAACGACGCGCCGGCGCTCGTGACGGCGGACGTCGGCATCGCCATCGGCGCGGGGACCGACGTGGCCGTCGAGGCGGGGGACGTGGTGCTCGTGCGGAGCGATCCGCGCGACGTGCCGAAGATCGTCGCGCTGTCGCGCGCGAGCTACCGGAAGATGGTGCAGAACCTCTGGTGGGCGGCGGGCTACAACATCGTCGCCATCCCGCTGGCGGCCGGCGTGCTCGCGCCGCTGGGCTTCGTGCTGTCGCCGGCGGTAGGCGCCGTGCTCATGTCGGCGAGCACGGTGATCGTGGCGATCAACGCGCAGCTGCTGCGGCGGGCGCGGCTCGCGTGATCACCACCCTTCGCCCGACCGAGCAGCGTCAGGCCTCCGGCCGGCGGAACTGCTCGGTGATGCTCTCGGGGTGCGGCGTGAGGCCCCACCCCGGGAGGTCGAGCCGAGCGGCTGCGATGTATGCCTCGGCATCGGCGTCGAACTTCAGGCAGCATTCGTTGGAGCAGAGGTACCAGGTCGCACCCGAATGCTCGCGGACGTGCGGTGCCTGGACCTGCTCGAGCGTCATCCCGCAGACGGGGTCGATCACCAGTTGAGCGCTCACGGCGACCTCCTGTTTTCGCCAGGAATGCCAACGGTGAGCCCGTCATCGAGCGCGCCGATGGTACTGCGTCGAACAGTCGCTGTGTCTTCACGCTGTGGCCGGGTCGGCGCCATTGCAAGGCCTTCAGCCGAGGTCCCATGAACGGGGTGGGCGCATGGGAAATCTCCCCACAGCAGATCCGTCGTCCACCCGACGGCATCACTGAGCATCCCGGCCCAGATTCACCCGTGGCCAGCCACGTTCCCTGGTGACCCATCGCATGTCCTTGTTCCGCCGCCTCACTGCTGCACTCTCCAGTGCACTGCTCCTGCAGCTCATGCTGCTGGGGAGCGGGCCGCTGCGCGCCGGGCCGTACCCGGGCGCGGGGGGCGCAGGTGGGTCAGCCGGACACAGCATGGGTGCGATGCATGAAGCGTTCGCGGCGGCGAAATCGTCGATGTCCGAGGCGATGCCGGGTGACGGGCCAGCCATGCCGCAGGGATGCGACATGTCCGGCAATGGCACCGATTGTCACCTTCCGTCAGCGCCCGGAATGTGCGGATCAGCTGCGACCTGCGCCGCTCCAGTCCTCCCGGCCACAGTCGCCTTCCTGCCGCTGGCCCTTCCCTTCGGCGCGGCAGTCCTCTCCGAGCCGACGCGCTTCAACTCCGGCCCCGCATCGGCGCCGGAGCTCCCTCCGCCACGCGCCTGACCTCTCCGGGCGTGGTGTGCTCACCGTCGGGGCGGCTCCGCTGAGCTGAGCGCCGGACGAGTCGAGCGGGAGTCATACGCGCCGGCGTTTCGTGCCATCGCACGACCGACGGCGCCCTTCGAGAGGCAATCCGACGATGAAGATCCTTCCGCGACGCGCGGTGCGTCGCATCCCGTCCTGTGTGCAGGGGCGGATTCCGGCACTGACGCTCGCGAGCGCCCTGCTGCTCGGCGCCGCGCGTCCGGCAATGGCGCAGGTGCGCGTTCGGGAACCGGGGACGCCCGCCGCTACCCGGCTCGGCGACGTGTACGCCGGCGTCGAGCGCAGCAACCCGAAGATCGCCGCGGCGCAGGCGCTCGTCCGCGCCGCGCAGGCACGCGTGCCCGGCGCGTCGAAGCTCCCTGACCCGCAGCTCCAGCTCGGGTTCATGAACTACTCCCTGCCCGGACTCGCACCGATGCAGCCGATCGGGATGACGCAGCTGCAGCTGATGCAGATGGTCCCGCTTGGCGGCAAGCTGTCGCTCGCCGGCAGGGTGGCGGGGGCGCAGGCAGCGGCCGCGAACGAACGGGTGCAGGACGTCGAGTGGGAGCTGCGCAGCCAGGCGGCGATGGCGTTCTACGATCTCTACGCCACCGACCGCCAGCTCGCCATCGAGCGCGAAACGCTCCGGCTCCTGCAGGATATCGCGCTCACCGCACAGTCGATGTACCGCGTGGGCGGAGGACGACAGGCGGACGTGCTGCGTGCGCAGGTGGAGGTCGCGAAGATGACCGAGGACACGCTTCGCATGACGGCGATGCGCCAGGCGATGGTCGCCCGGCTGAACGCGCTCATCGATCGCGAGACCGTTGCCGACGTCGCGATGCCGGCTCTCCCTCAGTTCCCTGATTCGCTCCCCGCACAGGGGTGGCTCGACTCCCTGGCCGCCAGCACGCGGCCGATGATCCGTGCCGGCCTCGAGGAGGTGCGAGCGGCGGACGCGTCCGCACGACTCGCGCGGAAGGAGATCATGCCGGACCTGCAGATCGGGGTGCAGTACGGCCAGCGTGGCGCGACGATGACCGACGCCGCGGGAATGACCGACCGCACCACGGAGCGCATGGGGAGCCTGATGATCGGCGCCTCGATCCCGATCTTCGCGCGCGACCGGCAGCTCCAGATGCGCACGGAAGCAAATGCGATGAAGGCAATGGCCGAGGCGGACGTGGCCGCGATGCGCGCGGAGACCCGCGGCCGGATCGGTGAGGCGTACGCGAGCCTCACGCGTGCGCGCCGGCTCCAGCAGCTCTATCGCACGACCGTGCTGCCACAGGCAGAAGCCACGGTGGCGTCGGCGCTCTCGGCGTACCGCGTGGGGCAGGTGGACTTCATGACGCTGCTCGACGACCGCATGACCGTGAACAAGTACCGCGAGGAGCTCGCGACGCTCGAAGCCGACGAGGGAAAAGCGTGGGCCGAGCTCGAGATGCTGACGGGACACGAGCTCCTCGATGCGAATCGCCTCGCAATCGCGACATCCGCGACGAACACGGAAGCGAGAACGAAGGGAGGTGCACGATGATGCGCGATCGGAGAGTTCTGACTCGTGGCGCGCTCTACGGCGGCGTCCTCCTCGCCGCGATCGGCAGCGTGTACCTGGCTACCCGCGGTGGCGGCGCCGCAGCGACGACGGCGACGGGTCACGATCATGGCGCGATCGCGTCCGGCGCCGGAGACAGGACACGACCAGTCTCGCTTTCGCCCGAACAGGCGCGCCGGATCGGCGTCACGTACGCAGTCGCGACCATCGGACCGCTGGAGAAGGAGATCCGCACCGTCGGCCAGGTCACCTTCGACGAAACGCGCCTGCAGACGATCTCGCCGAAGATCGACGGTTTCGTCGAGCAGCTCTTCGTCAACGCGACCGGCCAGCCCGTGTCCGCGGGCCAGCCGCTGCTCTCCATCTACTCGCCGATGCTGGTGCAGGCACAGGAGGAGCTCCTCCTCGCGAAGCGACTGCAGGGCGACGTGTCGGGCGCGAGCGCCGAAGCCCGGCGCAGTGCGAGCGAGCTGCTCGAGTCCGCGCGCCGCCGGCTCGCGTACTGGGACATTCCGCCGGGCGAGATCGCGTCCATCGAGCGCAGCGGCCGTGCGCGGCGGACGCTCACCCTCTACTCGCCGGCGAACGGCTACGTGATGGAGAAGAGCATCGTCGCCGGGCAGAAGGTCATGGCCGGTGACGCGCTCTACCGCGTCGCCGACCTGCGCACCGTCTGGGTGGAAGGCGAGGTGTTCGAGCAGGACCTCGCCAACGTTCGCGTGGGACAGGTGGTCCACGCCGACTTCCAGGCACTCCCCGGCGAGCATCGGATGGGACGCATCGCCTTCGTGTACCCGACGGTGAACGCCGAAACGCGCACGGCGCGGGTTCGCGTCGTCCTTCCGAACGGCGATCACCGGCTCATGCCCGGGATGTACGCCACGCTGCGCATCGTGGGCACGGCGCGCTCTGGGGTGCTGACGATCCCGCGCGACGCCGTGCTCGTCACCGGCGAGCGCAACATCGTCTTCGTCCGTGAGGCGAACGGGCAGCTCGTGCCGCACGAGGTGGCGCTCGGCGTGGCGAACGACGAGCGCGTGGAGATCCTGCGTGGCATCTCGGCCGGCCAGACGGTCGTCGCCTCGGCCACCTTCCTCGTGGATGCCGAGTCGAACCTTGGCAAGGCGGCCGGCGGCATGGGGGACATGCCCGGGATGGACATGAGCACCCCGCCGAAGCCGCTGCCGATGACGCCCACGACACCGCAGCAGAAGCGCTGAGGAGCGAGACCATGTTGAAGCGCATCATCGAATGGTCGGTCGCGAACAGGCTGCTCGTCGCGCTGTTCACGATCGCCCTCGTCGTCGCCGGGATCATCGCCATCCGCCGCACTCCGCTCGAGGCGCTGCCCGACCTCTCCGACGTGCAGGTGATCGTGCAGGCGGACTACAGTGAGCAGGCGCCGCGCATCGTCGAGGACCAGGTCACGTATCCCATTGCCGCCGAAATGCTCAAGGTGCCGGGGGCGAGAACCGTGCGTGGCTACTCGTTCTTCGGCGTCTCGTTCGTGTACGTCATCTTCGAGGACGGTACCGATCTCTACTGGGCGCGCTCGCGCGTGCTCGAGTACCTGAACGGGATCAAGGGCAAGCTCCCGGCGACCGTGACGCCGACGCTCGGCCCCGACGCGACGGGACTCGGGTGGGTCTACCAGTACGCGCTCGAGGACACGAGCGGACAGCTCAACCTCGCGCAGCTCAGGAGCGTGCAGGACTGGTATCTTCGCTATGCGCTCACCGGTGTGCCCGGCGTGTCGGAGGTGGCGAGCGTCGGCGGCTTCGAGAAGCAGTACCAGGTGGACATCGATCCGACGAAGCTCCTCGCCTACGGGATCCCCGTCACGCGCGTGATGTCAGCCATCCAGTCGGCGAACGCCGACGTGGGCGCGATGACGATGGAACTCTCCGAGCGCGAATACATGGTGCGCGGGCTCGGCTACCTGAAGAGCATCGGCGACATCGAGAACGTGGTCGTGGGCGCGACGGCGGCTGGCACGCCGATCCGCGTCGCCGAGGTGGGACGCGTGTCGGTGGGGCCGGCGATCCGGCGCGGCATTGCGGACCTCGACGGCCGCGGCGACGCCGTGGGCGGAATAGTCGTCATGCGCTTCGGCCAGAACGCGCTGACCACGATCGACGCCGTGAAGGCGAAGCTCGCCGAGGTGCAGAAGGGCCTGCCCCCGGGCGTCGTCGTGCGCCCGGTGTACGACCGCAGCGACCTCATTCACCGCGCGATCGAAACGTTGCAGGACAAGCTCGTCGAGGAGTCGCTCATCGTCGCACTCGTGTGTGTGGTGTTCCTCCTCCACGCCAGCTCGGCGCTCGGCGCCATCATCACGCTGCCGGTGGGAATCCTGATGGCCTTCGTCGCCATGCGGTGGGTTGGCGTGGGTGCCGACATCATGTCGCTCGGCGGCATCGCCATCGCCATCGGCGCGATGATCGACGCGGCGATCGTGATGATCGAGAACATGCACAAGCACCTCGAGCGGGCGGCCGGTCCGCCCGCGGCGGGGGAGAGCGGGCGCTGGTTCTCCACGAAGCACCTCTCCGCCGCCGAGCGGTGGCGGATCGTCGTCGAGAGCGCGAAGGAGGTGGGGCCGGCGCTCTTCTTCTCGCTGCTCATCATCACCGTCTCCTTCCTCCCCGTGTTCACGCTGGAGGGGCAGGAGGGGCGGATGTTCAAGCCGCTCGCCTTCACGAAGACATTCGCGATGGCCTCGGCGAGCCTCCTCTCGGTGACGCTCGTTCCGGTGGCGATGGGGCTGTTCATCCGCGGGCGGATCTACCGCGAGCGCGCCAACCCGCTCAACCGCGCGCTCATCCGCGTCTACCGTCCGGTGATCGACTTCGTGCTCGGCAACCGCGGACCAGTCATCCTCGCCGCTGCGGTCGCGCTGATCGTCACCTGGATCCCGTGGACACGGATCGGCAGCGAGTTCATGCCCCCGCTGGACGAGGGGACGATCCTCTACATGCCGACCACGCTCCCCGGGCTCCCCGTGGCGCGGGCGCGGGAGATCCTGCGCCAGCAGGACGCGATCCTGAAGTCGTTCCCCGAGGTGGAGCATGTGTTCGGCAAGTCGGGACGCGCCGAGACGGCGACCGATCCCGCTGGGTTCGACATGTTCGAGACGACGATCAGCCTGAAGCCGACGGAGCAGTGGCGGCCCGGGATGACGTACGAGCGCCTCGTTGCGGCGATGGACTCCGCAGTGCGGCTGCCCGGCGTGACGAACGCTTGGACGATGCCGATCCGTGGGCGCATTGACATGCTGGCTACGGGAATC
Source organism: Gemmatimonadaceae bacterium (assembly GCA_036377775.1). GTDB lineage: Bacteria > Gemmatimonadota > Gemmatimonadetes > Gemmatimonadales > Gemmatimonadaceae > AG11. The sequence goes on along the minus strand of DASUXT010000023.1, from coordinate 2,849 downwards.
CGCACGCCGGTCGGCATCAAGATCTTCGGCCCCGACCTCGCGGAGCTCGAGCGCATCGGGAAGCAGGTGGAGCAGGCCGTACAGGCGGTACCTGGCACGCGGAGCGTGTTCGCCGAACGGGCGCAGAGCGGCTACTACCTGGACATCGACATCGACCGCGCTGCCGCGGCGCGGCACGGCGTGAACGTGGCCGACGTGCAGACCGTCATCGCGACCGCGATTGGCGGAATGACGATCACGCAGGCGGTGGAGGGGCGTGAGCGCTACGGTGTGCGCGTGCGGTATCCGCAGGAGCTGCGCGACACGCCCGAGCGGCTCGCGTCCGTGCTCGTGCCGATGAACCACGAGAGCGCTGCGCAGCGAGGGAGCAGCGCAGCGATGGGCACCATGGGCGGTTCGGCGTCGAGCTCGGCGATGGGGGCCGGCGTCGCCCAGATTCCGCTGGGGCAGATCGCGACGATCCGGCAGGTGGCCGGCCCGATGGTCGTGCGCACCGAGGGGGCGGTGCCCACGGCGTGGGTGTACGTGGACGTCGCCGGCCGCGACATCGGCAGCTACGTCCGCGACGCACAACGGATGGTGAGCGGGATGGTGACGCTCCAGCCCGGATACAGCATCGCCTGGAGTGGCCAATACGAGTACATGCAGCGTGCCGAGGAGAAGATGCGACTCGTCATCCCGGCGACGCTCATGATCATCTTCCTCTTGCTCTACTTCAACTTCCGGAGTGTGGGCGAGACGCTGATCGTCATGGCGTCGCTGCCCTTCGCGCTCGTTGGCGGGATCTGGCTCCTCTGGGCGCTCGGCTACAACTGGTCGGTGCCGGTGGCGATCGGCTTCATCGCGCTCGCGGGTGTCGCGGCGGAGACGGGAGTCGTGATGCTCATCTATCTCGACCATGCGTGGGACGCGGCACGCGCGCGTACCGGCAGCCCGACGGCGAGGGACCTGTACGGAGCGGTGGTGGAAGGGGCGGTGGAACGCGTGCGGCCGAAGATGATGACGGTGACCGCGATCATGGCCGGCCTGCTGCCCATCCTCTGGGGGAACGGCACCGGCGCCAGCGTCATGAAGCGCATCGCCGCACCGATGGTGGGAGGGATGATCAGCAGCACGGTGCTGACGCTGGTCGTCATCCCTGCCGTGTACGCGACGTGGAAGGAGTGGGGGATGCGACGTGCCGCACGTGCGGAGCCGTCGGCGGATCTGGTGCCGGTCCTCGAGGGCGGACCGGTCACTCAAGGTGGTTAGATTACCTCCCTGCACCCTTCAACCCGATTCCCCGCCGTGGCACCACAGTTCATCTATGTAATGAAGGCCCTGCGAAAGGTCGTCCCACCTTCGCGGGTCATTCTCGACGATATCTGGCTCTCCTTCTATCCCGGCGCGAAGATCGGCGTCCTCGGCGCCAACGGCGCGGGCAAGTCGTCGCTGCTGCGCATCATGGCCGGCGTCGATCAGGACTTCCAGGGCGAGGCCTGGGCGGCCAAGGGGACGAAGATCGGCTACCTGCCGCAGGAGCCGCAGCTCGATCCCACGAAGAACGTGCGCGAGAACGTCGAGCTCGCCGTCGCCGAGCAGCGCAGGATGCTCGACCGGTTCAACGAGATCAGCGCCGCCTTCGCCGATCCCGACGCCGACTTCGACAAGCTGATGGAAGAGCAGGCGAAGGTGCAGGAGCGCATCGACACGCTGGACCTGTGGAATCTCGACAACAAGATCGAGATCGCCATGGACGCGCTTCGCCTCCCGCCCGACGACGCCGACGTGACGAAGCTCTCCGGCGGCGAGAAGCGCCGCGTTGCGCTGTGCCGCGTGCTGCTCGAGCAGCCGGACATGCTCCTCCTCGACGAGCCGACGAACCACCTCGACGCGGAGAGCGTGGACTGGCTGGAACGCTTCCTCGCCGAGTTCCCGGGTACGGTGGTGGCGGTGACACACGACCGGTACTTCCTCGACAACGTGGCGAAGTGGATCCTCGAGCTGGATCGCGGCAAGGGGATCCCGTGGGAGGGGAACTACAGCAGCTGGCTCGACCAGAAGAAGAACCGCCTCGCGCAGGAAGAGAAGTCGGAGAGCGCGCGCCAGCGCTCGCTGCAGCGCGAGCTGGAGTGGGTGCGCATGGCGCCGCGCGCGCGGCAGGCCAAGAGCAAGGCGCGCATCCAGAAGTTCGAGGAGCTCGCCGCGCAGGACACGGGCGACAAGGTGCTGCAGCACGAGATCACCATCCCGCCCCCGCCTCGGCTCGGCAATGACGTCGTGATCGCGAAGGGCGTGAAGAAGTCGTTCGGCGACAAGCTGCTGTTCGACGACCTCTCTTTCTCGCTGCCTCGCGGCGGCATCGTCGGCGTGATCGGCCCCAACGGCGCGGGCAAGACGACGCTGTTCCGGATGATCGTCGGGGAGGAGAAGCCGGACGGCGGCGAGCTGAAGGTGGGCGACACGGTACAGCTCGCGTACGTGGACCAGGGCCGCGTGCTGGACGGAAACAAGACCGCGTACCAGGAAGTGTCGGGCGGTCAGGACGAGATCACTGTGGGCAACCGCGAGATCAACGCGCGCGCGTACCTGTCGCAGTTCAATTTCAGGGGGACGGATCAGCAGAAGAAGGTCGGCGACCTGTCAGGTGGTGAGCGGAACCGGCTGCACCTGGCGAAGCTGCTCAAGGCGGGCGGCAACGTGCTGCTGCTCGACGAGCCGACGAACGACCTCGACGTGGACACGCTGCGCGCGCTGGAGGAAGCGCTGGTGGACTTCGCCGGGTGCGTGGTGGTGATCTCGCACGACCGCTGGTTCCTCGACCGCATCGCGACGCACATCCTGGCGTTCGAGGGGAACTCGGAGGTGGT
>DASUXT010000022.1:0-22541 GCA_036377775.1 Gemmatimonadaceae bacterium | reverse complement strand
CCTGACGTCACGCAGGTAGATCGCCGGCCCGTAGCGCAGCCATTCATCCTGCTCGTTGTGGTGGTGCGACAGCCAGTCCACGAGGCTCTCGTGCTCGACGAGGCTGTAGAGACGAGGCTTCCAGTTGTAGCTGAGGTCGTTGTCGAGGAGTGCCAGGCCGCGCGTGCCGCGCGCCAGGATGCCCACCTTGTAGCCGCGCACGCGGGCGTTCCGGATCGTGACGTGGTGGCCGCCCTCGATCCGGATTGCGACGCCGGCCGCCTGGTCGGGATCGGCGGTCACCGGTGAGCCCTCGAGCGTGGCGCCGCCGAAGTCGACGGTGATGTCGTCACCGCGGATGGTGATGACCGCGGAGTCGAGCGAGGCCGCGGCACGAATGCGCCAGCTGCCGGGAGTGATGCGCACGGAACGCGTGATCACCATGCCGCGGGTGATCGGGACGCTTCGTTGTGCCGGCAGCAGGTGAGGGACGGCTGCCAGTGCGGTCAGCGCGACGACGAACTCGAGGGGCGACATGCTGCTCCGTGATGATGTGTGAAGCCGCTAGGGATGCAGCGTCTCCCGGCGCTCGAGCATCGCGACGAACTCGGCAATCCGGCGCGCGCGAGTTTCGGCCTTGACCGCCGTCTGGATCCGGTAGAGGATCGCGTATCGGTTCGCGCCCTTCAACGTCTCGAAGAACGCGTTCGCCGCCGGATTCGCAGCGAGTGCCGCCTGGAAGTCCTCAGGCACCGTCGCCATGCCCGGTGAATCATAGGCGCGGTCCCACCGGCCGTCAGCCTTGGCGGCTTCGACGGCAGCCAGCCCGGCGGCGTGCATCTCTCCCGCCGCGGCCAGCCGCTCGACATGCTCGCGGTTCCGTTTCGACCAGGCGCTCCGCTTCTGTCGTGGGGTGAACTTCTGGAGGAAGGAATCCGCATCATGGCTCCGCTTCTGCCCGTCGATCCAGCCGAAGCAGAGGGCGACATCGAGCGCGTCGGCGTATGTGACGGACTTGAGCGGCGAGGCGGCCTTTGCAATCCGCAGCCAGAGGCCTGGCTGTGAGGCATGATGTGCGCTCAGCCACGCCCGGAATGCGGTGCGGTCAGCGAAGAGAAGGATCGGATAGTCGGACGGCGTAGCCACGGCCGATTCTATCGCACTCCGCCTGGCAGCGTGTTGATGAAGGCATGCATCTCCTGCAGGAGCACACCCGCTCGTCGCATCCCTCATTCACTCCTGGTTGACGCGGATTGATCTGGGGTGCGCGATCTCGAAGGGACCCGCTGCGCGATGACACAGCGGCGGTCTGCGCTCGAGCACCCCCGGCACTTCGTGGTCAAGAAGATCACCACCGGTGGGACCTTCCGCTTCCAGGGCCGGTTGCTCTACCTCGCCAACGCGATGGTGGATCAACCGATTGGTCTGGAAGAGACCGACGACGGGATCTGGGCGATCTACTTCAGCACGATCCTGCTGGCGACCTTCGACGAACGGGATTACATCATCCGTGGTTAACCAAAAGTGTTACCCATCCTCCCGGACACTTTTGTTACCCATCATCCCGGCTGTTCACACGCTTGTCTACTTTTGAGCGGGACGCGCCAGCCATGCGCGCCACTCTGCTTGGGCGTGGCGTTGCTGTCCTGGCTTGATCGCGTCGTAACTCACCCAGAGGTCAGGGGTCGGCCTCTTACCGCGGTCCTGCCGAAGGCGGTCCTGAACGAACCGCGTCTGGAGCAGAGTCCAGAAGCACACCGCGCCCAAGCTCGTTGCCCTGCCCTCGTACTCAACCTGCGAATGGGAGGTATCCGCCAAGCAATCGACCAGCGTCGGCACCACGGCCTCTTCGAATGCGGCGACCTGACGCAACACTGATGCGTCAACCGCGGATTTCGGAAGAAGACCAAACGCGACGTCACCGCCGAAGAACCGACCCTGCACCGTCGCCAAGGCCGCGATTGCCTGCTTCGGTTTAACTGGTTGCGGCGGCGCGGGCGGAGTGCAGCCCACCAGGGCGACGACGATTGCAAGTACTCTGAACCGTTTGGTCATCGTGGATCGCTGGTCCACCTAACGCCCAAGCTCACCTGCGGGCGATCTGATAAAATGCGGCCGCAGGCCGCTACCGCAACCGCCCGTCAGGTGCAGCGACAGTTAGCTGGTCTGCGGACCGGACCAGTGCTGCACATCCTCGGGTCTAAGCGCGGTACGGTGCCAGGGTAGCGCGCCGAGCACGTCTTGCTCGGTCTCGTCCCATTCGAGGTAGTAATGCAAGGCGTGCGGTCTCGGCACCTGTGGTCCCGCGAACGCCGCCACCTCGGAGAGCCCAAGCCTCGAGAGTGCCTCCCCGAACGCTTGCAGGTCGCCGTACGCGTACAGCATGTCGTAGCGGTCAAGAACGACCGTACCCTGCGAGCGTGGTGAATGCAGCCAGACATCGTGCCGAGCATCGCCCTCGAAGAAGGCGCCAAACCGGTCGAAGAGCTGCTCGACTGCGATACCGCTTAGCTCTTCGCTGGCATACCGGCCGAGCGGCGACCCGATCCGCGAAGTATGCAGGAGGTAGAGCAGCCGATATGGCGCTTGCATCGCTCGGGCAAGCGCAAGAAGCGCGCTCGCCCCGCCCGACCGAACGCCGGCTCGAATACGCGACGAGCCGTCTGACAACTGCTCACGCGCGAATGTGTCCTCGTACGCGAACGGCTTCTCGATGGGATGCGCTGGCGAGCCCGCCAGGCTTGAAATCTTTCTCGTCAGAGCCGTCCCTCCTGGGACCTCTGGGGCCAGCTAACTGGCTATTCACCTGCAAAGTCCTTCTACCCCACCCCCGCCGTCACCCCAGCATAGCTCCACTCGCGCCCAGGGTTCTGCTGCCTGTATCACAGCATAACGCGCAAAAACGGAGCTTGGCTCGCCCTTCAGTCCAGCTCTCCGACGACGGTCGCGCCATTCTGGGCCTCCCGTCCCCTCGAGTCAAGCACAGCCCCGCCCTCCGCACGACGTCCCTTGGCATCCTCTCAGCCTCGCCCCTTGGACCTGCGCCGCCCTGGAACGTCACCGTACTGTCATCTGACCCATCGCCGAACGGCATCACGTCAGCGCTTCGTCACCCGCAGTTGCCCGCGAGTGCATCGGTGCACCTCGCCGTCTCTTGGCGTTCCCGCGTCAGACAGTAGACACTCCCTTCGACCTTCCCGGCCATCGCCATGACTTCCTGGCCGCACAGTTCCCCTCTCCCTTTCCCTTCCCTCTTCTCCTTTCTCCCGGTCCCTCGAGGCACGGATTTCCCATCACTCCTCCCTACCACCCCGCCCCGAAGTGACATCCATATGAAGGAGATCAAGGACCTGACCGTAGTCATCACCGGCGCCTCCTCCGGCATCGGCGCCGAGCTCGCCACGCAGCTCGCCGCGCAGGGCGCCCGCCTCGCCCTCGTCGCTCGGCGCGAGGATGCCCTCCGCGAGGTCGCCAAGCGCTGCGGCAGCGAGGCACTCCCCATCGTTGCCGACGTCACCCGCCGCGACGAGGTGAAGCGCGTCGTTCACGCCGCGCTCCAGCGCTTCGGCCACGTGGACGTCTGGGTCAACAACGTCGGCCGCGGCATCACGCGCATGCCCTCCGAGCTCACCGAGGTGGACATCGACGACATCATGCGCGTCAACGTGAAGTCGGCGCTGTCCGGGATGCAGGAGATCCTGCCGCACTTCCGCGAGCGCGGACGCGGCCAGATTGTCAACGTCTCCTCAATGCTCGGCCGGCTCCCCTTCGCCACCATGCGCTCGGCGTACAACGGCGCCAAGCACTTCCTCAACGCGCTCACCACCAACTTCCGCGACGAGCTGCGCGAGTCGGCACCGGGGATCGAGGTGACGCTCGTCTCGCCCGGCGTGGTGCGCACCGACTTCGGCCTCAACGCCCTGCACGGGGGAATGGACTCCCGCCAGCTTCCCGAGTCGCAGAGCGCGGAGGAAGTCGCCGCCGTCATCGTGTGGGCGATCCGCACGGGGAAGCCCGACGTCTACACTCGCGCCGGCGCCAAGCAGCGTGTCGTCGACTACTTCACGCGCATCGGCGAGGATCCCGACGTCCGCGCATCGACGTAGGCGCTCAGCGCTGCACGAGGTAGTGCAGCTGCACCAGCCCGTCGTCGAACTGCTCCACCGACCTGAGCTCCATCAGCGTCTCCCGGTGCCGGCGCGCGATGAGCGGGATGCCGTCGCCGATGAATACCGGCACCACGCTTATCACGAACTCGTCGATCGCCTGCGCGTCGAGGAAGTCGGCGATGAGCTCTCCGCCGCCCATCAGCCAGATGTCCTTCCCCGGCTGCTCGCGCATCCGGCGCGCCCACGCGGCGACGGGCTCGCCTGTGAACTCCACCTGCGTCGGCGCATCCGCGGGCTTCGGCTGGCGCGAGAAGACGACCGTCCGCTCCTTGCCGTCGAACTTCGCGCCGAGTTTCCGCCCCGCGTCGTACGTCTTCCGGCCGTACACCGTGGTGTCGATCGTCTTCATGAACGCCTCGATGCCGTAGAACCCCTTCGGCGCGGGGCGCGACGTGAGCCACTCGATGTCCCCGTCGGGGCGCGCGATGTAGCCGTCGGCGCTGGTGGCGATGTGGACGATGATCTTCCGGCTCACGCTTCCTCGTAGAGCCCGAACTCGTTGCCCACGGGATCGGCGAAGACGGCGAAGGCGCCCATGCTGGGGCCGATGTCCGTGCGCGGCGTGAGCACCTTCCCACCCGCCGCCTGGATCTCCTGCAGCGAGTCGACGATGCTGTCGACCATGATGTAGACGCGCGTGCGCTCGTCCGGCGTGCGGTCCTGCTCCTTGACCCACGTGCCGCTCACGCTCCCGGAGTCGTCGAACGCCAGGTTGCCATCGCCGCGCTGGCGCACCTTCCACCCGAAGATCGTGGAATAGAATGCGGCAGCATCCTCGGCCTTGTTCGCCGGGATCTCGAGATAGCAGATCTTGCCGTGTGGCATCGTCGTCACTCCGATCCCGGTGCGCCCGTCTCGATCGGCCGCAGCTCGCTCTCACCCTCGAACTCCGGCCAGTGAATGCGATGCAGCTCCATGAACTTCATCGCCATGTCGAGCGCCTCCTCGTCGGACTCGAGCTCGACGATCGCATAGCCACCCACCAGCTCCTTCGTCTCCGTGAACGGTCCGTCCACCACCTTCAGCTTTCCGTTGCGGAGCTGGATCTTCTTCCCCTTGTGGCTCGACTTGAGCCCGGCGCCATCGATGAACTTTCCCTGCCTTGCGTACTCGCCGATGAACTCGCCCATCGCCTCCTGCAGGCCGAGCGGGATCTCCTTGCCGCGATAGTCCTCGGTGTGCTTGATGAACATCATGTAGCGCATCGGTCGGTCCTCGGTCATGTGTGGCGGATGTGAAATTACGCCGTGCGCAGCCGGCGGCGAGGTGTGTCGGTGAGCGGCTCGACGCGAGAGCGGCCGTAGGCGATCCACGCCGTGACGAGGCCGACGACGGCCGGGAAGATGGCCGGTGCGACGCCCATGCCGAGCACCGTGACCGCCGTCGCGCCGATCATGATGATGGTGAGGCCGGCCGCGGCGAGCGGGGTGAGCTCGGTGTGAACGCGCGTCAGGCCGGGCAGCACCAGCCCGAGCGCGCCGAGGCACTCGCACAGGCCGATGAAGTACATGAAGGCGAGCGGGAAGACGATCGGCCCCTGCTGCATTTTCTCGGCGGGCATGATGAACTTCATCGAGCCGGCAAAGAGGAAGAGGAGGGCGACGAGGACCTGGGCGCTCCAGAGGAGGCGATTGGCGGTGCGGGTGCGTGAGGTAGGCATGGCTGTTCTCCGGATGGTGGTCCGGCGGCCGAAAAGCCCGGGAATCCGGGGTCTGGCCGCCTCTCACCCATCACGTCGAACGAGCCGGGGGAAAATCGACATCCGCCCTCGAAGGCCCACCAGGCCGCCACCCGCCGCCCTCGGCCCCTCTCGCCACGTTCAATATGTAAGACACAGGGGGACTTGCCGGAAGGCCCCTGCGGAGTGCTAGTGTCGCTCGCTTCGTATCACGTCGCATTCGGCAATCAGCGCGGCGTCCAGTGGCGAACCACACCCGAGGATATGGATGTATCCATATGTAGTGATGCTACCCGAGATCGACCGCAGGCAACTCGCCCTCGTTGGCGGCAAGGCCGCGAACCTCGGCGAGCTGTCGCGGTTCGACGGCATCCAGGTCCCCGACGGCTTCTGCGCGACAACATACGCCTTCGATCGCGTGATTGCCGAGGTGCCGTCGTTCGACGTGCGTCTGAACCAGCTCTCTCATCTGGCGCCCGACGATCACGAGACGATCCGCGCGCTCAGCGCCGAGATCCGCCGCAGCATCGAGAGCGTCGCCATCCCGGACGACATCGCCATTGCGATGCGTGAGGCGCTCACGCGGCTCGGCGTGCACGACGCATATGCGATCCGCTCCAGCGCAACGGCCGAGGATCTGCCGAACGCGTCCTTCGCCGGCCAGCAGGACAGCTACCTGAACGTCACGGGTGCGGAGAGCATCCTGCGTCACGTCAGCCGCTGCTGGGGTTCGCTGTTCACCGAGCGCGCCGCGACGTATCGCCTGCGCCACGGGTTCGACCACCGGAAGGTGCGCATGGCGGTCGTCGTGCAGCGGATGGTCGACGCGCAGGTATCCGGTGTCCTCTTCACCGCCGATCCCGTCACTGGCAATCGCAAGGTGGCGTCCGTGGAAGCCACCGTCGGCCCGAGCGAGGCGCTCGTGTCCGGCCGCGTGAACGCGGACATCTTCAAGGTGCGCGACGACCGCGTGATCAGGAGGACCGTCGCCAGGCAACCGACGCTCACCGACGATGAGGTCGTGCGGCTCGTGCAACTCGGCCGCCGCATCGAGTCGCACTTCGGCTCCCCGCAGGACATCGAGTGGTGCCTCGCCGACGACGACTTCCAGATCGTGCAGAGCCGGCCGATCACCACGCTGTTCCCGATTCCTGACGTCGGCGACGGCGCGAATCACGTCTACGTCTCGGTCGGCCACCAGCAGATGATGACCGACGCCATGAAGCCACTCGGCCTCTCGGTCTGGCAGATGACGACCCCGCGCCCGATGGCGGAGGCGGGTGGGCGATTGTTCGTGGACGTCACGCAGGCGCTCGCGTCGCCGGCGAGCCGAGTCAGCCTGCTGGCGACGTTGGGCAAGTCCGACCCGCGGATCAGCGATGCACTGCAGCAGCTCCTCGACCGCGGCGACTTCGTCCGCGAGCTGCAGGATAACGGTCCGACCTGGGCACCTCCCGGCGGTGGCGCGCCGTCGCCGCTGGAGACTGATCGGGCGATCGTCACGGAGCTCATCGAGCGGAGCGAGGCCGCCATCGCCGCGCTGAAGCACGACATCGCGTCGAAGTCCGGGAGCGAGCTGCTGACCTTCATCCGCGACGACCTGAAGAAGCGCAAGGGTGAGCAGTTCGATCCGCGCAGCCTGCAAGTGATCATGGCGGCCATGGAGGCGGCGTGGTGGCTGAACGAGCGCATGCAGGAATGGCTCGGTGAGACGAACGCCGCCGACGTGCTCACGCAGTCGGTGCCGGACAACGTCACGTCGCAGATGGGCCTGGCGCTGCTCGACGTCGCCGACGTCATCCGTCCGCACGCAGAGGTAGTGGCTTTCCTCGAGCGCAGCGTGGACGACCGCTTCCTCGACGAGCTGCCGCGCTTTCCAGGCGGACGTGAATCGCGCGACGCCATCGTCGCGTGGCTCGATCGGTACGGCATGCGCGGCCCCGGCGAGATCGACATCACGCGCCCCCGCTGGCGCGAGCGGCCGAGCATGCTCGTGCCGATGATCCTCGCCAACGTGCGGACCTTCGCGCCTGGCGCCGCCGCTCGGCAGTTCGAGCAGGGACGGGCCGAAGCCTCGAGGAAGGAAGCCGACTTGCTCTCGCGGCTGCGCGCGTTGCCGGACGGAGCGCAGAAGGCCGACGAGACGAAGCGGATGATCGATCGCCTCCGCACCTTCGCGGGCTACCGCGAGCACCCGAAGTACGCGATGGTGAGCCGCTACTTTGTTTACAAGCAGGCGGTGCTCGAGGAAGCCACGCGACTCGTGCAGGCGGGGATCATCGACGAAGTGGAGGACGTCTTCTTCCTCCGGTTCGAGGAGCTGGAGGACGTCGTGCGCCTGCAGCGCGCGGATCCGCAGCTCATCCACTCTCGGTGCGAGGAGTTCCGCTCGTACGTGTCTCTCAGGCCACCGCGTGTGCTCACCTCCGACGGCGAGATGCTGTCAGGGAGCTACCGGCGCCGCGATGTGCAGCCGGGTGCGCTGATGGGACTTCCCGTCTCCGCCGGCATCGTGGAGGGCCGGGCCCGTGTCGTCCTCGACATGTCCGACGCGAAGCTCGATCCGGGCGACATCCTCGTCACCGCGTACACCGATCCGAGCTGGACGCCGCTCTTCGTGGCGATCAGCGGGCTGGTGACGGAGGTGGGTGGACTCATGACTCACGGTGCGGTGATCGCGCGAGAGTACGGGCTGCCGGCGGTGGTGGGCGTGGAGGACGCGACTCGCCGGATCAGGGACGGCGAGTGGATCCGGGTGAACGGGGCCGCGGGGTACGTCGAGATCCTTGATCGCGCTCCCCTCCCGGTCCAGGAGGCGGCTGCACGACCTGACGCCTCACCGTCTCGCTGATCGCGCTGACGTACTTCGCGCGGCGAGTCGCAAACGATGTCAACGCAAGCAATGCTCTTTCACCGCGACCGCTCTGGTGGCGGTATCCTATCGCGGATCGCGGAGATACCGCTCGAGCACGTCACGGGCAGCAGGCTCGTACGCCGCCACGGGCGGGAGCCCGCCGTCGAGCAGCGGCCCCGAGTCGCGCAGCAGGCGCGCGACATCGGTCACGAGGCGCTCGGGATCGTGGTGATCGGAGATGCAGGCATCGATCAGCTCGACGAGGTAGTCGGCCAGCTCATCGGGGCTCGGCTCTCCGACGGAGTGCCATCCAATGGCCGCGAGGGCTTCGGCGAGTCGCGGCGTGGCACCTCCAGCGGCGCGGTCGTGCTGGTAGCGGTCGCGGAGGGAGGAGAAGGTGATCATGTCAGTCGCTCTCATCACTCGGCTCGTCGTGAAAGGTCACTTTGCGCCGCCGCGCCGCGGGCCGCATACTCTCCAGCTCCAACCTGCTGATAGCCCGGAATGCATATGGCCGTCACCCCAACCCAGCTCCGCGTGCGCGGGACTCTTGGTATCGTCTTCGCCCTGGCCGCTGCCCTCCTCGTGGCCTGCCGCGACACGACCGGCGTGGGGAGAACACCGACCAAGCTCGTCTTCGTGCGTGATCCATACGATACGCTGTTCGTCGCGGATCCTGGAAGCGGTGCCGTCGAGCAGCGCATCCCTCTGGGCATGCGGGTGAGTCGATTCGGCTTCTCGCCCTCGGGGGATCGCCTCGCCGTCGTATCGGCGACTGCGCTCTGGGTGATGAATCCCGACGGAAGCTCGCCAAGGAAGGTGGTATCCGGCGTCGGCAACTTCGCGTGGTCGCCTGATGAGAGCAGGCTCGCCTACGTCGAGAGCACCCCGCACGAAGTGCATCTCATCCGCGCCGACGGCACGGGCGACACGGTGCTGCCCGGCACGGCGGCTGGCGGCTTCGAGGGACTCGCCTGGTCTCCCGACGGTACGCGCATCGCCTTCGACGGCATCCGACAGTTGAATCCGGGCGAGACGCGCACCGTCTACGTCGTCAACGTGGACGGGAGCGGGCTGCACGATATCGACCTGACGCTGCCAGGACCGGCAGCGCGCGCCAGCGGCGAGCCCACGTGGTCGCCCGATGGACGGCAGCTTTCCATCGGGCGGGCCTTCCACAATCCTGACGGGACATGGGAGCGGAAGCTCTGGGTCGTCACGCTCTCCAATGGAGACGCCCGTCGTCTCACGTCCGGGGCCGGCGATGACGTGCGTCCGGCCTGGAGCCCGAACGGCAAGCAGATCGCCTTTCTCCGCTTCTTCGGCTACGAGGCGGACGTCTTTGTCGTCAGGCCGGACGGCTCGGGGCTGCAGCAGATCACGAACAGCGCCGAGCGGGAAGAGGCACCACAGTACTGGCCCTGGCCGCTGCAGTGAAACCGGCGCTCATGCCGCGCCGGTGAAACACGCATCGAGATCGCGTATCACGATGCATGCGCGATCGCGTTCATCGGACTCCCATCTTCACCTCGACGCGCACGCGCCTCGGCAGGGGTGACTGGAACAGCTCCGACGGCGCCTCGAGTGCGGTGACCGGCGTTTCGCCCACCTCCGGATCCACACCGTCGTAATTCGTCCAGGTCGGCAGATCCTGCCCGACCACACGCACGGTGAGTCGTTGCATGCCATGCACCCGGGCCTCGGGTGTCCACTCCACCACGACATCCCGCAGCCGCAGGTACGAAGCGGGGACGATATCGCGCACGATCCCTCTCGTGATCGCCGACCAGCGGGCCTGGTCGCCGAGGGACAAGCTCGGGTCGTGAATCCCCTGACACGCAGCAACGCGGCAGCGCAGCGTCTCCGATTCGTTGTCACGGTACTGACCGTGACGGTAATCGAGCAGCGCAGTGACGGTGAGACCACGCGGCAGTGTCACCGCGTTCTGCATTCCGAGCTCCAGCGTTGGCTTCGAGGGACCGACATACGCCTTCGAGGCGCCACTGACTTCGCTCATGGCGACCAGGCCGTCGGCGTTCGTGTCCGCCCACGCGTAAGTGCGCGACCAGTAGCCCTGCAGAGGGTAGCCTGTCTTCACCGAGCTGTTCAATGTCAGCAGCTCGAGGTTCGTGTGCGTGATCCTGTCATGCAGCGTGCCCACCGTGACCGTGCTGCGCCACCCCACTCGCGAACCCTGGAACAGTTGCGCCGAGGCAACCGCTTCGATGCCACTGTTGGAGAGGTCCCCCATCCACGGTGCGTTCAGCGACGAAGTGGGGGTCAGCACCGGTTCTCCGAGCACGAGATTGCGTGTCCCTGCCCTGAACCAGGTGAGCTCCACTCTCGCACGCGTGCCGAAGGCGGCATCGATCCCGCCCTCGCGCTCGCCTCGACGCGATCTCAGCGGAATGTCGGTGTAGCCACCGGCACCACCGTAGAGACGATACGCCATGCCTGGCGGCATGAGCGGCACGAACCCCGCCGCACCCCGCAGGCGCAGCTGGATGTCGGGGCGAGGCGACGGCAGGCGCAGCGACGCATCCACGCTCCGCGCTGCGTCCGGGCCCAGCGGCGCGATGACGCCACGACCCACCGAAAAGCGTGCACCGGCATTCACATCGAACACGTCTCCCCAGCTCGCGCGCTGACGTACGGTCGCCTCCTGGCTGTGCATGCGACGCCGGGACCACGAGTAGGAGTAATAGGAGGAGGGAGCACCGGGGCCGGAGCCAGAGCTATCGGTGGCCTGATCATGGGTACGCACGTCGTCGTATGCGAGATACGTCGCCATCGCGACGTTGGCGACCGCTGCATAACGCGTCATCGCACCCACATGCATCGTCCCGCCCGTCCAGCGATCACTGCTGAACGCGTACGGCTCGGTGGTGCCGAGGGGATTCGTCACCCTCGTGATGCTGATTGCGCTCTCGCGGGCGTGATCCTGCCCCGCCAGGGCGTTGACACTCAGCCAGCCAGCCGGGTTCCACCCGACGCGCAGCGCACCAACCACCCGCGAGAGCGACGGCGCCTGCTGCTCGACCATGGGATAAATCGCGAGGTAGGGCGAGAGATAACCGCCAACGGAATCCTTATAGGCACTTCCGAGCATGCCAAGTGCGATCACGTTGTCGGTCGTGAGAATGTCGCCGCGCGTCGGCGCGGTCGCATCGCGCTGCAGGTAGCTGCCCTGCGCACTCACCGTCAGTCGTCCCGGGAGGGCGCGCTCGACACTGCCGTGTACGCCCAGGCGCGACTGCCGGTCGTCGCCTGTCACGCCATTCACACGTTCCGCGGCCACTCCACCGAACACGCGCGTGCCTCGCGCCGTGCCCGAGAGCTCGACAGCGCCCTTCAGCGAGTGCCCGAGCCTGAACGGGCTCGCCTGCTCGAGGGGGTTCCACGAGTAGAGCGTCATCGGCGTGCAGCTGGCCACCGTCTGCGTCGACTCGATGCGGGGGTTGCAGAACTGGCCCGGCGTGCCGTTGGTGAGCTCGTAGTTGGCCGGGAAGTCGGCTGCCAGTTCGGTTAGCCCGGCGCCGGCGTTCACGTCGAGCCGCAACGGACCGGCGTCCCCGCGCCGAGTCGTCACGATGATCACCCCTGCCGCCGCGCCGACGCCGTACAGCGCGCTCGCCGCCGGCCCGCGCAGGACTTCGATCCGCTCCACCTCGGCCGGCGTGAGATCGTCGAGGCGCGAGATCGTGGTCGTCGTGCCTGGTACGCGGAGGCCCTGGTGCGCGTCGGCCATCACTCCATCGATGATGAGCAACGGCGCGATCACTCCTGCCGGCCCGCCGGCCACGGGCCCCATGCCGCGCGACGAGATCTCGAAGCCGTCCGCCTCGGTCCCGCCGCGGTGACGCACGCTCAGGCCCGGCACGCGCGCGAGCAGGAGCTCGGACAGGGTGCGTGCCCCACTCGATGCAATCATCGCGGAGTCGATGACCGCCACCGACGCTCCCGTGCTCGCGGCGGAAAGCTGGAGCGCCGGAAGCAGAGCGACGGAGTCCGCTGCAGCGCGCGGAAGCTGCGCGCCGACAGTCACCATCAGGGGAGCAGCCAGCAGGGCAGCGGCGACCGACGACGCCAGCCGCTGATGAAGTCGAGTAGTACGCACGAGCGGGTGGGGAAAGAGGGTCGGATACTATACGTCAGTATCGGCCGGACTTCACCTTTCCCCGGGTGATTGCCCACTGTGTAACGGTGTCGCGCTCAAAAGTGGCGAAAGAGTCGCACCCGACGAGGTCCCGACACGCGCCCGCTGCGCGGGCGCGTGCGGGATGACAGCTCTGCGTCACGGCCCCCCGAACCCGACGCTCCCACCGCCCGTCGCTTCCGGCGCCACCTGCCTCACCCGTGGCGGCCGCCCATAGGTGTACGAGTACCCGATGAACACCATCCGCGACTCGGGATTCCGCTCGGTGATCTGCACCACCTTCGCATCACCGGCCGTCACGTGGAAGCGCAGCATCTCGAACGGATCGTTCACCCGCACCGTCACGGCGCCGCGATCCCCTTGCACCTTCTGCCGCAGTGCGAGCGTCAACATCTGCTGCGCGCCCATCTCCCCGCGCTCGATCTTCATCGCACCGCGGTAGTTGTACGCTCCCTGCAGCGTCGTCGCCTTCGTCACCTCCGACGTCACGTTCACCCGACCCATCCACCCGATCGCGCTCGACCCCACCACGCTCGCCGAGCCGCCGTCGGTCACCATCTTGAACAGGCTGAGGTTCGTCAGCGCGCTGAACTTCGGTCCCAGTCGCAGCTGCCCTGTCAGGTCGGAGCCCCACGAGTTGCTCTTCGCCAGGTTGCGGAAGCTGATCGACGTGATCTCGCGGTTGTCCAGGGTGTCGGTGGTGTTGATGTCGATCCGGATGACGTTCGTCGTGTGCCGCCAGAAGGGCTGGAGCTGCACCATCCCCAGCTTCCCAGTCTTCGTCACGCCAAGCTCGATGGCGTCGGTGTATTCCGGGCTCAGGTTGGGGTTGCCGAAGAAGACGTTGTCGGCGTCGAAGTAGGTCGGGAAGGGGTTGAGCTGGTCCATTCCCGGGCGGTTGATGCGCCGCGAGTAGCTGGCCTTCGCGTTCGCCCCCTCGCTGAAGTTGTAGCTGGCCACCGCGCTCGGGAACAGGCTGGCGTAGTCGTACGGGTAGCGGTCGCTGCCGAGCACGAAATTGCGCGTCGCATATTCGCCCCGCAGGCCAGCCTGGAAGTCCCACTTCTTCACCCCCTCACTGAACAAGGCGTAGACGGCATGCACGCCTTCATCGAGCGTGAGGGCATTGCTGAGCGGCGTCCGCGTCCACGTCCCATCGCCCGTCGCGTCTTCCGTCTGCACGTAGTCGCGATCCAGCCACCGCGCGTTGCTCTTCCACCCGGCGTCGAGCTTCACCCGCGGGCGCAGGGTCTTCGTGTAGTCGAGCTGCCCGGTGAGCTGCTTCGTCACCGCATCGTTGCGGTCGATCTTGCCGTAGTCGTACGGCATGCCGGCGCTCGCGACGTGGCGCTCGTCGGTCACGTCCTGGTTGTGCGACCGGTTGAAGCGGAGCTCGGTGGAGAGCTCGTGCTCGCGCGGCTTGAAGCTGCGCTTGAACGCCACGTCATAGTCCACCATCGTCCCCTTCGAATCGGCATCCCGCGGCCGCAGGTACTGGTCGAGCAGGCTGCCGGACGGGTCGAACAGTGACTGCGTGGTGAGCGACACCTCGTTCGACGTGCGGTGGTTCAGCATCAGCGCGTTGGAGAGCACGTCGCGCTTGTTCGGCTTGTAATCCACCGTCAGGTTGAGGTTCTGGCCCTTCTGCGCCGGCGTGAGCAGGATGTGCTGCGACGAGGTGCTCTGCAGCGCGTCGTTGGCGTCGTAACGCTGGCGATCGTTCGTGCCGAGCGCGGTGCGCTCGTCGGAGATCACGCCGAGGCTGACGAACGACGTCCACGGCCCGCTCTGGTAGCCCACGTTCCCGCTCACGTTGTAGCGATCGGTCGTCGAGTACGCCGAGTTCATCGCGCTGCTGAGGCCGAGGTCGACGTTCTGCTTGAGGGCGATGTTGATGATGCCGGCCATTCCCTCGGGGTCGTACTTCGCCGACGGGTTCGGCACCACCTCGATGCGGTCGATCACGTTCGCCGACAGTGTCTTCAGGTAGGAGATGAGCTGGGCACCGCGCATCGGCGTGGGGCGGCCGTTCACCTGGATCACCACGTTCTCGTTGCCGCGCAGGCTGACCTTGCCGTCCACGTCCACCTGCACCGACGGCACGTTCTCGAGCAGCTCGCTCGCGTTGCTCGCACCCGGCGCGATGGCCTTCGCCGTGTACGCGTTGCGATCGGGCTCGGTGACCATCGTCGAGCGCTCCTCGGTGACCTTCACTTCGGAGAGGGTCGTGGAGAGGGGCGCGAGCTTCGCGACGCCGAGGTCCACCACCGGTGACTTCGGGGAGAGGGTGATGTCCTGGATCACCGGGGCGTAGCCGATGTAGACGACGCGGATGGTGAAGGTGGCCGGCCGGAGGCCCGGCACCCGGAAGCTGCCATCGTTGCCCGCATAGGCTCCGGCGACGGTGACGGGCGATCCCTTGAGCTTGAGGGTGACCGACGCGCGCGGGAGGGGCGCGCCAGCGGTGTCGGTGATCTTGCCGCGGATCTCGAACGACGGCTGGGCGCCGGCGGGCGGTGCTGGCTGCTGCGCTGCGGCGAGGGGGGCGAGGAGGGCCAGCCCCAGGGAGAGGACGATGGAGCGCACGCGTGACATGGTGTACCTCGGTAGAGTACTTGTTGCCACAAAGTACGGGCGTTCACCGGACAGGTTTCATGGGCGATTAGACGTGGGAACGGGGGAAACGGTTTCAGCGCTCGCCGCGGCGAGCGCTGAAACCGGTCAAGGCGCTACGGTCGGGTCGAGGCGCTGGCGCCCTCTACCGTAGCGCGGAGGGGCTGGCGACGCGCTACCGGCGCTGGCGGAACAGCAGTCGGTCCAGGCTGTACCGCCCGCCACCCGCCGCCGCGAAGAAGAGGAAGACGAAGCTGTACAGCGCGGCAAGCTCGCCCCGATTGAGGATCGGGAAGAAGCCGCGCGGCGCATGCACCAGGAAGTACGCCACGGCGAGCTCGCCAGCGAGGAGGAAGCCGACGACCTGCGTCAACAGCCCCAGCGCCAGCATCAGTCCCCCGACGACCTCCATCACCCCGGCAATCCACACCCGGGAGAACAGCTCGGGCGCGCCCGCGAAGGGCTGGTCCGCCGCCGCCGGAAAGCCGAACAGCTTCTGCCCGCCGTGCTGCATCAGCATGACGCCGGCAACGACCCGGAGCAGCAGGAGCGCGACATCGTGGAGCACCGGGTTGCGGTACCAGGGACCTGGCGCTGCGTCGTCGCGCACTTCGAATGACGTCAACCTCTCCTCCTCGTTTGGATCCGTCATTATCACGACCGCGCTCACGTGCCGGCAAGGCCGGAGGAAGGCGCAGGCATCGCGTTCGTCGGGAGACGAATGACGCACCGCGACCTGTAGGGCGATCGGCGACGGCGCGCTGGCGCGCGCCGTCGCATGCTGACGAAGCCCCCTCTCACCAGCGAACAGACCAGTCTTCGGAGCATGCCCATGAACGCCAACACCCTGGAGGCCACGCGGCCCAGCGCCCTTCCGCGGCTCAACGAACCGGCACCGTCCTTCGAGGCGGTCACCACCCACGGCACGATCAAGCTCAGCGATTACGAGGGGAGCTGGCTCATCCTCTTCTCCCATCCCGCCGACTTCACGCCGGTGTGCACCACGGAGTTCGCCGCGTTCGCCGAGATCGCCACGCAGCTCCGCGATCGTAACGTCGAGCTCCTCGGCCTGAGCATCGACAGCGTCTTCTCCCACCTCGCCTGGATGCGCAGCATCCGCTCGTCGCTCAGTGTGACGGTGCCCTTCCCCGTCATCGCCGACCTCGATCGCGCCGTGGCGACGGCGTACGGCATGATCATGCCCGGCGAGAGCAGCACGGAGACGTCGCGCTGCGTCTTCTTCATCGACCCGAAGGGGATCGTCCGCGCGATGATCTATTACCCGCTCAGCCTCGGCCGGAACATGAAGGAGATCCTGCGCGTGGTGGACGCGCTTCAGATGGCCGACGCGAATCAGGTCGCGACGCCCGCCAACTGGGAGCCGGGCCAGAAGGTGATCGTCCCCGCGCCGCGCACGGTGGAGGATCTCGAGAGACGGCTCGACGCCGGCTACGAATGCGCAGACTGGTATCTCTGCTACAAGTCGCTGGACGACACCGCTGCCGCCGCGCCGGCGAAGGAGCTCGAGGAGGCCACGGTCTGATGCCCTGCGTCAATTCCGACGGCTCGCTCACCCCGGTGGCCGCGCAGGTACTCGGCGCGCTCGCGTCGTTGGACGCAGGCGGCACGGACGACACCGTCGCCCGTGCCGCTGCATTGCCGCTCTACCGCGTGCGCGCCACGCTGCGCGAGTTGCGGCTCGCCGGCCTGATCGAGGAGGTCGACGCCAGGCGCGTCCTCACTCCGGACGGTCGCGCGAAGCTCGCCGCGGCAGGCGTACCTGCCGCGCACTGAGCCTTTCCACCTTCCGCCCTCAGTGCCGTGCGCTGTCGGGGCGGGTGGCGCTGTCCGATGCGCTCGCGGTCCGGATGGCCGTGAGCTCGCCGACGACCTGTCGGCCTGCCGCTGGTCCTGTGAGATAGGTGGACACGAAGCGCACGACCGCGTTGTTCGGTCGCGCCACCCACCACCGGTTGCTCACCGTAACCGCGGTGCGCGGGTTGCGCACCAGCGTGGGCCGCTCGACGCCTTGCACGATGAAGGTGGAGAATGTTCCCGCCGGGACGGTGATCGTCGCCGTGTCGGTGACGTCGAAGTCCCAGCGGAACTCTTCGCTGTCGCGCTTGACCGTCACCACCGTCTGCTGACCGAGGCGCAGCGGCCAGAGCTCGCCGATGGCCACCTCGTCACCGGTGAATGGGTGGCGCGGATCCTCCGTGATGAACAGGCCGAGCCGCGATCCGTCACGTCCGAGATTGTCGCGGTAGGCGGTGCGCCACCCGTCCACTTTGGTGATCGTGTTGGTCTGGCCCCCGTAATCGTACACGGTGCCAACCGGGGGTGGTGTGTAGGGCATCGGCGGAACGTCGGGCTCGCATGCCGCCAGCGAGAGGGCAGCCGCACAGAGCATCGCGATACGGTTCACGCCACGAATCCGGCCAGGAAAACGCGGGTCCATAGACGATGGCAGGGCTTGGGGAGGTAGACGAGTCGCCTGCGGGAGGAGGCTGGACGCGGCGCTGAGAGCCGCGGCCGCGCACAGCCGAAAAAGAACGCGGGAGACGGGCTGCCCCGTCTCCCGCGCGTGTGCCAGGGACTGAAGGTCAGACCGACTTCCGCCGACGCCGAACGCCGACGAGCATGAAGCCGAGAGCCGTGGCCGTCAAGATGACGGAGCTCGGCTCCGGAGTGACCGTCGTCGGGGGCTCGATCGGCACGCCGCCGACGCCCTGGAAGCCGAACACGAACGTCGGGCCGGTGTTGCCCACGCACTCGGTGCCGTTGATGGAATCCCATTCGCCGCTGCCGCAGTACGCCCACGAGGCCACTTCGGCGCCAACGGCGCCCAGCGCCGCCTTCGCGGCGGCAAGATTTGCCGCCGCCCCGTAGAAGATCGTCAGGCTCTGGCTCGCTCCGGCCGCCAGCGCCGGGAAGCCGAAGTCGAAGTTCGCACCGTGATCGCAGGGCCCGATGTCGGTGAAGTTCGCGTTCTGCGGTGCGCCGCAGATCGCGCCGGGATCGGCGAAGACATTCTCATCGGAGAAGCCGTTCGAGCTCGTGCCGAGGAGGTTCGTCGCCGGCCATCCGGCGAGGCTCACGACCTCGTGACCGGGCGTGGGGATATCCCAATCCATGGTGCGGCGGTACCTGATGCCGTCCGCGCCAAGGCCGAGCGTGCCCCCCGTGAGATTCGTCAGCGTGACGGTCACCTGATACAGGTTGGGTGTCACCGCGCTCGGCGCATACGCCTGGGTCACCCGGAGCAGATCAGTCCCACCACTCTGGATGGTGACCGCGGAGGTGGCCGTCGTTGCGGTGCTGCTGAAGGTGATGTTGCTCAGGTTCGTGATGCCACCTTCGGCAGTATTCTGCCCGCCCCACGTTCCGTCATACGTGCCACCGGCGATTCCAGCGCCCCAGCCTTCGCAGGTACAGCCGGCGTAGGTGCCGTCCCAGGAGGCAGGCAGGTACCGCACGCCGACGCCGCCGTAGGAGCCCCCGGCGGAACTGGACACGTTGAGCGCGCCCGCCTGATTCACACCGAGGGCAATGGTGCCGTTACTGATCACCGCTTGCCCGCCAGCCGGGCTCACAGCGCCGGCCGCGGCGATTAGCGCGGCGCTGAGGATGGAAAACCGCAACCGAGACATGGACAGCCCTCCCGAAGAGAGTGGAACTGCACCAACCATCTACCGCGACTTCCTTTCCCCTACTGCGCATTCCTTCCCGCCGGTGCCGCACTGCTGCGGACCGAATCCGTCAACGGACCGGTGACGACGAACGCACGCGTCGAATGAAGCGCGAAGACTCGAGCGAGGCCTGGATGGCCCCCCGCCCGAGTGGCGCCTGATCGACTGCTGCATCGCCGAATCGTCCGCGTTGCGGCCGTGGGGCATTGCAATCGTGACGCCACCCGATCGCTTCTCCATCGAATCTCGGAGGGGGCCGGCGGACCGCCGTTGCCCGGCAACGAAGACGGGCGACGAGCTGCTTTCGCTTGCCGCCCTTATCTCGTTGACGCGACTCCAGTTGGAACAATCACGACAGCGTGAGTCCGGAATGCTGGTCGATCGCGCTGTCGGGCGATCGCCGACGGCGCCAGGCGATCAGGGTGTGCACTATCGATCCGGACGCACCTCCTGCGATCGCGCAGACGACCCTCTACCAGCTCGGCATGATGGTCTCCTCGACTACGCGACGCGCTTGACCCTGACAGATGACCCGACACCGGAGGCCAATATGTCTTCGCTCGGACGCTCCCGTGCTGTCCTGTTCGCGCTCGCCTGCATAGCCCTGGCGAGCCCTCACGGCGCTACCGCAGCGGCGCAGACCTCCGCCAGCGTCGCGAGCCAGCTCGGAGCCACGATGGCGCCAAGTCAGCCAGAGGAGTTCACCGTGGGCACGAGCATCACCTGCACGCTCGCGGACCCGGCGAAGCTTGCGGCACTCGGTGCCCAGGGCATGCATGCGGGCGCCCGCGTCACGGCGGTGCGCACGGCGGCGGAGCGCGTACACGTGGAGGTGGATGAGCTCGACCCTGTCCCCCTCACGAAGCGGCTGACCCTGAAGATCGACGCGCAGGGCAGGCTGACGCGGATCACCCAGTGAGCCACCGTGACGCGCAGAGGCCCCGGACGACGTCCGGGGCCTCTGCTCACGTTCCGACCAACCGACCTCCCGCCCTTACTGCACCGCGTTGATCATGTCGAAGATCGGCAGGTACATGGCGACCACCATGCCGCCGACCACCACGCCGAGGAACACGATCATCAGCGGCTCCATCATCGCAAGGAGGCCTGACACCGCCGCATCCACCTCTTCGTCATAGAAGTCGGCGATCTTCGACAGCATCTCGTCGAGGCCACCGGTCTGCTCGCCGACGGCGATCATGCTGATCACCATCGGCGGGAACACCTGGGACTTCTGCAGCGGCGCCGAGATCGTCTCACCACCGGCGATGCTGGCGCGCGACTCCATGATCGCGTCCTGGATGACCCGGTTGCCCGAGGTCTTGGCGGTGATCTCGAGGCCGTCGAGGATCGAGACGCCCGAGCCGATCAGCGTGCCGAGCGTACGCGTGAAGCGCGACACCGACGACTTGCGCAGCACGTCGCCGAGCACCGGCGCCTTCAGCATCAGGCGATCGATGACGAGCTTTCCGTCCGGCGTGGCGTAGTACTTCTTGTAGGCCTGGATGGCCACCACGACGCCGACGATCATCGCCCACCAGTAGTGCTGCAGGAACTGCGACATCCCGATGACGACGCGGGTCGGCAGCGGGAGCGCGAGGCCCACGCTGGCGAACATCTTCTCGAACGTCGGGATGACGAAGATGAGCAGCACGACGATGGCGATCGCCGCCACGCTCATGATGACGCCCGGGTAGATCATGGCGCCCTTCACCTTGCGGACGAGGGCGTCGTTCTTTTCCATGAACGTCGCGAGGCGCATGAGGATGGTGTCCAGGATACCACCCGCCTCACCGGCGGCCACCATGTTCACGTACAGCTCCGTGAACGCCTTCGGATGCTTGCGCAGCGCGTCGGCCACGGTGTGACCGCTCTCGACGTCGAACACGACGGCGAGGGTCACCTCCTTCAGCGCCTTGTTCTCGCTCTGCTTGGCGAGGATGTCCAGCGCCTGCACGAGCGGGAGGCCGGCGTTGATCATCGTCGAGAACTGGCGGGTGAAGATCACGATGTCGCGCATCGAGATCTTGCCCGGCTTCTTCTTCGTCGCGTTCGCCGCCTGCTTGGCCTCGTCGATCTTGACGACGTTGAGCCGCTGCTTGCGCAGCTGCGCGACCACCTCGTCCCGGTTGGGCGCCTCGATGGTGGCGGTCTTCAGGTCGCCGTTCAGGGCTCGAGCGGTATACGTAAATGCGGGCATTCAGGACTCCTTAACTGAAGATCGTTCTTCGGTTCATCGGTTCTTCGGTGTACGGCCGACCTCGGGAGGCTCCTGGCGTCCCGAGGCACGCCGTGAACCGAAGAACCGAGAAGCCGAGAAACCGTCCTATCTCTTCCCCGCCATGGCGCCGTTGCCAGTGGCCATTCCCGGCTTCTTGTCGTCGTCCGGCGTCTTGCCGATCATGCGCAGGAACTCGTTCGGGTCGTGCGACGCGCGCAGGCATTCCTCTTCGGCCACCTCGCGCGCCATGTACAGCTGGTACAGGGCGTCGTTCATCGTCTGCATGCCGTACTTCTTCCCGGACTGCATCGTGCTGTAGATCTGGTGGATCTTGTCGTCGCGGATCAGCGCCCGCACCGCCGGCGTGACGACGAGGATCTCCGCCGCCATCGCGCGGCCGCGGCCCTTGGCCTTCGGCAGCAGCGTCTGCGTGATCACGCCCTCGAGCACGAAGGCGAGCTGCGCGCGCACCTGGCTCTGCTGGTGGCTGGGGAAGACGTCGATGATGCGGTTGATCGCCTCGGCCGCGCTGTTCGTGTGCAGCGTGGCGAACGCGAGGTGACCGGTCTCGGAGATCGTCAGCGCCGCCTGGATCGTGTCCAGGTCGCGCATCTCACCGATGAGGATGACGTCGGGGTCCTGGCGCAGCGCGTACTTGAGCGACGCCTGGAAGCTCTTCGTGTCCGCCCCCACCTCGCGCTGGTTGACGATGCAGCCCTGGTGGCGGTGGATGAACTCGATGGGATCTTCCACCGTGATGATGTGCCCGCGCCGCTCCTTGTTGATCTTGTCGATCATCGCGGCGAGGGTGGTGGACTTCCCCGAGCCGGTGGGACCGGTGACGAGCACGAGCCCGCGCGGCCGCTCCGCCATCTTGCGGATCACGTCGGGCAGGCGCAGGTCGTCGAACGTCTTGATGTTGAACGGGATCTGCCGGATGACCATCGACACGCAGCCGCGCTGCTTGAACACGTTGCCGCGGAAGCGGGCGAGGTTCTGGATGCCGAACGAGAAGTCCAGCTCGTCCTCCATCTCGAACCGCTTCTTCTGGTTCTCCGTCAGCACGCTGTAGGCGAGCTGCATCGTGTCCTTCGGCGACATCGTGAAGTCGATGTTCGAGTTCGCGATCTCGCCGTCGATGCGCAGCTTCGGCCGCTCACCGGCCGTGATGTGCAGGTCGGA
>DASUXT010000021.1:0-10031 GCA_036377775.1 Gemmatimonadaceae bacterium | reverse complement strand
ATCAAGCGGACGCGCATCGCGCTCAAGGGGCCGCTCGAGACGCCCGTGGGCGAAGGCTTCCGCTCGATCAACGTGGCGCTGCGCAAGACGTTCGACCTCTATGCCAACGTCCGGCCTGCCCACACGATCGTGAAGGGCGGCCGGTTCGAGGACATCGACATCGTCCTCGTGCGTGAGAACACCGAGGGGTTGTACGTCGGCGTCGAGCACTACATCAGGATCGGCAGCGATCCGCGCGCGGCAGCGGAGTCCATCGCCATCGTCACGCGTGCGGGCTCGGAGCGGATCATCCGTTACGCGTTCGACTACGCGGTGCAGCACGGGCGGAAGAAGGTCACCCTCGTGCACAAGGCGAACATCCTCAAGTATACGTCCGGACTCTTCCTCGACGTCGGCCGCCAGATCGCGCACGAGTACTCGGACATCGAGTTCCAGGAGATGATCGTGGACGCGACGGCGATGAACCTCGTGCTCCATCCGGAGCGGTTCGACGTCATCGTCACCACCAACCTCTTCGGCGACATCCTGTCGGACCAGATTTCCGGCCTGGTCGGCGGGCTCGGCCTCGCGCCGGGCGCCAACATCGGGCACGGTGGCGCGATCTTCGAGGCGGTGCATGGCACGGCACCTGACATTGCGGGGAAGGGGGTGGCCAACCCGTCGGCGCTCGTGCTCGCTGCCTGCATGATGCTGGAATACATGAACGAGGACGAGCGGGCGTCGCGCATCCGGAACGCGCTGGAAACCACGATCCGCGAGAAGAAGACCGTCACCCGCGACCTTGGCGGCACCGCGAGTACCGACCAGTTCACCGACGCCGTCATCGCAAGGCTCTGAACGCACCATGACCACCGTCTTTCACTGCTCCGACCTGCACTTCGGCCATCCAGCGGTGCCGGAGCAGTACGAGGCGATGGAAGCGCTCATCGCCGAGCGTCGCTACGACGTGGTCGCCATCTCCGGCGACCTGTCGCAGCGCGCCCGATCAGGCGAGTTCCAGCGGGCGCGGGCTTTCATCCGTCACGCGTCGCAGCACAGCAAGGTCATCTGCATCCCGGGCAACCACGACGTGCAGTGGTGGAAGTCCCCGCTCGGGCTCGGCGACGACCGCGCGGTGCTCGCCAACTACCGACGATTCATCTCCGAGGACATCGAGCCGGTGTTGCGCGTGCCCGGCGCGACCTTCGCCGGCCTGAACACCTCGCATGGCGTCACCAGGCAGACACTCACCTGGAACCTCCGCGACATCTCCATCATCGGGATCGTCCGCCGCGCGCAGGTGGACCGGCTGCGCAGCGTGTTCGCCGAGACTCCGCCCGAAGATGCGCGCGTGATCGTGATGCACCACAACCCGATGAAGGGCGAGCTCTCGCAGCGGCACGGGCTCAAGAACACGAGGCGCGCCCTCGGCGCGTTCGCGGATCTCGGTGTCGACCTGGTGCTCTGCGGCCACGACCACCAGGAAGCGATCCACTACATCGAGCACACGAAAAAGGGCACGGTTATTTCTACGGCGGGCACGGTATCCAACCGCATGCGCGGCGGACGCCCTTCGTCCGTCAACAGCATCCGCATCACCCCGGAGCAGATCGAAGTGTCCACCCTCCTCTGGTCCGCCGCCGACGGCGGCTTCGTCGCCGGCCCCGCCAAGTGCTTCGCACGCTGATGCGCCTCATCCGCGGCCGCCGCGACGAGGCGCAGCTCGAGCTCGGATTCAACAACGGCACTCCGCACAACGCCGAAGAGCTGCTCGCACGGCTCCACCACCTCGGCCTGCGCCGGATCACGCGGTGCCGGCTGACGCGCAACCGCAACGTGATGGTGAGCTTCGGCGGCGGTGAGCTCCGCGTGCACGAGGGCTACCTGTCGGCGCCGGAGCCGGTCTTCCGTGCCATCGTCACCTTCGTGGAGGGGCGCACCCGCACCGAGCGTCGCGCGGCACAGCGGGTCATCCTGGCGCACCCCATCCGCGTGGCGCGCGCCGCGGCGCGGCGCGAGCGGACGCACGACGAGGACACGGGCATCGCCGAGCAGCTCAAGGAGTGGCATCGCCGGTACAACACGCGCCACTTCCAGGGGCGCCTGCGCGAGATCGAGATCCGCGTCTCCCGTCGCATGAAGAGCCGCCTCGGTCACTACACCGCCGCCACCCCCGGCGGCGAGCCGGCCGAGATAGCCATCAGCCGTGCCCACCTCCGCCGGCACGGCTGGACGGAGACGCTGCACACCCTGCTGCACGAGATGGTGCACCAGTGGCAGGACGAGTCGGGGCACACCATCGACCATGGCCGGTCGTTCCGCGCGAAGGCGCGGGAAGTAGGGATCGCGCCGTATGCTCGGCGTGTATTAGCTACGCGGCCCGGACGTGCCGAGGGCTCCCAGACACTGGGACGCAGAGCGGCGCGGAAGGGCTGAAATTCCCCTGTGGCGGGGAGCGCGTTCGCTCGTCATTGAATGACGGGTCGACACGCTTCTCACGGCTCGACCGACGGACCCCCACGCGGTGACCGGTACACCGGCCACGGTGCCCTCCCAGCAATGCCCCCCCTCAGTCCATTCCTCTTCGCCACCGGCGTCGAGAACAGCTATCCCACCATCGCGGGCGGTGCCCGCATCGACCAGATGGACAAGTGCGGCCATTACGCGCGGTGGGAAGAAGACTTCGCCCTCGTGCGCGAATCCGGCCTCAACGCCCTGCGGTACGGCCCGCCGTACTATCGGGTGCACACTGCCCCTGATCACTATGACTGGGAGATCTGCGACGCGCAGATGCATCGCCTGCGCGATCTCGGGATCACGGTCATCGCGGACCTCTGTCACTTCGGCGTGCCGTCGTGGCTCGGTGGATTCCAGGACGAGGCGTTCCCCGTCCTCTTCGCCGCCTATGCGGGCGCCTTCGCACGGCGCTATCCGTGGATCCGCCACTTCACCCCCGTCAACGAGATCTTCGTCTGCGCCAGCTTCTCGGCGCTGCGCGGATGGTGGAACGAGTGCGAGGCGAGTGAGGCTGCCTTCGTGCGGGCCATGCGCAATCTCTGCATGGCGCACGAGCTGGCGGTGGAAGCGATCCTCGCCGAGCGACCGGATGCGATCATCGTGCAGGGGGAATCCATCGAGCACTTCCATGCTGCCGGCCGCGCCGCGCAGATGGAAGCCGACCGCTGGAATGCCTTCAAGTTCCTCTCCGTGGACCTCACCACGGGGCACGAGCTCGCGCCGGGCATGGCGCGGCTGCTCAACGAGCACGGGGTCACGTCGAACGACCTGAGCTTCTTCCGCGAGCGACGTGCGGTGGGGCAGCGGTGGCTGGGCGTGGACTACTACTCCACCTGCGAGCACCGCGTGAGCTCCACCGGCCGCTCGACGACCTGTCGGAAGCCGATGGGCTTCCAGCGCCTCGCGGCCTCCTACTATCACCGCTACGGGCTCCCGATCTTCCACTGCGAGACGAACTGCCCGAGCGATCGCGCCGTGGACTGGCTCGATCAGCAGTGGGGCGAGCTGATGTCGCTGCGAGCGTCTGGCGTGCCGGTGAAGGGATTCACCTGGTACTCGCTCACCGACCAGATCGACTGGCAGCACGCGCTGCGCGTCGAGCGGAACGACCTGCACCCGGTGGGGATGTACGACCTGCAGCGCCGGATCCGTCCGGTGGGCGCGCGGTATCAGGAGATCGTGCGCACCTGGCGGGCGCGGCTCGAGGACGAGCAGGTGGCGGAAGCAGTGAGCGCGTGACGCGATCGCGCTGACGAGAGGAAGTGGTGTGAACGACGCGGGCGGAGCCTCGAGGCTCCGCCCGCGTCGTGCTTCCATATATGGCTTGGGGCATGAGGTTTGCCCTATCCAGGGAAGACGCTCAGCGGCCGTACGCGGCCTCACTCACCACCACGCCGAATGAACATCACGAGACCGCTCGCCACGCCGCTGGCGGGAGAGACAGGTACGTCCTACATCGTCCACAGCCACCTGCGCTGGGACTTCGTGTGGCAACGGCCGCAGCAGCTTCTCTCCCGGCTCGCGCGGCGCGGCCCCGTCCTGTTCGTCGAGGAGCCGATCCACGGCGAAGAGATCGCCGCGCCAGGACTCGATATCTCGCGCCCGCACGAAGGGATCCTGCGCGCGGTGCCCCGGTTGCCCGAGACACTGCGCGGCCGCTACGACGAGTCGATCGCCGTCGTGCGTGACCTGCTCATTCGCCAGCTCGCCGACGATGGCCCGCTCGGCGGGCAGTTCGATCGTCCCGTGCACTGGTTCTACACCCCGATGCCGGCGCCGGCGATGATCGGTGCGTTCGACGAACGCATCGTCGTCTACGACTGCATGGACGAGCTGTCGAAGTTCCGCTTCGCTCCCACGGAGCTGATCGATCGCGAACGCTACCTGCTCGCCGAGGCGGACGTCGTCTTCACGGGCGGCCACAAGCTGATGCAGAGCAAGGCGCGCTACCACGAGAACGTGCACTTCTTCGGCTGCGGCGTGGACGTGGCACACTTCGCGAGCGCGCGCACCGATGACGTCAGCGTTCCGACCGACCTGGCCAACCTCGCCGGCCCGGTGCTCGGCTACTACGGCGTGATCGACGAGCGGCTGGACTACGACCTCCTGCGCACCCTCGCCGCCGACCTGCCGGACATGCAGCTGGTCATGGTGGGGCCGGTGGTGAAGGTCGATCCGGCCGAACTGCCGCAGGCGTCCAACCTGCACTGGCTCGGCCAGCGCGACTACGCCGAATTGCCCGCGTACCTGAAGGGCTTCGATGTCTGCCTCATGCCCTTCGCACTGAACGAGGCCACCGAGTACATCAACCCGACGAAGACCCTCGAGTACATGGCGGGGGGCAAGCCGATCGTCTCGACCCCGATCGCCGACGTGCTGCACCACTTCACGCCGGTCGTCGCCGTGGCTCGGTCGCCGGAGGAATTCGTGGCGGCCGTGCGCCAGGCTGCCGTCTCGCCCGACGATGCCCTCCTCGAGCTCGGGCTGGAGCAGGCGTCGCACAACTCGTGGGCCAGCATCGTCTCGCGCATGGAGCGCATTCTCCAGCAGGCCATCCAGGCGGCGGAGGCACCACGCCTCACCGGCTCGCGGCGAGCCGTGGAGCGCGTGACGTCCGCACCGGCCGTGACACACCGACCGCGCACCCGTGCGCCCGCGCTGAACGTCACGGCGGAAGCGCCCGAATCCTGAGCGCCATGCTGCGCGCTGCACCGCAGCCATGACGAAGGGTGCCACACATCCGCCGCTGGAGATCTGGGCCGGCTTCGAGTGCACGCTCAACCGCGTGGGCGACCGGCAGCACGACCAGCTCGCCCTCACCGGGCACTACGGCCGCATCGAGGACCTGGAGCGGCTGGCGGAGCTGGGCGTGCGCACCATCCGCTATCCGATCCTCTGGGAGCAGGTCGCCGGAGCGCCTGCGGCGGTGGGACGGTGGGCGCATGCCGACGCCGCCATGCGCCGCCTCCGCGAGCTGGGCATCGAGCCGATCGTCGGGCTCGTCCACCATGGCAGCGGCCCGCTGCACACGAATCTCCTCGACGACGACTTCGCCGACGGGCTCGCCACTTTCGCCAGCTCGGTGGCGAGACGCTACCCCTGGGTACGCCGGTTCACGCCGGTGAACGAGCCCCTGACCACGGCGAGGTTCAGTGCGCTGTATGGCGCCTGGTATCCGCACACGCGCGATGCTGGAGCCTTCTGGCGTGCCACCTTGAACCAGATCCGCGCCACGCGGCTCTCCATGGCGGCCATCCGTGCCGTCACACCCTCTGCCGAGCTGGTGCAGACGGAGGATCTCGGCTTCACCCATTCCACGCCGCGGCTGCGCTACCAGGCCGACTTCGAGAACGAGCGGCGCTGGCTGACCTTCGACCTGCTGACGGGACGCGTCCAGCGTGGACACGTCATGCACGACCACGCGTCGTTCTGCGGCGTGAGGGACGATGACATCGCGCGCGCCGTGGGTGAGGGCTGTGCTCCCGACGTCATCGGGATCAATCACTACGTCACCAGCGAGCGCTGGCTCGACGAGCGGATCGATCGCTTTCCCGAGCACACCCACGGCGGCAACGGACGTGACCGTTATGCCGACGTGGAGGCGGTCCGCGTCGCCGAGGCCGAGCTGATGGGACCAGCGAGGCTGCTGCAGCAGGCGTGGGAGCGGTATCACCTTCCCATCGCCGTCACGGAGGCCCATCTCGGCTGCACGAGGGAGCAGCAGCTGCGCTGGCTGCACGAGGTCTGGCAGGCCGCGGTGGAGGCGCGCACGCACGGTGCCGACGTCATCGCGATGACCGCGTGGGCCGCGCTCGGCACCCGCGACTGGAACTCGCTCGTCACGCGCCTCGACGGACATTACGAGCCGGGGCTGTTCGACGTACGCGCCCCGAGCCCTCGCCGGACCGCGCTCGCCGCACTGACCAGCGCACTCGCTCGCGGCGAGACCCTCGCGCATCCCGTGCTCGAGTCGCCCGGGTGGTGGCGCTGCCCCGAGCGCGCCGCGTACGGCTGCCGCGCCGACGATTGGCCCCTCTCGGAATCCGACGAGCGGCCGTCCGCGCGACCGATTCTCGTTACGGGAGCCCGTGGCACGCTCGGCAGCGCGTTCGTGCGCCTGTGCCGGGAGCGCGGACTCGCCTGCATCGGTTCCACGCGGGATCAGCTCGACATCGCCGACGAACGCTCAGTGGCGCACTTTCTCGACGAGCTGTCGCCGTGGGCCGTCGTCAACGCTGCCGGTTACGTGCGCGTGGACGACGCCGAGCGCGAGCCGGAAGCGGCGCATCGCGAGAACGTGATTGGCGCGGAGACGCTCGCGCGCGCCTGCGCGGCGCGCGGCATTCCGTACGTGGTCTTCTCGTCCGACCTGGTCTTTGGTGGAGCGGGAAGGACGAACCGGCCGTACGTGGAGACTGACGCGGTGTCGCCCCGAGGCGTCTACGCTGCCACCAAGGCGGAAGCGGAGGCGCGCGTGCTGGCGGCACACGATGGTTCGCTCGTCGTCCGCACGGCTGCCTTCCTCGGCCCGTGGGACGA
The DNA here is from genome assembly GCA_036377775.1 of Gemmatimonadaceae bacterium. Lineage (GTDB taxonomy): Bacteria > Gemmatimonadota > Gemmatimonadetes > Gemmatimonadales > Gemmatimonadaceae > AG11. Next base: position 2,996 of record DASUXT010000021.1, on the reverse strand, counting down.
CTGGAACTTCGTCACCCTCGCGCTGCGCGCCCTGGCCTCGGGGGTTCCCTTCGACGCCGCAGGTGACCTCGTGGTGTCGCCGACGTACGTACCGGACCTCGTGCACGCGGTGCTCGACCTGCTGATCGACGGCGAACGGGGGATCTGGCACCTGGCCAATCGTGGCGCGGTGACGTGGGCCGAGCTCGCGCGGCGCGCCGCATGCATGGCTGGCCTGGATGGGTCGCTGGTGCGCGAGCGCTCGCACCACGAGCTCGGGCTCGTCGCGCCTCGTCCCGCATTCGCGGCGCTCGACAGCGCTCGCGCTTCGCTGATGCCACCGCTCGACGACGCGCTCGGTCGCTACGTCCGCACGCGCGCGTGGGCGCGCACCGCCGACGAAGCGTCGCTCGCGCTGTCGCAATGACGCTGTCGCACATCCCGCATTCCCGCTACTGACGCATGGAACCGATTCGCACCGACTCGCCCGACCGCCGCCGCGACACCGCCAGGGCGCCACGCATCGTCATCATCGGCGCCGGCCCGACCGGCCTGGGCGCCGGCTATCGGCTGCGCGAGCTGGGCTACGACAACTTCCTCATGCTCGAGGCGAGCGACCACGTGGGCGGTCTGGCGTCGAGCGAGAGGAGCGCGAACGGATTCATCTACGACATCGGCGGCCACGTCCTCTTCTCGCACTACGAGTACTTCGACCGCCTGTTCGACAAGCTGCTCGGCGACGAGTACCAGCTCCTGCTGCGCGAGAGCTGGGTCTGGATGTGCGACCGCTTCCTGCCGTACCCCTTCCAGAACAACATCAAGTACCTGCCGAAGGAGGTCGTCCTCGAGTGCCTCATGGGGCTCATCGAGGCGCAGAAGCAGCCGCTGGACGTGGCGCGCTTCCACAACTTCGAGGAGCTGATCCACGGCGTGTTCGGCGCCGGCATCGCGAAGCACTTCATGATGCCCTACAACTTCAAGGTGTGGGCGCATCCGCCGCGCATGATGAACAAGGAGTGGATCGGCGAGCGCGTCGCCATGGTCGACATCCAGCGCGTGCTCGGCAACGTGGTCCTCGATCGCGACGATGCCGGGTGGGGGCCGAACTCCACCTTCAAGTATCCGCTGCACGGCGGCACGGGCGGGCTGTTCGAGCGCATGCAGCCGTACGTCGAGCAGAACCTCCGCCTCAATGCGTCCGTTGCGAGCGTGGACATCGACCGGAAGGAGGTCGTGCTGCAGGATGGCTCGCGCGAGCCGTACGACATCCTGATGAACACCACTCCGCTCGACCTGCTCGTGCGCCACATGACCGGCGAGGTTCCCGAGGACGCGCGCTGCCAGGCCTCGCGGCTGCGGCACTCGGGGAGTTACATCGTCGGGGTGGGGGTGAACCAGCCGTCACCGTCGAAGAAGTGCTGGATGTACTTTCCGGAATCGAGTTCGCCCTTCTACCGGGTCACGTACCTCTCCAACTACTCGCCCGAGGTGGTGCCGGACGCGACCCGCAACTACTCGCTCCTCGCCGAGATCTCGCACTCCGAGTTCAAGCCGGTGAATCGCGCGACGGTGGTCGAGGACACGATCCAGGGGATGATCAACACCCGCCTGCTGTCGGAGCAGGACCGCGCGGACATCATCGACACGCACGTGATCGAGCGGGACTACACCTACCCGACACCCTCGCTCGAGCGTGACGAGGCGCTGCGGACGCTGCATCCCTGGCTCGAGTCGCGGGACATCTACTCGCGGGGCCGGTTCGGCGCCTGGCGCTACGAGGTGGGGAACATGGACCACTCGGTGGCGCAGGGGGTGGAGTGGGCGAATCGCATCGTGCAGGACGACCGCGCCAACGAGCTCACCTACCTGGCGAAGCGGGGATGCTGACGGGCTCGCCGCCTGATTAGCTTTCGCGGGTCGGTCATTCCCACTCCACCCGCGATCCATGCTCGACTTCTACAACATCGATAGCGTTCTCTCCGAGGAGGAGCGCGCGGTCCGTGACAGCGTTCGCGCCTTCGTGGACGGCAGCGTTCTCCCGGTGATCGGAGAGGCGTACGTTCAGGGCCGCTTCCCGAAGGAGCTCATCCCGGAGATGGGGGAACTGGGCGTCTTCGGCGCCAACCTTCCCGAGGAGTATGGGTGCGCGGGGCTGAACAACGTCGCCTACGGGCTCATCATGCAGGAGCTCGAGCGTGGCGATTCCGGCGTGCGCTCGTTTGCCAGCGTGCAGGGGGCGCTGGCGATGTACCCCATCTACGCTTTCGGCTCCGAGGAGCAGAAGCAGAAGTACCTGCCGAAGATGGCGAAGGGGGAGATCATCGGCTGCTTCGGGCTCACGGAGCCGGACTACGGCTCCAACCCCAGCGGCATGATCACGATGGCGAAGGAGCAGCCCGACGGGACGTGGGTGCTCAACGGCGCCAAGATGTGGATCACCAACGGATCCACCGCCGACATCGCCGTCGTCTGGGCGAAGACCAACGGCGATACGAGCGACAAGTCCATCCGCGGCTTCATCGTGCCGAAGGGGACCAGCGGATTCACGTCGAAGGACCAGAAGGGGAAGCTCTCCCTCCGCGCGAGCGACACCAGTGAGCTCGTCTTCCAGGACGTGCACCTGCCGAAGGACGCGATGCTGCCGAAGTCGGGTGGGCTCAAGAGCCCGCTCATGTGCCTGACCCAGGCACGGTACGGCATCTCGTGGGGCGCCATCGGCGCGGCGATGGCCTGCTTCGAGGAGGCGCTCGACTACGCCCAGCACCGCGTGATGTTCGACAAGGTGATCGCGGGCTTCCAGATCCAGCAGGTGCGTCTCGCCGACATGCTGAGCGAGATCGTGAAGGCGCAGCTCCTCTCGCTGCAGCTCGGCCGGCTGAAGGACGCCGGCACGATGACCCCGCAGCAGGTGTCGCTGGCCAAGCGCAACAACGTCAACATGGCCACCGACATCGCGCGCGAAGCACGCCGCCTGCTTGGCGCGAACGGCATCCTCGCCGAGTATGCGGCGATGCGTC
>DASUXT010000020.1:0-40981 GCA_036377775.1 Gemmatimonadaceae bacterium | reverse complement strand
CGCATTCATCCACCCGATAGAGGACCTCCCCGATGGCCACCGCGGTACACAGCGACGTGATGATCGAGCGCGGCGAGGATCGCCCGCCGTTCAAGGTGCGCGACCTCTCGCTGGCCGAGTGGGGCCGCAACGAGATCCGTCTCGCCGAGCAGGAGATGCCCGGGCTGATGGCGATCCGCGCCGAGTACAAGGGCAAGCGTCCGCTCGAGGGCGCGAAGATCATGGGTTCGCTGCACATGACGGTGCAGACCGCGGTGCTCATCGAGACGCTCGTGGAGCTCGGCGCCGACGTGCGCTGGGTGAGCTGCAACATCTTCTCGACCCAGGACCACGCCGCGGCGGCCGTCGCCGTCGGCAAGGACGGCACGATCGAGAACCCGAAGGGCGTGCCGGTGTTCGCCTGGAAGGGCGAGACGCTCGAGGAGTACTGGTGGTGCACCGAGCAGGCGCTGATGTGGCCCGACGGCAGCAGCCCGAACCTCCTGCTCGATGACGGTGGCGACGCGACGCTGCTCGTGCACCGCGGTGCCGACTACGAGGCGGCGGGCAGGATTCCCGAGTTCAACGCGGCGACCGACAGCGAGGAGTGGGGCGTCATCCTCGACCTCCTGCGTGCCGAGCAGCAGAAGCACCCGGGCCGGTGGACGAAGGTCGCCGCCGACATCCGCGGCGTCTCCGAGGAGACGACGACGGGCGTGCACCGCCTGTACGAGATGATGCACGCCGGCACCCTCCGCTTCCCGGCGATCAACGTCAACGACTCGGTCACGAAGAGCAAGTTCGACAACCTGTACGGCTGCCGGCACTCGCTCACCGACGGCATCCTGCGCGCGAGCGACGTCATGCTCGCCGGCAAGGTGGCGGTGGTGTTCGGCTACGGCGACGTGGGCAAGGGGTGCGCGCAGTCGCTGCGCGGCCAGGGCGCGCGCGTCGTCATCACGGAGATCGATCCCATCTGCGCGCTGCAGGCGGCGATGGAAGGCTATCAGGTCACCACGCTGGACGAGGTGGTGAGCACCGCCGACATCTTCATCACCGCCACCGGCAACAAGAACATCATCACGGTGGACGACATGGCGAAGATGAAGGACAAGGCCATCGTCGGGAACATCGGCCACTTCGACAACGAGATCGACATGGCCGGCCTGAAGAAGAAGGGCATCACGCGCATCAACATCAAGCCGCAGTACGACGAATTCGTCTTCCCCGACGGCCACTCGGTGATGATCCTCGCCGAGGGCCGCCTGCTCAACCTCGGCTGCGCCACCGGCCACCCGAGCTTCGTGATGTCGGCGTCGTTCACCAACCAGGTGATGGCGCAGCTCGAGCTGCACCAGAATGCGGACAAGCTGGAGCGGAAGGTGTACACGCTGCCCAAGCACCTGGACGAGAAGGTGGCGCGCCTGCACCTCGACAAGCTCGGCGTGAAGCTGACGAAGCTCTCGCCGGACCAGGCCGCGTACATCGGCGTCCCGGTGGAAGGACCGTACAAGCCGGATCACTACCGGTACTAGATCGATTCGGCACGCCTTCTTGAAAAGCGAGGGAGCGGAAAGGGCCGGAGGAAACTGAAACGGCAGGATCCGTCCCTCGCACGTGCGTAACTCCTTCGCGCCGGGATGGCAACGAACAGGACTTTGGGGGTGTAGGGGATGGACTCGATGCACCGAGTCTTTCCCCCGCACCCCCAAAGTCGCTTCAGGAACCTACCGGCCGTGGAGCTCACCCAGGCGCAGGGAGCCTTCACGACCAAGGAGGGAATCCTGCCGTTTCAGTTCTTTCCGGCCTTTTCTGCTCCCTCGCTTTTTCCGAGAACACGAAACCTGGCAACGGCCCGCTTTTCGCATTGCGGATCAGTCCGTCCTGATCCCTAACATCATTTGTCGCAACTCTTTACACTCTGCCGCCGTGCCCTCGTCGCCATGCTGCTCCTCGGGGCGGTACCGTCGCTCGTGCACGCCCAGTCTCGCACGCGCCCGGTGCTCGGCATCCATGATTCCATGGATGTCACCTCACTCCTCTTCGACGGCGCACACGAGGTCTCTCCCAGCGACCTGAAGCGCGTGATCTTCACGCGCACGTCGAGCTGCCGGCTCATCCTCATCGCGCCCCTCTGCGCGGTCTCGCCGCAACTGCTCTTCATCGACCGCCGGCGTACCACGCCTGAAGCGCTCGGCGAGGACATCACCGCACTGCGCGTGTACTACTGGCGCCGCGGGTTCCGCGAGGCGACGGTGGACACCGTCGTGACGCCCAGGAAGCGCGGCGTCGCCGTCACCTTCCGGATCAACGAAGGACAGCCGACACGCATCGCGTCGCTCGCCATCAGCCAGCGTGAGCCGATCCTCTCCACGCACGAGCTGGAGCGTGCGGTCGCCGCGCAGGAAGGGGATCCGCTCGACCTCGTCGCCCTCGACACCACGCTCAATCGCCTGCACGTGGCCATCTGGAATCATGGCTACGGCGACGCGCGCATCGACACCACCGTCACGCCGCTCGGCGATCCGCACGCCATGGCGCTGCGCATCACCATCGACCCGCGCTACCTCACCTACGTCGGCAGCGTACGGTTCGAGGGCAACCAGGCACTGAGCGATGCCACGCTGCGTCACGGCGTGGTGCTGAAGCCGGGAAAGCTCTACACCCACGACGCGGTACTGGAGAGCGAGCGGCGGCTGTTCTCGTCGCCCGCCATCGCGCGCGCCGTGGTGGTCACGCCGCCCCACGGCGACACCGTCAAGCAGGTCACCGTAGCCATCGCCGAGACACCGGCGCACCAGGCGAGTGTCACGGCGGGGTTCAACACGATCGAGTTCGGGCAGGTGGCCGCCACGCTCCGGCACAACGCGCTCGGCAACGGCCGCTGGCTCGAGCTGCACGCGGCCGTCGGCAACCTGCTCGGTCCGCAGCTCAACGGGCGCGCCATCTTCCGCCAGGCGGTGCCCGACGCGCTCGCCGACGGCAGCCCGTTCCTCAGCCCCACGTACCAGGGCTCCATCACCCTCACGCAGCCGTGGCTCGGCGATGCTCGCACGTCGGCCGCCATCAAGGCGTTCGCCGGACGTCGCTCCCTCCCCGGCGTGGTGGTGGACGAGGACGCCGGCGTCACGCTCGGACTGGTGCGCTATTTCGGCGTACAGTTTCCCGTGGGACTCAACTATCGCTTCGAGTCCACGCGCGTGCAGGGAGGCGCGGTGTATTACTGCGCCGGCTATGGCGTGTGCGACAACGCCACCATCGAGGCGCTGCAGCGGCGGCAGCGGCTCTCGCCCGTGGGCGTGAGCGCGTGGATCGATCGCTCCGACGACCTCGAGGCGCCCACGCGTGGGTATACCTGGGTGGTGGACGCCGAGCATGCATCGCGGCTCACCGCGTCCACCTTCGCGCACGATCGCATCTCGGCGGATGCGTCGTTCTACCGCGCGCTCGGCCACGTGCCGGCGAACGAGGACGCGGGACAGCAGCCGATGGTGCTCGCCCTCCATGGCCGCGCCGGCTGGGTACGTCCGCTCGCCGAAGATCGTGAGGCGCTCGGCGTGGGTGGTGACGGACCCGGCATCCTGCATCCGCGAGCGCGCTTCTACGCCGGTGGCATGCAGTCGGTGCGCGGGTTTGCCGAGAACGAGCTCGGGCCACGCGTGCTGCAGGCCCGGCACGAGTCGCTCCTCGCGGTCGGCTGCACCGACGCGACGATCGCCGACGGGAGTTGTGATCCCACGAACGTGCCGAACAACGTGCTCTTCCCGCGACCGGTGGGTGGGAGCAGCGTGATCGAGGCGAACGTCGAGCTGCGCGTACCGGTGCGAAAGCAGCTTGGCGCGGTGGCGTTCCTGGACGGTGCGTACGTGGGAGTGGCCGGCACCGACTCACCGGCACATGGCAAGGGCGCCATCACTCCCGGGATCGGACTGCGCTACCGCTCGCCACTCGGCGTGCTGCGGCTGGATGTCGGGCTGCGTCCGGTGGGACACGAGATGCTGCCCGTGGTGGCGGCGGTGCCGGACGGTGCCGGTGGCACCCGCATCGTGCGGTTGTCGCAGGAGAAGTCGTATTCGCCGGTGGATCCGTCGCCGGGCACATTGCGCAACATCGGCCGCCGGCTGGTGGTCCACTTCGCTATGGGTCAGGCGTTTTGACGGCCGTGCGTTCCCCTCGGCAGGACCCGCCCCGCGGCGTGTCGCGCGCACCTGTTCGGCACGTCGTGCGCAACGTGCTCCTCGGCATCGGCGCGGTGGTGCTGCTGCTCGTGATCGTGGTGGTGGTGCTCGCCACCACGCCGTGGGGGAACGAGCGGGTGCGTCGCCTTGTCGTCGCGCAGGGGAACGATCGCCTCACCGGCACGCTCGACATCCAGCGACTGCGCGGGAACCTGTTCTCTGGCGCCACGCTCACGGGCGTGTCGGTGGTGGACAGCGCGAAGCAGCCGGTATTTTCGGCGCGGCGCGTGACGGTGGACTACGCGCTGCTCCCGCTGCTTCGTCGGCGGGTAGTGATCGAGAAGCTGGTGCTGGACACGCCAGCCGTGGTGTTCGACAAGCGGCCCGGCCAGCGTTGGAACTTCCAGGCGCTGATGAAGCCGAGTGGCGCGGTGAAGGACACGTCGCGTCACGGCGTGCCGCCGCAGTTCGGCGAGGTCGTCATCCACGACGGCCGCTTCACCTGGCGTCGCCCCTGGCGGCCCGACAGCAACCTGCCTGCAGACCGTCGTGACGCCGCCATCGCGGCTGCGCTCGGTGCCGACGCGCGGAGCCGCACCGTGCGCGTGCCCGGCGGATTCCAGCGCGTGCTGTACTACCACGACATCGACGCCGTGCTCCCCGAGATCCACGTGGCGCACGACGGCCAGCCGACGTCGGTACGCATCGGCTCGTTGTCCATGATTGCCGAGCCGTATCGGCCGCCGGTGATCGACGTGCGGTCGCTCACCGGGATGATCTACGCGTCGAAGGACTCGCTCTGGTGGCACGATGCGAAGATGGCGCTGCCGTCGTCGCGCGTGGCGGGCAACGGGCGCATCGGCTTCAACCGGAGCGGGATCACGATGCAGCTCACCGCTGCACCGCTGGCCTTCGCCGACTTCCGGTGGCTCAACCCGAAGCTGCCGTCCGAGGGTGGAGGCAAGCTGGGCTTTGCCCTCCGCACGCATGGCGACTCGGCGGAGTACGCCGTGCAGGGCGCCGACATTCACTATCGCAATGCTGCCCTGACCGGGGACGCTCGACTCCTGCGCGTGCACCCGCTGCTTGGCGAGGCGAGTGTGGTGGTTCGCGGTGCGGATGTCACCGTGTCCCGGCTGGGCACGGATGTCATCCGCCGCCTCGTGCCGACGACGAAGCTGCCGCCTGGCGGGACCATCGACGGTCATCTCGCGCTCGACGGCCCGCTCGACGACCTCACGCTGAACACGGACGTCCGATACGCGGATGCGCGCACGGGCACGAACCGCGTGACGGCACGGGGCGGCCTCGGTCTCGCGCATGGCGTGCGGGCGCGTGCGCTGCGCGTGCAGTTGCAGCCGCTGCACCTGGCGCTCCTCGACGAGCTGGGCATGCACGCGCCGGTGCACGGAACGGTCACCGGCACCGCCCTGGTGAACGGCAGCGCCCGCACGGGGTGGGACGTGAGCGGCGACCTCGAACACGTCCATGACGGCGCCACGTCGCGCGTTGCAGGGAGCGGCCACTATCGCGCGGGCACGGGCCAGATCGCGGCCGACGTGGTGCTGCGGCCGCTGGCGCTCGCGCTGGTGAACGCGGTGGCGCCGGGCGCGGCGCTGCGCGGCGCGGTCACGGGACACGTCCATGCCGAGGGGACCACGAAGGCGCTGCGACTGTCGGGAGAGTTGAGCTCCACGTCGAATGGAGGGTCGATCTCGGGCAGCGGGGTCGTCGCGCTGAATGGCAAGCGGACGAGCTACGACGTCACGACGTCGCTGGATGCGTTCAACGCGCGTGCCTTCTCGGCACGAGCGCCGAGCACGAGCCTGACCGGCACGATTGCGGCACGCGGCCGCGGCACGTCGCCCGCCACGATGGACGCCGCGTTCCGCGTGGACCTCGGTCGGTCACGCTACGACACCCTCACGTTGGAGCGCCTGCTGGCGCGCGGCACGGTGTCGAACGGACTGCTGAAGGCGGACACGCTGTTCGCGGGACTGAACCGGGCGCGCGCGAGCGCGACCGGCTCGCTCGGCCTGGTGACTGGGCGCGACGGCGCACTGCGCTTCGCGCTCAGCGTGGACTCGCTCGGCGCACTGCGGCCGTGGCTCGGGAGCACGGATACGTCCCGCGTCGCCGTGGCCTCGGGTCGACAGACTGCGGTGCTCGCGGCAGCACGGGCCGATTCGGCGCGCCGTGACGAGGCAACGCGGATCATGAGGATCGCGCTCGGGTTGCCGTCGGGGGTGGAGCTGCAGGTGGACACCCTCGTCGGCATTCCGCGCGACTCGCTCGCCGGCTCGCTTTCCGCACGCGGCATGCTGCGCGGCAACGTGAAGCACCTCGGCGTGGAAGCCGACGTCACGGGCCGCGGGTTGGTAGCGCGCGGCAACACTGTGGCGAGGCTGGATGCGCGCGTGTCGTCGGGTGACGTGCAGCGGCACGATGCACCGATGAGCTTCCGCGCGAGCGCCGATTCCGTGCAGGCGGGGGGACGGTGGTTCGACGCCATTCGCGCCACCGGAGAGCGTCGTGGTGATCGTGTCGCGGCCGACGTGCTTGTACGGCAGGATTCACTCACGTCGTATGCGGCCGTCGGTACGTACGACCGGCCGGCGAGCGGAGTACACGTCGTGCAGCTCGATTCGCTCTCGGCGCGCTTCGACACGCTCACCTGGCGGCTCGCACATCCCGGCGGGTTCGTGCTCGATCACGGTGCCGTGCGCATCGATTCCGTCGACCTGCGCAGCTCGACGGGTGGACGGCTGTGGGCGAATGGCACGGCGCCGAAGGAAGGGCCGGTGAAGCTCGTCGGCGGCGCCGAGCACGTGGCACTCGCCACGGTGCTTCATGCGCTGCAGCAGTCGGCGGGCGTCGACGGCTGGCTCGGCGCATCGGCGATGATCGAGGGCACGCGGGCGAATCCCACGATCGACGGAAGCGTCCAGCTGCGGGATCTCTCCTACCAGGGTAGTCGCACGGCGAGTGCCGATGCGTCGATCAGGTATTCCGACCATCGGCTGGTGAGCGCCGGCTCCGTGCGCGACGACAGCCTCGCGCGCGAGGTCGCGTCGTTTCACGCGACGCTGCCGGTGGACCTCGCACTCGAATCGGTGTCCGGATCGCGGCGCCTGCCCGGCATGGTCAGCGCGAGCGTGAAGCTGGACAGCCTCGAGCTGGCCACGCTGCCGTACCGGTTCCAGGCGTTCAGCGACCTTCGCGGCCGCACCGCCGGGGAGATCAGGGTGGACGGTCCCTGGCGCGCACTGGAGTATCGCGGCAACCTCGCCCTTCGTGGGGGTGGGCTCAGGCTGGGGCTCACCGGCATGCGTGTCTCCGACGCGGTCGCCGACGTGCGACTCACCGGCGACACGCTGCGCCTGGATTCGCTGGTCGCCTCGGCGCGCGGGACGATTCGCGCGGCTGGAACGGTGGACCTCACGAACGCGGCGCATCCCTTCGTGCGCATGAGCGCCACCCTGCGCGACGTGCGCGTGCTGGACAACACGCGCGGGCTCGTGGACGCCGATGGCGAGGTCACGGCGGTGGGGCAGCTCGACGCGGTGCACCTGACCGGGCGGGCCGAGATGCTGCACGGATTCCTGGCGCTGAAGCAGTTCCGGAAGGACCTGCTGCGCGTGAAGGCGCCGGGCGCGCTGAGCACCTTCGCCGTGTGGGATACCACCACGCCACCGGCGGTCGCCGCGCGGTCGGCGGAGCTGCGCGCCAAGCCGCATCGTTTCGGCATGATCGCCGACCTCGCGTTGCAGGTGGACCGCGGCAACTACTATCGCAACAAGCCCGACGTGAGCATCGGCTTCCTCACCGACGGCGGTGACGAGCTGCGGGCGCACATCGACACGCGAAGCTCGGACGCGTGGGCGGTCGGCTTCGTGCGGGTGAGCGGCGGCCTGGCGATCTTCCGCGCACGGCGCTTCACGCCGGAACGCGGGACCCTCACTCTCACGCCATACACCAACGCGCCCGGCATCGTGCAGGACGTCGCGATACGCGACGTGTGGGAGCCGGGGCGCGGGATGCTGCCGCTCGAGTTCCTCACCGGGGGGACGTCGAAGGCGCCGGCCGTCGGGCTCGAGGCGGGCACGCTGTTCCCGATTCGCGGCCGCGAGCTCAATGGCTACCTCACCATGGGCCACGCACACACGTCGCTGCTGCAGCAGTCGGGCTCCTCGCTCTCGGGAAGCGAGAGCTGGAGTGGCCAGCTCGGTGGCGAGACGGGGGCGCTCGCGCGCCGGCAGCAGGCGGCCACCGCGCTCGGGGTGGTGCTGCACGACATCGGCACCGGCGCGACGAAGGAGTTCAACCTCGACGCCTTCAGCGTTTCGGCCGCCGACGTGCCGACGGAGCTCGTGTTCGGGAAGACCGGCGGCGTGCGCGGCGCGCTGGTGGAGGGCGGGCGGTACGTGACGGTGGACCGCTACATCGGCGGTGAGTTCCGCCTCACGCGCGGCATCCCGGGCGCGCGACTGTCGCAGCAGTTCAGCGGCGGGAAGTACCAGCTCGACATCGGCATCGAGCCACGGTTCCTGTTCGTCGGACCGGAAGACCTCGGCATCACGCACCCGACGGTGCGCACGGGGGCGGGGGCGGTCTTCCTCACGAGGAACTGGTGGTGGTAACAGGGCTGACTACCAAACGGTAAACGGTACCTCGTACCTGGTACGAAGTACGCGGTACCCTTTACCAGCAGTTGCCAGTTACGCCACCAGCGTCAGTCGCCTCACCGGTGCCGCCATGCTCCCCGCCACTTCCTCGAAGACAGGAAACAGCGCCGGGTCGAACTGCGTGCCGACATCCTGGCGCATGATGGCGATCGCTTCCTCGTGGGTGTACGCGCGCTTGTAGCTGCGCTGCGAGGTGAGCGCGTCGTAGACGTCGGCGATGCAGAGCACGCGCGCGGCGAGCGGGATCGCGTCGCCGGCGAGGTTGTGCGGGTAGCCGCGACCGTCCCAGCGCTCGTGGTGACTCTCCACGATCGGGCGCACGTCCCATGGGAACTCGATGTCGGCGAGCAGCTCCACGCCGGCGGTCGGGTGACCGCGCACCATCGCCCATTCCTCGTCCGTGAGCTTGCCCGGCTTGTTGAGCACCTCGGCGGGAACCATGAGCTTGCCCACATCGTGGAGCAGCGCGCCGATGCGGAACCAGAAGAGCGGGGTGTCCTCCGGCGAGGCGACGCGCGTCCACAACGCGCACGCGAGGTCGGCCACGCGCACGCAGTGACCCTGCGTGTAGACGTCCTTCGACTCGATCGAGTCGCCCCACTTGCGCACGACGTCGAGGAAGTCGCTTTCCAGCGCGGCGTTGCGGCGGTCCACGTCCGCCAGCTCGCGTCGCGCGCGGAGCTGTGCGAAGAGGCGGTGCGCCTGGTTCAGCCGCTGCAGCGTCTGGCGATTGCGGCCCTGCTCGCGGTAGAGGTCCGCCAGCTCGCGCGCGAGCTCACCCTGGAGGATGAGGTCACTGCGCTCGAGCGCGATCTCCTCGGCGCGGAGGAAGTGCGCCTCGGCGGCGGTGGCGTCGCCTGAGGCGCGCTCGACGAGGCCGTAGACGTACTGCGCATCTCCAGCGTCGCGCGAGTCACCGATCTGGGCCACGATGGCGCGAGCCCTGTCGCACGCCTGACGCGCTCCCGCGTGGTCTCGCTGCCGGATTCGCAGCTTTGCGATATGGAGCTCGATGCCGACCAGCGTGCTGCGATCGCCGATCACCGAGCACAGCTCACGGGCCTCCGTCAGATGGCGGTTGGCGGAGTCGAGCTGACTCGCCTGGGTATTCAGCAGGCCGAGATTGACGAGCGCGGCGATCGCCTGGTCGGCGAGGCCGGCACCACGCGCATCTTTCAGCGACTGCTCGTAGTGCTCGCGCGCAGCCTCCTCGTCGCCGCGGACGTTGGAGATCACGCCGAGATTCGATGCGGTCATCGCGGCGAGTTTCGCATCACCGGAGCGATGTGCGCTCTCGCGCGCCGATTCGTAGAGGCGGCGCGCTTCGTCGAGATTGCCCTGTTTCCACTCGATCACGGCGAGGATGTTGATCGCGTGCCCACGCGCCCCTTCATTGCGCGACAGTTCGGCGACCGACAGCGCCGCTGAAGCGCAGTCGATGGCAGCCGGGTAATTCGCGTCCAGCATCCAGGTGCGCGCGACCAGGCGAAGCAGCTGTGCCGCCTCGGCCGAGGCCGCGGCCGTTCCATCATGGAGCGCGGCCTCGTAGAGCGCGCGCGCACTCTCCCGCTGCCCAGTGCGTTCCAGCGCCTGCCCGCGATCGACGACAGCCTGGATCCGCTCGTCGCGAACGAGACGAGGAATGGCTGCCGTGGAGTACGGTGTCCCGACTCGAGGCTGGAGGAGAGTGTTCATCGGTAGCGCGTCACCCTTGCATCTGACAGCCTGTCATGCGCGAGACCGGCAAGCATGTCCAGACTGGCCGGTCTCGCATGAGCGTTGTGTTCGAGTTGCCTATTCGCCGAAGCCGTCGCGACCGCAAGTCACGATGTAGCCCGAGAAGTGCTTGATCGGCGCCGTGAACGTCCAGCCGAGCAGGTCCGTCACGCCCCCGAGCAGCTCGGACACCGTCGCCGTCACCGTACCGAGGAGCCCCGGATCGCTGTAATACCCCAGGCGGAGGAGCGGCACCTGGAGCAGCGTCACGTTCGTCCCCTTGAGCGACTGGTTGAACACCAGCGGCTTGTAGAACGTCGTCCCCGTCGGCGAGAAGTCGTATGCCAGCAGCGAGCCGGCGCGTGCCGTCATCGTGATCGTCGTCGTGCGCAGCAGGGCGCCGCGCGGCACGATCACCGTCACGCCAGCTTCTGGAATGCTCAGCGTGCCGCCGTAGTACCCGATCTCCTTCGTCACGGTGATCGGCGCGGCGAGCGGCGTGGTGCGCTGCACGGCATCGGCCGTCGTGAGGTTGAGCACGCCCGTCACGGTGCCAAGCAGGCCGCCGAGGAGGCTCGACTGCGCATCAGCCGGCGCGGCGCTCATCTGCGTGGGTGCCGAAACCTGGTCGGCCGAGCAGGCTGCGAGCGTGAGCGCCAGCGCGAGCGCGCCAATGCGACGAATGGGGGAAGACATGTGTGGGGACTCGAAGGGAGATGTCATGCGCCGAGACGGTCCGCGCCGGCCGCCACCAAAGCACCGACAGTGCCACGGCTCACAGTCGAATTGCCCCCGTCAAACTGTCCGTCGTTCTCTCCGCGTCCGTATCGCTTCGTCAGAATGTCCGCTGCGAAACGGTCAGGCGGTCTCACTCCGCTCGAGCACGGAAACACGACGGGCATCGCATTTCGCCAGACTCCTTGGCGAAATGCGATGCCCGTGCACGACGCTCCGGCTGTCTTACGGCTTGCCTTTCAGCGTCGTGTCCTTGATGCTCTTGCCCGTCTCGGTCAGCGCGGCGTGCGTCTGGCTCTTCGCCTTGTTCTTCTCCGCCTTGGCGTGACGCGCGGCGTGTTTGGAGGTGCTGCTCACCTCCCGCGCCACCTTGTTCAGCCCACCCGGGTTCTTGCTCTGCGAGCCCTTGATGCCGGTGGTCTTCTTCAACTCCGTCTTGGTATCGTTGCCGGCCTTCTTGAGCACGTGGTGCGTCTTGCCGGCGTCGCGCTTCACCTCGGCTTTCGTGTCCCGCCCCGCCTTCTTCGCGGTCTTGCTGACGTCGTGTGCCACCTTGTTCAGCCCGCCCGGCTTGTGAGCGTCCTGCGCGCGTGCGGTGAGCGGAGCGGCCAGCGCCAACGCGGCGGCGGCGACGAGATGCTTCAGCTGCAACTTCACGGAATGCCTCCGACAGGGAATACATCCCGCCAGTGCAAGAGGTGGACTCATCATATGGCGCGGGAGCAGTCGAACGGCTCAGTCCGCGGCGCGCTGGTACTGCGCCGGCCACTCCACGGCCACCCCGAGCTCGCGCGCCGCACGCAGCGGCCAGTACGGGTCGCGCAGCAGCTGGCGCGCGAGGAGCACCATGTCCGCGCTCCCGGACCGTATCACGGCATCGGCCTGCTGCGGCGAGGTGATGAGTCCCACCGCCGCGGTCGGCACCCCGCTCATAGCGCGGACACGCTGCGCGAGCGACACCTGGTAGCCGGGCCCGACCGGGATCTTCACGCCGGGCACGATGCCGCCGGACGAACAGTCGATGAGGTCCACGCCCCGCGCGCCAAGCAGCCGGGACAGCTCCGCCGACTGTTCCACGTCCCACCCGTCGTCGACCCAGTCGGTCGCCGAAAGACGCATGAACAGCGGGAGCGTGTCGGGCCAGACCGAGCGCACGGCCTCCGTCACCTCCAGCACGAATCGCACTCGGTTCTCGAACGAGCCGCCGTACTCGTCGGTGCGACGGTTGGCGAGTGGTGAAAGGAACTCGTGCAGCAGGTAGCCGTGCGCACCGTGCAGCTCGATCACCTGGAATCCCGCGTCGAGCGACCGGCGTGCCGCATCCCGGAATGCGTTGACGATGCGGCGGAGGCCGGCGGTATCGAGTGCCTCGGGTACCTGGGAGCGCGAGCCGAACGGTACCGCGCTCGGCGCCAGCAGCGGTGACCATCCGCCGGCGTCCGGCGCCAGCGGTGCGCCGCCACGCCACGGCACCTCCACGCTTGCTTTCCGTCCCGCATGCGCGAGCTGGACGCCGGCCACGGCGCCCTGCTCACGAATGAAGTGGGTGATGCGAGCGAGCATCTCCACCTGCTCGTCGCGCCAGAGGCCGAGGTCCTGCGGCGAGATGCGCCCCTCGGGGGTGACGGCCGTCGCTTCCGCGATCACCAGCCCCGCGCCGCCGACCGCGCGCGCACCCAGGTGCACCAGGTGCCAGTCGTTTGCGAAGCCGTCCGTACTCGAGTACTGGCACATCGGGCTGACGCCGATCCGGTTGCGCATCGTCACGCTGCGCAGGGTGAGCGACTCGAAGAGTGATGCCGTCATGTCGTGTCGTCCCTTGCAATGAATGGTGTCAGGGTGCAAATCTTGCCGCCGCACCTCTCATCCCTGACCAGGAGCTATTCCGTGTACGCCTGCGACCTCCGTCGCATCGTCCGCTGCGCACCCGTGCTCGCCATCGTCATCGGCGGCGCGTGCAGCAAGGGCGAGAAGTCTGCCACTACCGGCGCCGATACCTCGGCGACCGCGTCCACCGCGCCGGCCGCCTGCCCCGATACGAGCGCAGGGCTCACGCTGCCCGACGGGTTCTGCGCCACCGTGTTCGCCGACAGCGTCGCCCACGGTCGTCACGCCGTCGTCGCCTCCAATGGCGACGTCTACATCACGGTGGAGGGCACCATGCCCTCGCCGGAGAAGCAGATGTCCGGCGCCGACAAGGGCAGCGCGCCGTACTCCTTTGCCGCGCTGCGTGACACCAACCACGACGGCAAGGCCGACATCATCAAGCATGTCGGTTCCCTCGGCAACACGGGGATCGGCCTCTCCAACGGCTACCTCTATGTGGACGAAGGCAAGCGCATCGTCCGCTACGCGCGCCCGGACACGCAGCTCGTGCCGACGGGGAAGGCCGACGTGGTGGTGGACGGGATTCCGCTGGGCCCCGGCCACCGCTCACGCAACTTCGTCATCGGCAGCGACGGCGCGCTCTACGTCAACGTGGGCTCCGCGACCAACTCCTGCCAGAAGAAGGACCGCGCGAACGAGTCGCCGGGCATCGACCCGTGCACCGAGCTCTCCACGCGCGCCGGCACCTGGCGCTTCGCCGCGAACAAGCTGAACCAGCACTTCTCGTCCGCGGCGCGCTACGCCACGGGGATCCGCAACGGCATGGGCCTCGCCTTCGGCCCGGATGGAAAGCTGTATGGTACGCAGCACGGGCGCGACCAGCTCCTCCAGAACTGGCCGAAGATCTTTCCCGACCCCAAGTACAGCGCCAACAATCCGGCCGAGGAGTTCATCCAGATCAACCAGGGTGACGACTTCGGCTGGCCATACTGCTACTACGCGCAGGACCAGAAGAAGCTCGTGGATGCACCGGAGTACGGCGGCGACGGGAAGAAGACCGATCGCTGCGCCGACAAGAAGGAGCCGGTTGCGGTCTACCCGGGCCACTGGGCGCCGATGTCGCTCCTCTTCTACAGCGGCTCCAACTTCCCGGCGCGCTATCGCAGTGGCGCGTTCATCGCCTTCCACGGCTCGTGGAACCGCGCCCCCGAGCTTCAGGAGGGATATCGCGTGGTCTTCCAGCCGATGAACGGCGGCTCGGCGAGCGGGAACTACGAGACCTTCGCCAACGGCTTCGCCGGTGTTACGGGACAGAATCTTCAGCCCGGCACCGCCAAGCATCGTCCCGTCGGATTGGCGCAGGGCCCCGACGGCGCACTCTACATCACCGACGACATGGGCGGCCGCGTGTATCGCATCACGTACGGCGCGAGCAAGTAGTCGGCCTTCCTCGAATACGACGCCAGCGCTCCTCGCGCTGGCGTCGTATTCTTTTATAGAGTCGCAGCTCCTACCCTTCCCTCCCCACCCGCTCGCTCATGCCGCGTCGGTTTCGCTCCCTCGGCCTGCTCGCCGCGTCCGTCCTTCTAGCTGCCGCCCCCGCTCCCGCGCACGCGCAGGCGCGCACCGACACCCAGGCGCCGCCCTCCGTCGGCGCACTGGCGCCGGACAAGCCGGGGCGTGACCCCTCGCAGCCGATCGACGAGGAGTACACGAGGAAGATCCACGAGTACACCACGGAGCCCTTCTTCCTCTCTCCGCTCGTGGACTACCTGCCGGCGTCGAAGACGGTGCCGACGCCCATGGCGGTGCTCGGCGACATCGCCGGCGCGAAGAACAACCTGCCGTATTCCAGGGAGGTCTACACCTACATGCGCCTGCTCGAGAAGTCGAGTCCGCGCGTGAAGGTGTTCTCCATCGGCACCACGGAAGAGGGACGCGAGATGATCGCCGTCGCGGTGGCGTCCGACTCGCTCATCGCCAACCTCGACGCGAATCGCGCGAAGCTGGCGAAGCTCGCCGACCCGCGCACCATCGGCATGAACGACGCGGAGGCCGAGCGCATCGCCGCCACCACGGCGCCGGTCTACTACATCACCGGGACGATCCATTCCACCGAGTCCGGCGCGCCGACGGCGCTCATGGAGCTCGCCTATCGCCTCGCAGTGGACGAGAGCCCCTACATAAAGAACATCCGCGACCACCTGATCACGCTCATCACGCCGATCGTCGAGGTGGACGGTCGCGATCGCATGGTGGACCTGTTCAAGTGGCACATGGCCCATCCGGGCGACACGTATCCCAACCTCCTCTACTGGGGCAAGTACGTCGCGCACGACAACAACCGCGACGCCATGGGCCTCACGCTCAAGCTGTCGGAGAACGTGCTCAACGCCTACGTGGACCAGAAGGCGCAGGTGCTGCACGACCTCCACGAGTCGTATCCATACCTCTACGACAACACCATCGGCGACGGCCCCTACAACGCGTGGCTCGATCCGCTCCTCACCAACGAGTGGCAGATGATCGGGTGGAACAACGTGCAGGAGATGACGCGGATGGGGATGCCGGGCGTGTGGGCCCACGGCGAGTTCGACACCTGGTCGCCCGGTTACCTGATGTTCATGGCCGCCACGCACAATGGCATCAGCCGCCTCTACGAGACCTTCGGCAACGGCGGCACCGCCGAGACGGTGGAGCGCGAGCTGAGCCCGGGCCAGACGTCGCGCACCTGGTGGCGCCAGAATCCGCCGCTGCCGCGCGTGATGTGGTCGCTCCGCAACAACAACAACTACGAGCAGACCGGCCTCCTCGTCTCGCTCAGCTACTTCGCCAACAACCGCGACCTCTTCCTCCGCAACTTCTACGAGAAGAGCAAGCGCTCCATCGAGAAGCCGAAGAACGAAGGGCCGGCGGCGTACGTCCTCACCGCCGACGACCCGCGCCCCGGCGCCCAGGCCGAGCTGCTGCGCATCCTCCAGAAGCAGCATGTGGAGCTCTCGCGCGCTACGGCGCCGTTCAGCGTCACCCTCCCCTCGCGCGCCCGCTCCGGTCGCGCCGCCCAGGACTCGGCCACCTCGCGCGCCTCGGCGAGCACGAAGAGCGAGACGCGCCAGTTCCCCGCCGGCACGTACATCGTCCGCATGGACCAGCCCTACTCGCGCATCGCCGACGCGCTGCTCGACAAGCAGTACTGGGCGCCGAACGATCCGCAGAAGACGCCGTACGACGACACCGGCTGGTCGTTCCCGGAAGGGTTCGCCGTGCAGGCCGTGCGTGTCGTGGACGACAAGGTGCTCGCCGTGCCGATGGAGAAGGTGACAGGTCCCGTACGCGCCGCCGGCGGCGTGTCGGGCGACGGCAGCGTGTTCGTCATCGACCACAACGGCGACAACGCGCTTGCCACCCTCCGCTATCGCCTTCGCGCGGCCGACATCCAGGCGGCGGAAGAACCGTTCAGCGCGAAAGGAAGGAAGTTCGCGCGCGGCTCGTTCATCATCCGCAACGTCAGCCGCGCCGACCTCGACAAGGCGACGCGTGAGCTCGGGCTGTCGGCGTACGCCACGTCCGCGCCTTCGGTGAAGTTGCACCCGGTGCGCGCCGCGCGCGTGGCGGTGATGCACACCTGGCTCAGCACCCAGACCGAGGGCTGGTGGCGCTACGCGCTCGACCAGCTCGGCATTCCGTACGACTACATCAGCACCCAGGTCGCCGCGCGCACGCCCGACCTCAAGGCGAAGTACGACGTCATCCTCTTCCCGCCGACGAGCGGGAATGGCCAGGCGATCATCGACGGCCTCCCGATGTGGCGCAACCCGATGCCCTGGAAGACGACGGCGCTCACGCCGAACATCGGAAAGAACGACCAGACGGACGACATCCGCCCCGGGCTCGGCTTCCAGGGGCTGGAGAACCTGAAGCAGTTCGTCGCCCGTGGCGGCGTGCTGGTGGGCGTGACGAATACCGCGGAGATGGCGACCGACTTCGGGCTCGCCAACGGCGTGAGCTACAACGGCAGCCCGCGGAGCCGGGTGGTCGGCAGCTTCCTCCGCACGAAGGTCGTGGACGCGACCAGCCCCATCGTCTACGGCATTCCCGACGATCTCGCCGTGTACAGCGAAGGGGGCGAGACATTCAGCGTGAGCAACACGCGCGGCGGCCGTCGCGGCGGACGGTTCGGCGGCACGCCGGAGCGTCCGACCGGCCGCGGCACGGCCGACGATCCCGATGTCGTTCAGGGCCGACCCGCGCTCGACTCGGCGCACATGGCCACGCCGGCGGAGCACGTGGATCCGTGGGAAGCGGCGCCGATCGGCAAAGATCAGCTGCGCAATCCGCTCAACGTGATCCCGCCCGACCAGCGCCCGCGCGTGGCACTGCGCTTCGGGGACCAGCGCGGCCTGCTCGCGTCGGGGCTGCTCGATGGCGGCTCCGACATCGCACAGCGTCCGGTGGTGGTGGATGCGCCGCTCGAGAAGGGACACGTGGTGCTGTTCGCCAACAATCCCATCTATCGCGGCGAGACCATCGGCAGCTACTTCCTGGTGTTCAACACGATCCTGAACTGGGACAGCCTGAACGCCGGGCGGACAGTGGATGTCCGGTAAGCCACAGCGTCCATTTTCCAGCGATCCATGTCGCTCATTGCGAGGTCCACGTTTCGCTGCGCGCTGGCTCTGTCAGCGCTCACGTTCGCTTCCGGCTGCGGCTCGTCGGTCGACCCTCTCGGCCCCGCAGTCAACGTGTCGCTGATGATCATGACCCCCGCTGCCGCGTCAGCTACCCTTCACGCGGACATCGGGAGCCGATCGGTTTCGCTGCACGTCCCGGAAGGATCGATCCAGCGCGTAGATGCCGACGTGAGGGGCACCGGCTATGGCGACGTGCCGGTGCACTTCACCCTCACAGGAAGCAGTGGCGAGACGCTCGCCTCAGCGAGCTTCACCCAGTCGCTCCAACCGGGCTACCGGTACGGGATCGGCGCGGTCGTCGGGAGCGTACGGCTCCTCTCCCTCTGCACGACGACCGCGGCGGCCGTGCCGCTGGGCAACAGCGCAGGCGATTCACTGTTCGTCTTCACCAGCGCAATTCCGGACGGCGCGGTGTGTTGATCGGCTTCCCTCACTCCGCCCGCGGCTTCGTCGCGCGGAGGTCGTCGTACTCCGGGTGCTCGTCCATGTAGTGGGCGAAGAAGTCGCACGCGGGGATCACCTTCTGTCCGGCAGTGCGAGCGTCGTCGAGCGCCCGGCGAGCGAGGGCGCTGGCGACCCCACGCCCTTCGATCTGCCGCGGCACCTCGGTGTGGACGAACGCGGTCACGTTGCCGTCGCGGCGGTAGTCCGCCACCGCCTGCGCACCGTCGACCGTCGCCGAGTAGCGGGAGCGCTCCGGCTCGTGCTGGACGTGGATCGGGGATTCGGCAGAGTCGCTGGCTGACATCGGCTCCCTCGGTCGAGCGACGGCGCGGTCGCCCAGAGTGGCGACCGCGCCGTCGCGAAAACCCAGACTTTGCACCCGCCTTTCAGCTTTCGGCCTTCAGCTTCGAGCTGCAGTTCAGAGGCGCCGGTCGGAATCGAACCGACGAATAGCAGATTTGCAGTCTGCCGCCTTACCACTTGGCCACGGCGCCGTTCGTGAAAGCTAACCGGGCATGACCCTCGCGCTCAACCCGCGATCACGCATGATTGTGCTTCTCTCGCCGCGGCGCGGCTCCTGCCTACAGCTTTCCGCATGTCCGACTTCGGTCGCCTGACCCCCGAGGAGTTCCCGCCTGCTGCCGGCGAGCGACGCAGCGCCACGCGCCGGCACCTCACGGTGCTCTGGAACCTCATCTTCCGCGGCCTGCGCGTCATGGGCGTCCGGGCCGGTCGCTTCTACACGGCGGTCGGGATCTTCCTCGTCACCGGTGTCGCGATCGCCATCGCCGGTACCCTCGCCTTCGCCGAGCTCGGCGAATGGGTGCGGAGCGGCAGCACCCAGGCGTTCGACGTGTCCGTGCTGCAGTGGCTGGGCGCCCACCATACGAAGCTCCTCACCGCCGCGGCCGTGGAGCTCACCTACCTGGGCACGGGGACCGTGGTGCTCACCATC
This sequence comes from Gemmatimonadaceae bacterium, assembly GCA_036377775.1. Classification (GTDB taxonomy): domain Bacteria; phylum Gemmatimonadota; class Gemmatimonadetes; order Gemmatimonadales; family Gemmatimonadaceae; genus AG11. Next base: position 21,771 of record DASUXT010000020.1, on the reverse strand, counting down.
GTCGGCGTGGCGGCGCTCTTCCTCTGGCACACGGAGCACAAGCACTCGGCGCGACTGCTCCTCGCCGCCGTGGCGGGGAACATCCTCCTCAATGGCGCCCTCAAGCTCGTCTTCCACCGCCCGCGGCCCAGCGTGTTCGACTGGCAGACGGTGGCCGTGAGCTCGTCGTTTCCTTCGGGGCACGCGATGAGCGCGACGGTGTGCTACGGCACCGTGGCGTACCTCGTGGCGCGCCTGCAGAAGCACCGCTGGTCGCGCGTGCTCACGCTTACCGCCGCCGTGCTGCTCATCCTGCTCGTCTGCGCCACTCGCCTCTACCTCGGCGTGCACTATCCGTCCGACGTCGTCGCGGGAATCCTCGTCGGCCTCGCGTGGGCGAGCTTCTGCATGGCGACCCTCGAGGCCTCGCTCGCCATCGCCCGCCGCCGCGCCCCGAGCGACGTAGCGGACGAAAGGCCGGCGCCGACGGAGACGTGAGATCGGAGGACCGAAAGACAGGAGGACCGAAGGACCGGAGGACCGGAGGACCGGAGGACCGAAGAAGGGCACACCAGACTCAGTCCGGTGTGCCCTTCGCAGTTGCTGTTCCGATCTGTCCTCCGGTCTTCCGGTCCATCGTTTCCCCACTGGAACATTCGTTGCCCGGCACGTTCGACGTGACCCGTCAACAGGAGAGTGCGACGCATGGCCGCACGGAAGAAGAGCTCCAGCAGGCGGAAGTACGGGAAGTCAGCGAGCAAGAGCGTGAAGCGCGCGATGCACAAGAAGAAGCGCGGCACGCTGAAGAGCGGTAAGGGCCGTCACCCCAAGGTGAAGAGCCGCGAGCAAGCAATTGCGATCGGCCTCTCCGAGGCGCGCGCGAAGGGCGCCAAGGTCCCGCGGAAGAAGTCGACGCGGAAGAAGTCGACTGCGAAGAAGTCGACCAGGAAGAAATCGACGCGGAAGAAGAGCAGCAGCCGGAAGAAGTCGAGCGGACGGAAGAGAAGCAGCTGATCGGCGGGACGTCGGGAGGTCGGGAGGTCAGGAGCAGGTTCCCGACCTCCCGACCTCCCGACCTCCCGACGTCCCGTTTCACCGGTGCTCCTCCACCCCCACCTGCCGGCAATACTCCAGCACCGGGCAGGTCGAGCACTTCGGCTTCACGCCGGTGCAGATGTGCTTCCCGAATGGGACCAGCCGGCGGTTGATCTCGATCCAGTATTTCTCCGGCAGCACGCGCTCGAGCGCGAGCTGCGTCCGCTCTGGCGTGTTCGCCGACACGTAGCCCCAACGGTTCACGACGCGGAACACGTGCACGTCCACGCTGATCCGCTTCACGTCGCGCGCGACGCCGAGGGCGAGGTTAGTGCACTTCGGGCCGACGCCAGCGAAGGAGCGTAGCACGACTTCGTCCGCCGGCAGCTCGCCGCCGAACTCCTTCACCGTGCGCACCGCGATCTCGTGGATCTGCTCGGCCTTCGCCTCGTGGAAGCTCGACGCATGGATCGCCGCATCGATGTCGGCCACGCTGAGCGCCGCCACGTCGCGCGGCGCGGGCGCGTGGGTGAGCAGCGCGAGCGCCGTGGGCAGCGAGACCTCGTCGGTGGTGCGGATGGAGATGATGCACGCCACGAGCTGCTGGAAGAGCGAGCCGTAGCCCAGGTCGCGCAGCGCGAACATCGCGGCGTCGGGATAGGGGGCCACCGCCTCGCGGATGCGGCGCATCATCTCGTCGATGTCGAATGGAAGCTTCTTGTTCTGGCGTCGGCGCGACGGGGCTGCATGCTTCGTCATTGCTTCCATCCGTCCGGTGCTCCGCAGGTAGCCACGCGCGCCCCGTCGGCAAGAAGGACGCCGGACGCCGCGCTGAACGCGACATCCGGCGTGTCGTGCGACGTGCTTCGCTTCGCTAGGCCGCCCTGGCTGTCTTCGTCGGCGCGCCGACGGTGACCTGCCGGAACAGGCGGCCCACCGCGTCCACCACCCGATCATGCCCCTCGCGCAGCAACGCCGCGAGGATGTGCTTGCACAGCTGGTCCCGCCACAGGTGGTCGCCGCAGTCGCAGCGCGGATGCGACGTGGTGTATAGGTCCACCCAGTGGTCGTGCTCGCCACCGGTCACGTGGTAGCGCCCATCGCCCACGCGCTCCCCCTGCAACAGGAGGCTCCGCCCCAACCGGTCGAGGTCCACCCCACCCACCGCGTCGAGGTCGATCTTCAGCTCCTTCATCATGTGTCCTGCTCCCAATCCAATCGGTCGTATTCGGTCCGGAAAACAGCTCTCGAGAACACCGAATAATACCCGAAACGAGGGGGCGAGGTCCATGGGGCGGGAGGACTGACGGACCGATGGACCGGAGGGCCGATGGACCGGAGGACCGATGGACCGAGTGAACGGGGGCCGGCCTACCCACCTGCCCGCACACCCACCTACTCTACGTCATGCCCCGTCGCTGCTTCGCCTTCATCCTCGCGGCCGTCGCGGCCGTCGCGGCCGCCTGCGGTGGATCGCGTGCTCCCGCCTCGCCCGAGCCGAAGCCCACCCCAGCTCCACGCCCCCCGGTCTTCGTCCCCCTCCCGGACGCGAGCACCATGGCGATCGTGCGCATGGCCAACAACGTGGAGCTGGCGTACACGATCATCGCCGCGAGACGCGCCACCACCAGCAGCGTGAAGGCCCTCGTCCGCCGTGAGCGGACGTCGCACACCGCGCTCAACGCCTCCCTGGAGCGCATCGCGAAGCGGCTCGACGTCGAGCTGGAGGACAACGAGGTGAGTCTGCTGCTCCGTGACCAGAGCCTGCCGCGCCGCGATTCGCTGCGCGCGCTGTCCGGTCGCCGCTTCGACTCGGCGTACGTGGACGTCGCGGTCCGCTCGCACCGCGAGCTCCTCGTCGCCATCGACAGCGTGTTCCTCCGCAGCGTGAAGCACCCGGCGCTCGCGGCGTACCTCACCGACTCGCTGCGCCCCGTCATCAGCGCGCACCTCGTGCAGGCGGAGCGGCTGCAATCCCTACTCACCCCACGGCAGTGACGGACGACCCCGCCCCAGCACCACCCCCGCTCGCCCGGCACGACCCGTACGCCGCACTCCGCCACCGCGACTTCCGCTGGTACATCGTCAGCCTCTTCTGCATGACGATCGCCTCGCAGATCCAGGCAGTTGTCGTTGGCTGGCAGGTCTACGAGATCACCCACGATCCCCTCTCGCTCGGCCTCATCGGCCTCGCCGAAGCGCTGCCCTTCATCGCCATCGCGCTGCCGGCGGGCTATCTGGCTGACCGAAGGAATCGGCGCACCATCTCCGTCGCATCGCTGATGGTGCTCGCCGGCTGCTCGCTCGCGCTCCTCACCTTCAGCGCGACGCAGGGCTTCCTCACCCGCGTCGGCGTGGCGCCGGTCTACGTGGTGATCTTTGCCAGCGGCATCGCCCGCAGCTTCCTCCAGCCCGCCCGGCAGGCCCTTGGCGCCGAGATCGTTCCGAGGCGCGATTACGAGAATGCGTCGGCGTGGCGGAGCAGCGGGTGGCAGACGGCGGCCGTCGTCGGCCCCGCGGTGGGCGGACTCCTCTATGGCTTCTCCGGTGCGGTGACCTCCTACGGCGTGGACGCCGTGCTCATGGTCGCGTCGTTTGCGACCTTCCTGCTCGTCCGCTACGCGCCCGAACAGCGCACGCCCGAGCGCGTGTCCATGTTCGCCAGCCTCGTCACCGGGCTCCGGTTCGTGCGCCAGGAGCATGTGATCCTCGGTGCCCTCTCGCTCGACCTCTTTTCCGTCTTCCTCGGCGGCGCGGAAGCGCTCCTGCCTGTGTTCGCTGACGAGATCCTGAAGGTCGGGCCGCAGGGACTGGGCATCCTTCGTGCGGCGCCGGCGGTGGGAGCGGTCCTCATGAGTGTGTACCTCGCGCACCGCGGCCCGATCGAGCGGGCCGGACGGGCGATGCTGCTGGCAGTCGCCGTGTTCGCCGTGTGCATCATCGGCTTCGGCCTCTCGCGCAGCTTCGGGCTCTCCCTGTTCCTGCTCGCCATCAGCGGCATGGCCGACAACGTGAGCGTGGTCATCCGCTCCACCCTGCTCCAGATCCTCACCCCGCCGGAGATGCTGGGGCGCGTATCGGCGGTGAACTCCGTGTTCATCGGCTCGTCGAACGAGCTTGGCGCCTTCGAGTCCGGAGTGGCGGCCAGGCTGCTGGGGACGGTTCCAGCGGTCGTGCTGGGCGGCGCCTCGGCGCTTCTCGTGGTGGCCCTGACGGCCCGGCTCGTCCCTCGGCTACGACAGCTCGGGAGGCTGGCAAATGCCTGAAATGCACTTTTTTGTCGTCATTCTGCAATTTTCGGCCTGACTTTTGACATTTTGCTGGCGCTGATGTGCATTTCGTGCATATTTAGCCATCCACCCCTCCTTACCGGCTTGCCGAGCTTCCGCCAGGGATCCGACCCATGACCGCCCCGACTTCTCCGCGCAGGACCACCATCTTCGACCGGCTGACGCGCGTCCCGCGAACGCACAACGGCAGCAACGGCGACGCGCAGCACCCCATTGTTCCAACCTCTGCCTACTTCGGCAGCAACACCTTCGGCGCGCGCCAGATGCGCGACAAGCTGCCGAAGGACGTCTACGACAAGCTCGCGGCGTCCATCCGCTACGGCCGCAAGCTCGACCTCGACGTCGCCCCCGCGGTGGCCCAGGTCATCAAGGAGTGGGCGATCAGCCGCGGCGTGACGCACTTCACGCACTGGTTCCAGCCGCAGACCGGCCTCACCGCGGAAAAGCACGACGCCTTCCTCACCTTCGACGAGCACCGGCAGCCGGTGGAGTCGTTCACCGCGTCGCAGCTCATCCAGAGCGAACCTGACGCGTCGAGCTTCCCGAGCGGCGGCCTGCGCGCCACGTGGGAGGCGCGCGGCTACACGGCGTGGAACCCGGCGAGCCCGGTGTTCATCGTCGAGTCGTCGGACACGCGCACGCTGTGCATCCCGTCGGTGTTCATCGGCTACAACGGCGAAGCGCTCGACGAGATGACGCCGCTGCTCCGCAGCTCGGACGTCCTGAGCGAGAAGGCCATCGCCCTGCTCGAGCTGCTCGGCGACAAGGGAGTCCAGCGCGTCTACACCACCCTCGGTGCGGAGCAGGAGTACTTCCTCATCGACCGCAGCCACTTCGCGCTGCGCCCTGACCTCGTGATGGCAGGACGCTCGCTCGTCGGCGCACCGCCGCCGCGCGGGCAGCAGCTCGAGGATCACTACTTCGGCGGCATTCCCGAGCGCATCCAGTCGTGCATCAGCGAGGTGGAGCACGAGCTGTACAAGCTCGGCGTGCCCATCGTGACGCGGCACAACGAGGTCGCCCCGTCGCAGTTCGAGATGGCGCCGATGTTCGAGGAGACGGACATCTCGGTGGACCACAACCAGCTCGTGATGGCCACCCTGCGCAAGGTCGCGCTGCGCCACGGCCTGCAGGCCCTGCTGCACGAGAAGCCCTTCGCCGGCATCAATGGGTCCGGCAAGCACTGCAACTGGTCGCTCTCCATCGCCGCCGAGAATCCCGAGCTCGATGGCACCAACCTGCTCAAGCCCGGGAAGACGCCGCACCAGAACCTGCGCTTCCTCGTCTTCCTCGCCGCCATCCTGAAGGCGGTGCATCGTCACGCCGGGCTGCTGCGCGCCGGCATCGCGTCGAGCGGCAACGAGCACCGGCTCGGCGCCAACGAGGCGCCGCCGGCCATCATCTCGGTGTTCATGGGCTCCATGCTCACCCAGGTCATCGAGTCCATCGCCGCGGGGAAGGGCCCGGCGAACGCCAGCCAGGCGATGCTCAAGCTCGGCGTCGCGCGGCTGCCGGAGATCGAGAAGGACAGCACCGACCGCAACCGCACCTCACCCTTCGCCTTCACGGGGAACAAGTTCGAGTTCCGCGCCGTTGGGTCGTCGGCGTCGATCGCCTTCCCCATCGTGCTGCTCAACGCAGCCGTGGCCGAGACGCTCGGCGAGATCACGGAGCAGATCCGCGCCAGCCTCAAGAAGGGAAAGTCGGTGGACGACGTGGTGCTCGCCGTGGTGCGCGAGGTGTTCAAGGAGACGGCGCCCATTCGCTTCGAGGGAAACAACTACTCCGAGGAGTGGGTGCACGAGGCGGAGAAGCGTGGCCTGCCGAACCTGCGCCGCACGCCGGAGGCGCTCGACCAGCTGAACACGAAGCAGTCGCGCACGCTGCTCACCAAGCTCGGCATCTTCACGAAGGAGGAGCTGGAATCGCGCTACCACGTGCGGCTCGAGCGCTACGTGAAGGACATGCTGATCGAGATGCACACCTTGAAGGAGATGGTGGACACGCTCGTGCTGCCGGCGTCGTACTCCTACGCCGGCACCCTGGCTGCCGCCGCCTCGCAGGCCGTGCAGGCGGGGATCAAGGTGGTGCCACAGGTGGAGGCGGCGAACGAGGTCGGTCGGATGATCGAGTCCCTGACGGCCAACCAGCGCGAGCTGCAGGCGGTGATCGACAAGGCCGAGGGAATGCACGACGACCTGCCGAAGCAGGCCAGGCTCCTGACCGGCAAGGGCGCCGATGCCATGGCGGCCGTGCGCTCCTGCTGTGATGCACTGGAGCTCAAGGTGGCCGACGAGCTCTGGCCGCTCCCCAAGTACCGGGAGATGCTGTTCCCGGTGTGAGCAGGACAATTCTGCGATCCATCGCACACTCGTGAACGGGACAGGCTCGGCGAAATGCCGAGCCTGTTTCTGTCCGGGGGGCCGAGTCGTCACTGGGGTGAGCCGACCATTCAGCCGAGGAATTGCGTTGTCGCCCGCTACGCGCCCACCCTGCCCACACGACATCGGTCCCGGAACCTCCGTCTGCCTCCGCTGCCGGCTGGAGGAGCGCGAGCTCGCGCGAGCGCGCCAGAGGCGCGCGTTGCTGCGGGTCGGCGTGGTGCTGGGGGGACTTGTCGTCGTCGCGGTGCTCGGCAACGCGGTGATGAGTGCGTGGCGTGCATCCAGCCGGATGGGCAGCAAGGAGCCGCTGCAGCTGCTGGCGAGCACCACGACGAGCGCGGTGCGGCAGCAGGGGGCACCGATGATGACCGCTGCTGCGGCTGCACCAGCTGCGGAGAGCACCGCTCCGTCGGCGAAGAGGGCTGACGCGGTGAAGCCGGCACTGCTCACCCTCAAGGTGCCCGAGGGGCGCACGGGGCTGCGCGACAGCATGTACGTCGAGCGTCACGCCGATACCGCGGTGGTGCACTTCGACACCGAGCTCGCGCGCACCAGGCGTCGCGACAAGTTCGAGACGACGGTGCGCGCGACTCTTCCCGTGCTCTACGGCGCGCCCGTCGACTCCATGCTCGCCACGCTGCCCGATGGCGCCATCACCGGCGACCGTGACCTCGTGAGCGAGGTGACGGTGCGTGGGGTGCGGTTGCCCATCCCCGCCGGCGGCACGATCGAGCTCTGGCCGGTGACGCGCCCCGGGCGTGATGGGCCGCTCGTGGTGGGGTATCGGGCGCGGGTGACACCGTAGAAGCGTCTGAAGTCGGAATCCGGACGCATCCTCAACAATCCGCGCGCCAAAGTTGTCGCAGGCGTTCCAGATTGATCTCGTGTCGGACGAACGCCAGATACTCCGCGAGTCGAGGGTCCGTCCTGTCCGGCCACCAGAGGGGAATGCGCTGCTGGCAGGCATCGAGCACCGAATCCGACACCGTGTGGCAAACGCGACGAAAATCTCGAGTCAGCGACCCCGTGTCCGCGAGCCGCACCTGGCCATCTAGCAATGCCCAGTTTCGAGGGCCGAGGACCTCGTCCGCGTCGGCGAACCCGACGCCGCACCGCCAGAGACCCTGCTGCGCCAGGACCAGCTGCTCCCAGTCGAATCGATCTACACCGGTGAAGTCTTCGAAGAAGTGGTCCGCCCGGCGCTGCCTGAGCAGCATGCCGCTGTATTCGTGTTCTCCCCCCTGCTCGTCTCGTAGCGTGCAGGTCGCCTGAATCACCTCGCATGGCAAGAGGTACACCTCGACACCCGCGCCATCGAGTGCCGACAACAGCCGACACATTTCCTGAAACTGCAGCATGCGCCGTCGCCGTTCACGTGTGACGGCGAAGCGGTCCAGGCGAGGCCCGTGAGGTGCCAGACCCTCGAGGAAGTGCGCGAAGAGGATCCGCTTCCACCGGACAGTCGGCTGAATCGATCGCCACGTAATCGGGTGGAGGAACAACGACTCGACGATGGCAGGCGTCTTGTAGACCCACTCGTGTTCATGCACGTCCTCCCGCGTGAAGACGTGCTGGGAGGCGCCACGGGCAACAGGTCGAAGGCGCAGCGACATGTCCCTTCGGCGTTCAGGTCTCCGCCACAATCGGAAAGGCCGTCGCGACGCGGCTCGGCGCCGCCGATGCCCGCTGGAGCGAGTACGTCTCGAGGCTCGGCGCATGTTTCTGGACTCGCCGGTCGTAGTGGCAGTGACAATTCGGGCATCCAAGCGCGAAGCTGTCCCGTGCACAGCGCCGATGCTCTGCGGTGTGGAGGAGATCACGCAGGCGCGTCTGATGGAGATTGCCCAGACGATAGGTCACGTAGCATTGCTGCACGGTGCCGTCCGCACCAACCCACATCATCTGGTAACTGTCGCAAGGGACTCGCATCCCGGCTCCCTGCACGAGCCAGTCGGGTGCTGACCGGAGTCCTTCGACCGTGTGGTTGAACATCGCCGGGTGCGCTGCCTGAAGGCGAAGCGCCTCCGTGATCACCGTCTCGATTGCGGGTCGATCCTCGGGGCGGAACTGCAGCGCCCGGTCCGGCCCTTCTGTGAAGTACGGCAGCGAGTAGTGGACAAGATCCACCTGGAACCTGGCGTTGAACCGCTGGGCGAAGGCCCATGCGTCGTGCAGCGCGTCAAGATTGCACGACGGGCGCATCAGCAACCAGTTCACGCGGAGCGTGATGTCCATCCCATAGCGAGCACGAACCTGTTCCACACTCGCGGTCAGACGCTGGTATCGATCCTTCCGCTGGACGTAGGCATCGTAGTGCGCGCCGGTCCCGTAGTAGCCGATATTGATCGTGCGAAGCCCTGCGGCGTAGAGAGCGTCGATCCTTTGCCCGAGAAGTATCCCATTGGTTGTGAGGTAAGCGCCCAAGTCGATGCTTCTAGCGTGGGCGATCATCTTCGGTAGGTCGGGATGCAGGAGGGGCTCGCCACCGTAGAAGCGCACATCCCAGAACCCCGCCGCTTTTGCATCGTCGAGGAGTTCTCGCACGATCGGAAAGGGAAGCTGGCTTCCACTCATGAACTCGCGTCCGTAGCGGCAACCGACACACCGCAAATTACAGTTCGCGGTGATGGCGACCTCCAGATGTCGCGGGTCAGGGCGGATGAGCCACGGCAGGACGGAAGCGGCCGAATGCCGAGCGCGTTCGATCCTCAGATCGGAATCCGCCAGCATCTTCCAGATGCGTGGATATCGTCGCTTCAGGGATTCACGCAACAGATCCCGAGCTTTGGATTTTGCCGGCATCGCCGTCCCTCAAAGGGTTATCGCTCGCAAAGGCACTTCGTTGTAGCGTGTCCGGTAGGCCAGAGGCAGTCCCAGGTGCAGCTAGTGCGAGGACACGAGAACCTCGCGGCGGTAATCGCGAGCTCGTGATTCACGTCGCTGGTCAGTTTTGCAAATGCGTAGCGATTCAGAGAAAAGTGTCCAGACAGTCAGGTGGGTGCGTCGAATAGCAGTGCCACTAGCAGGGCGAGCACTGCCTCGATTCGTTTTACGGATGCCGTCTGCATGGCGCGATGATTCGACACGATTCGGCCTCGATCCAGTAGCGATTCTACTCAGCTGCAGTAGGACGTCAGTTACGCGAACTTCCGTCGTCTGACCGCGTAGATGCCGAGCAACCCCGTGCCGACCAGTACAAACGACGTCGGCTCTGGCACGATGCCGATCATCGCCCGCCATTGGAGGATGCTCGTTTCCGCCGTGTAGCTCTGCGGCGTGAGGTGATCGTACACGAGCGGACCTGCAGGGCGAAAACCAAAGTCGAGGGGCGGAGCGGTGAGTCCGAGCACGATGTAGTCGCTGCCGAATCCGTCGCAGCAGTTGTGCACGAGCTGCGAAGTGCCGGTTCCATAGAAGCCGTTGATCCACGTCCCGTGTGAAACGGGCATGGTGCTCGCCAAAGTCAGGTAGAAGAAGAAGATCGGTTCCTGATCGGCGTTGTTGAGCGAGTTGAAAAGGAAGGGCCCCTGACCAGAAAGCACGAGCGACATGCTGCCGACATCCACTGGGGTCCGGATGCCTGCCGTGGTCGTGACCAGGCCCTCCGTACCGGTGAACGTCATATCAAGCACGGCGTCGCCGGAGACGAGGTGAAGCGTATTGCCGCTCGCCGTGCAGCTGCCATTCAGCATACGGAGATCCGTACACGCGAAACGGCCAGAGGTGGAGTAGTCGGTGGTGAACCGCGGCGTTCCATCCGGCGTCCGGCTCCAAGTCTGCGCCGTGAGCGCGGCGGGGAACATGACAATGGTCGCAATGCAGCGAATGATCTTCACGTCTCCATCTCCAGCGTTGAGAGGAACGTGCGAATCTTCGAGCTATCACGAACTGACCAAGTCCGCCAGATGTGGCAGCGTCGCGACAGTCTTCCAAGAATTCACTCAGTCAGTGACTCTCGACCGAGTGGTTTCCTATGGCACGTGGTGCCACATCTTGTGAGGGATGTGAGGCCAGCAGCGGCCTACGAGCTCCGCCCTGCCGGTCATCCTCCCAGGTGCGAGCGGGTGTGTCAATCTGGCTAGTACTTCGCCAGGTAGTTCTCCAGCTCCCAGCTGGTCACCTGGGTGATGTACTCGCTCCACTCCTGGCGCTTCGCGGCGAGGAACTGCGCCGTGATGTGCGGACCGAGCGCCGCCGTCACCACGTCGTCCTTCTCCAGCTCGTCGCACGCCTCGCTCAGGTTGTGCGGCAGGTCGTCGATGCGCAGCCGCCGCTTCTCGCGGTGGCTCATCTCCCAGATGTTCTCGTTCACCGGCTCGCGGTGGTCGGCCTTCGTGCGGATCCCGTCGAGCCCCGCGGCGAGCATCACGGCGAGGGCGAGATAGGGATTCGCCGCCGGGTCGGGGACGCGGTGCTCGACGCGCGTGCCCAGCCCGCGCCGCTCGGGGATGCGCAGCATCGGTGAGCGGTTGCGCATGCTCCACGCAACGTTGACCGGCGCCTCGTAGCCCGGCACGAGCCGCTTGTACGAGTTCACGAGCGGGTTGGTGATCGCGGTGCACCCGCGCGCGTGCCGCAGCAGCCCGCCGATGTACGCGAGCGCCACGTCGCTCAGCTCCCACTGCGCCTTCTCGTCCCAGAACGCGTTCACCTTGCCACGGAACAGCGACTGGTGCGTGTGCATCCCGCTGCCGTTCTGCCCGAAGATCGGCTTGGGCATGAACGACGCCGCAAGCCCGAACCGCTGCGCCACCGCCTTCACCACGAACCGGAACGTCGCGATGTTGTCCGCCGTCGTCAGCGCATCCGCGTAGCGGAAATCGATCTCGTGCTGGCCGTGCGCCACCTCGTGGTGCGCCGCCTCCACCTCGAACCCCATCTGCTCCAGGTCGTCCACGATCGCGCGCCGCGCGTCCTCGCCGAGGTCCACCGGCGCGAGGTCGAAGTAGCCGCCCACGTCGTGCGTCTGCGTGGTCGGCTCGCCGTTGGGCCCGCGCTTGAACATGAAGAACTCGGCTTCCATCCCCGCGTTCATCGTGTAGCCCATCGCCGCGGCGTCGGCGATCACGCGCTTGAGCGCGCCACGCGGATCTCCCAGAAAGGGTTGGCCCGATGGCAGATGAATGTCGCAGATGAGCCGGCCGACGCGTGCGTCCGGCTCGCCCCACGGGAATACGCGGAAGGTCGCGAGGTCGGGCGCGAGGAGCATGTCGCTCTCCTCCACGCGCACGAACCCCTCGATGCTCGAGCCGTCGAACATCATGTCGCCGGCGAGCGCCTTCTCGAACTGCGACGCCGGCACCTCGACGTTCTTGTTGACGCCGAGGATATCGGTGAACTGGAGGCGGAGGAAGCGGACGTCGAGCTTCCGGGCGAGCTCGAGCACGTCCTTCGGCCTGGCATCGGTGAGATCGGGGATCTCGAAGCGGGGTCGTGGCACGACGGAATGCTCGTCGCCCGCCCGGACGCTGTCAATTCACCGCCGCACGGCGAACATCGTGGGCACGTCGCTTGCGCCTCGGGCCACCCCGGCGTGCCGACGCGCGGTGCGCCGCCAGGGCATTTCAGCAATCGAGGACGACGATGAACATCTCCGAGCTCATGTCGAAGGATCCGCGCACGGTCACCCCGGATACGCCGGTATCCGAGGCCGCGCAGCTCATGAAGGAAGAGGACATCGGGATGGTCCCGGTGATCGAGCGCGTCGGCGGCGCCGAGACGCGCGGCCGGCTCGTGGGGGTCATCACCGACCGCGACATCGCCATCCGCACGGTGGCCGAAGGGCGCGCGAGCGATTCCCCGGTGCGCGACGTGATGTCGAGCGGCGTTCGCACCGCCACGCCGGACGACAGCGTGGAATCGGTGATGGAGCTGATGGGCCGCGAGCAGGTGCGCCGCGTGCCGATCGTGGACGAGCGCGGCTCCCTGGTGGGCGTGGTCTCGCAGGCCGACCTCGCGCGCAAGGCGAAGAACGAGGGCCACGTGGAGCGCACGGTCGAGCAGATCTCGCAGCCGGGCGGAAGTCATCAGAACTAGGAGGACGGGAGGACCGGAGGACCGGAGGACCGGAGGACCGTTCGGTCCATCGGTCCATCGGTCCATCGGTCCTCCCGTAGTTAGCTTTCCCGTGTGACGAATCCCTCCTCCTGCCCCTCCTGCGGCGCCGCCGCCTCCGGCCGCTTCTGCTCCGCCTGCGGCACCGCGCTCGCCGGCGCCACCTGCGCCAACTGCGCCGCTCCACTCACCGCCGGCGCGCACTTCTGCCATCGCTGCGGCACTCCGGCCGGCACCGCGTCACCCACGTCGAGAGGGGGGATCGCCAGCGTGCTGCCCTGGGCCGTGGCAGCGCTCGCCCTCGTGTCGCTCATCGCACTGGTCGTCGGCCAGCGCTTCGGCTCGCGGCAGACCGCGAGCGGCGTGGACGTGCTCGAGGGCGCCAATGGCCAGGGCACGACGGTCATCACTGCGCCTGGCGCCGCCCAGAGCGGGATGCCGCGCGCGCCGGACATCAGCCAGATGTCCCCCGGCGAGCGTGCCGAGCGGCTCTACGACCGCATCATGACCGAGCACGAGGCGGGGAACGACGCCAATGTGCGCGCCTTCATGCCGATGGCGCTCGCCGCCTACGAGATGATCGCCCCCCTCAATCTCGACCAGCACTACGACGTGGGTCGCATCGGGGTCGTCGGCGGCGACAGCACGCTCGCCCGCGCCGAAGCCGACACGATTCTCGCCAGCCGCCCCACACACCTCCTCGGCCTCATCCTCGGCGCGCAGGCCGCGCGCATGGCGGGCAACGAGACGCGCGCGAAGGAGTTCGACCGCCGCTTCGCCGCTGCCCTCCCGCAGGAGCGCAATGCCGGCCTCGCCGAGTACCTGCTGCACAAGAACGACATCGACTCGGCAGCAGCGAAGAGCGGGAAGTGAGCAAGTCGGGAAGTCGGGATCCCGACATCCTGACTTCCCGACTTCCCGCGCCTACCCGTGCAGGTCGTCGATGAACGTCAGCGTCTTCCCGCGCTCGACGACGGCCTTCAGCGCTTCGTACACCTTGGGATCGAGCAGCCGACCGACCTCGTTGCCCAGGTAGCGGATCGTCTCGTCCTGGTCCATCGCGTCGCGGAAGGCGCGGCGTGAGGTGAGCGCGTCGAAAGCATCGCACGCCGCGAGGATGCGGCCGCCGATGCTGATCTCCTCGCCACGCAGGGCGCGCGGGTAGCCGGTGCCGTCATAGTGCTCGTGGTGGTCGTGCACGTAGTTCATCGCCACGGGGATGTGCTTGAGCGGGGCGAGGATCTCCATGCCGAACTGCACGTGCTGCTTCACGTGCTCGAATTCCTCCTTCGTGAGCACGCCCGGCTTGTTCAGGATGTCCTCGCGAATGCCGATCTTGCCGACGTCGTGCAGCCGGCCGGCGAGCCGTACGTTCTCCACCTCGTCGGGATCGAGGCCCAGCTCTTCGGCGATGGACGCCGCCTGGTCAGCCACGCGGCTGGAGTGGCCACGGAGGTAGACGTCCTTCGCTTCCATCGCGTTGATGAGCGCTTCCGCCACGCCGATCGTGAGGTCGCGCAGCGCCGCCTTCTCCCGCTCGAGCTCCACCGTGCGGAGCTCCACCTCCTCGCGGATGTGCTCTTCCACCCGCCGCCGCTCGATCTCCAGCTGGCGGCGGTGCGCCGCACGCACCACGGCGTCCTGCAGCTGCGTGAGCTGCACCGGCTTCACCAGATAATCCATTGCGCCGTGCGACAACGCATCCGTCGCCGTGTGCGCATCGTTCACCGCGGTGAGCATGAGGATGGCCAGGTCGCCGTCGAGGCGTCGCGCCTGCGGCACGACGTCCAGCCCGGTCATGTCCGGCATGCGGACGTCGCAAACCATGACCGAGAATCGTTCGTGCTCGAGCCGGCCAATGGCGGAGGAGCCGCTCTCGGCCACCTCCACCACGTAGCCCTGCGAGCGAAGGTAGCGCGCGAGCGCGAGGCGGATCGTCTCCTCGTCGTCCACCACCAGCACCCGGAGCTTTGGTCCGTGTGCGTCGGTGAGGCGGCTGGAGCCTGGAAGCTCGGTGATCGGGAGGGCAGCGGATGTCATCATCGGATGGACGAAGGTCGACGCATTGAAGTATCGGACACCTCGTTCGAATCCTTGAGCGCGGGAGAGCGGAGTTCGGAATGTGGGACGGTCTGACGGTCTGATGGTCTGACGGTCTGACGGTCGCCTCCGACCTCCCGATCTCCCGACCTCCCGACCTCCTAGTGGTGATGGTGCGACCGCGCGTGCGTGATCCAGCTCACCACGTGCGCCACGCGGTGGCCGAGCTGCCGCGCGGACTCCGCGCCATCTCCCGATGCCGGCACGAGCACGAGATTCAAGGCGCCGAGCGTGCGCAGGAGGGTCCAACGCGCATCTTCGGCGTCCGTCGCGCTCGCGCCCGCCACGAACGCCGCGCCCACCGACGTACCGAGCGCCTTCTGCTGCCGAAGCGCTCCCGCTTCGGCCAGCAGTCGGGCGACGGCATCCGGCACCGGCCCGTTACTGTCCGTTCCGAGCACCAGCCCGTCGTAGGCGGCAAGCTCGCCGGCACCGCTCAGGCTGCGCGTCCGCCCCGCCTCCGCCCCCTCGCTCGCGTCGGCGAGCCGGCGAACGTCGACTTCCGCGAACCGGACCGAGCGCACGCCGTCAGCCACGGCCTCGGCGAGGGTGGCGATATCCTTCGAGTTTCCGTGAAACAGGACCAATGTCTTGGGCATCGTGTAGACGTTCGAGGGAGACGCGGAAGCTAGCGTGAGCGCCGCCTGGATGACCCCGGCTGCACGAACCCCGCGCATCCAGCATTCGCCCCCCGGCAGCCGTATTACTCTCGATGATTCCGTCACAAACGTTGTTTCAGGTCGGACGGCGCCTGGCGCTGTCCGTCATTTCGCTCGTCGTGCTTCCCGTCGTGCTCCCGCTCGGCGCGCAATCACCCGCCCCCCGGGCGGCCGCCGATACGCTGCGCCTCTCCGTGGAGGACGCGGTCACCCTTGCCCAGCGCCAGAGTGACGAAGTGGGCATAGCGGCCGCGCAGGCGGAGGTGGCCGATGCCCGCTTCGGCGCCGCGCGCGCCAATGCCCTGCCGCAGCTCCGGCTCAACAGCACCTACACACACGTCTACGAGAGCGCGCGCGGCCAGGCAGTCGGCTCGGTGTTCAACCAGCCGAATACCTACACCGTCAACGCGAACCTCTCCCAGACGCTTTTCCAGGGTGGCAAGCTGGTCAACGCCACGCGCTCGGCGGGCGAGCTCCGCGAGGCAGCGCGCTACGACGAGCGGGAGCAGCGCGCTCTCGTCACCCTCGAGGTGCAGCGTGCGTACCTGCAGGCGCTCTATGCGGCTCGCATCGCCGCGCTCCAGGACACCAACCTCGCGCTCGCCACCAGCCGTCTCGCCCAGGTGGAGCAGTTCGAGCGCGCAGGGCAGGCGGCGCGCTACGACGTGCTGCGCGCGCGCGTCGAGCGCGCCAACATCGAGCCGCTCGCCATCCAGGCGCACAGCGACCAGGAGCTCGCCCTGCTCGACCTCAAGCGCGTGCTCAACGTGCCCATCGGGCAGCCGGTGGTGCTCACCAGCCGCATCGACGCCGGTGCGGCGGCCGCCGTGCTCGCGCAGCTCGCTGACACGGCGTCCACGATCGATCGCGCCAGCGTGCGTGCCGCCGAACGCACGCTTGCCTCACGCAAGCTCGACATCTCGGTCGCCCGCGCCGATTACTTCCCCACGATCAGCGCCTTCATCCAGTCGGGCTACTCCGCTTTCCCACTCGTGGGGCAGGGCTTCCCCACTTCGCGCGGGTCGCTCGACGAGAGCTTCTGTCCCACGGGCTCCGCGCCAGGCCGGCTCTGCCAGAACGGTGGCTTCTTCTCCGACCGGCAGGCCGGCGTCAACATCTCCCTCCCGCTCTTCGACGGCTTCCGCGTGAAGTCCAACGTGGACCTCGCGCAGGCACAGGAGCGGCTCGCCGAGCTCGAGCTGCGCCAGCAGCGTGAGGCGGTGGCGGTGGAAGCGGCACAGGCCCGCGCCGAGCTGCGCCGCGCGCAGGCGGTGTTCGCCGCGCGCCAGCAGAATTCCGCCGAGGCGGCCGAAGCCTTCCGGCTCGCGTCGCTGCGCTTCTCCCGAGGGCTGAGCACGCAGCTCGAGGTATCGGACGCGCAGCTCGCGTTGCTCACGGCCGAAAGCACCGAAGCGCGCGCCACCTTCGATCTTTTCCTGGCTTCGGCGGACCTGGCGCGCGCGCTCGGTCAGCCGATCCCCCTGCCGCCGACCGTCGCTGCACCGGCGCAGTCGCACTGACTCGAATTTCCGTGATCCTGGTGAACGTCTTCTTCCGGCCTCGCCCCCCTGTATCCGCCGCCCTCGCGGCGCTGCTTTCCCTCGCTGCCATCGGATGCGGGAAGGCAGCGTCCGGCGAGAAGGCGGACAGCAACAAGCCCGCACCGGCGTCCGCGTCGCGCCCAGCGGCATCCATCACCCTCGCTGCCAGCGACGTCGCCACCGTAGCGCCGGCCACCATCGAGGACGGCGTCGCCCTCACCGGCGACCTGAATCCCATCGAGACGGTGGAGGTCCACGCGCGCATCGAAGGCGACCTCACCGGCGTGTACGTGCGCGAGGGCCAGCAGGTGAGCGCGGGCCAGCTGCTCGCGCGCTTCGAGTCGAGCGAGCAGGAGAGCGCGCGGTCGAGCGCCGAGGCCGATCGCGTGGCCGCGCAGTCGGAGCTCGCCAACGCACAGTGGACCCTCGACCAGAACGCGCAGCTCTTCAAGGCGGGCGCGATCGCCGAGCAGGCGTACAAGAGCTCGCAGCAGGCCGTGGCCGCCGCGCGCGCGCGGCTGGCGGCCGCCGAAGCGCGGCTCCGCGCCACGGGCAACGAGGCGCGCGATACGCGCGTGGTGTCGCCCACGAGGGGCGTCGTGAGCCGGCGCCTCGTGGAAGCGGGGGAGCACGTAGCCAAGGGTGCCTCGCTGTTCACCGTCGTCCGCAACGACGTGCTGGAGCTCGCCGCCGCCGTACCGTCCCGTCAGTCGAATACCCTGCGCGTCGGCCAGGTGGTGCACTTCGCCGCCGATGGTCGTCGCTTCGACGGAACCGTGGCGCGGCTGAGCCCGACCGTCGATCCCGCCACGCGCGCCATCACCGTCTATGTGCAGATCCCGAATCCCGGCGGCCTGCTGCGCGGCGGCACCTTCGCCACCGGCCGCGTGGTGAGTCGCACCCTCACCAACGTGCTCGCCGTGCCGAGCGGCGCCCTGCGCCAGTCGCCGGAGGATGGAAAGCCGTACGTCTATCGCATCGACGGCACCACGCTCAACGTGGCGCCCGTGCAGATCGGCGCCTCCGATGATCGGCTGGGCCTCGTGCAGGTGACCGATGGGCTGCAGGCCGGCGACCGCGTGGTCGTCGGCAACGTCGGCGCCCTTGGCCGCGGCATGCAGGTCACCATCGCCGGCCAGGAAGCCAACGTCAGCTCCGCCAGGTAGCGACATGTTCCTCTCCGACATCTCCATCAAGCGTCCCGTGTTCGCCACCATGATGATGGTGGCGCTCGTGGTGCTCGGCATCGTCAGCTACAGGCGGCTGGCGATCGACGAGTATCCAGACATCACGTACCCGGTGGTCATCGCGCAGACCACGTACCCGGGCGCCTCGCCCGACGTGATGATGCGCGACGTCTCCAAGCCGATCGAGGAGGCGCTCAACACCGTCCAGGGGATCAAGGAGATCACCTCCACCTCGCTCGAGGGGGTGTCCATCGTCCGCCTGGAGTTCAACCTCGGCGTGGACGTGGCCGTGGCGCAGCAGGACGTGCAGGCGAAGGTCGCGCGCATCCGACGCTCGCTGCCGCAGGACATGGAAGACCCGATCATCCTGCACTTCGACCCCAACGATTCGCCCATCATGTCGGTGGCGCTCCAGTCGAAGGAGCGGTCCATTCGCGAGCTCACCGACCTCGCGAACGACGTGGTGCAGACGCGCATCGAGGCCATCCCCGGCGTGGGCGGCGTGAACATCGTCGGCGGCAACGAGCGGCAGATCCGCATCCAGGTGAATCCGGACGCCCTGCATGCCTACGGGCTCTCACCGGCACAGCTTTCCGCCGCGCTGGCGAAGGAGAACCAGGAAGTGCCGGCCGGCCGCGTGGAGCACGGCACGGTGGAGCGGCTGGTGCGCATCACGGGGCGCATCGTCGATCCGAAAGCCTTCGCCGACATCCCCGTGGCGGTACGCAACGGCACGCCGGTGCGCATCAGCGATGTGGCGACGGTGGTGGATGGCGCCGAAGACCGCCGCACGGGCGCCGAGATCAATCACGTGCCGGCCGTATCGCTGGACATCCTGAAGATCTCCGGCTCCAACACGGTGGCCGTGGCTGATGCCGTCCGCGAGGCAGTGGGCGAGCTCGAGAAGCAGCTGCCGGCCGACGTCCACATGACCATCATGCAGGACGCCTCGCAGCGCATTCGCGAGTCGCTGCTCGACGTGGAGATCACCATCATCGCCGGCGCGCTGCTGACGGTGATGATCATCTACCTGTTCCTGAACTCGTGGCGCTCCACCGTGATCACCGGGCTCACGCTGCCGGTGTCCATCATCAGCGCCTTCTTCACGATGTGGGTGTTCGACTTCACGCTGAACACCATGACGCTGCTCGCCCTGTCGCTGGCGATCGGCCTCCTGATCGACGACGCCATCGTGGTGCGCGAGAACATCGTGCGCCACCTGGAGATGGGAAAGAGCCACGACGACGCGGCGCGCGAGGGCACCAACGAGATCGGCCTCGCCGTCATGTCCACCAGCTTCGCCGTGATCGCCGTGTTCATCCCCGTGGCGTTCATGGGGGGCATCATCGGCAAGATCTTCTTCCAGTTCGGCGTCACCGTAGCCTTCGCCGTGCTCGTGTCCCTGTTCGTGAGCTTCACCCTCGACCCGATGCTCTCCAGCAAGTGGGCCGATCCGGAAGTGGAGCACGCGGTCGACGACGGCGGCGCGCACATGGCCGAGCAGCGCGCGCACGCGAACCCCATCCGGCGCGTTGCCTTCGCCTTCAACGACTGGTTCGAGCGCACCGCGGACCACTACCCGAAGTGGCTGTCGTGGGCCCTCGGCCATCGCGCGCTCGTGCTCGGTGTCGCCGCGGCGACGGTCGTGGCGAGCTTCCTCATCCTGCCGAAGCTCGGCTTCACCTGGATGCCCGACGTCAACGGGGACGAGTTCACCGTGAACTACCGCACGGCCCCCGGCTCGCGGCTCGAGTACACGATGGACAAGGGGCGCGACATCGCCGACTTTCTGCAGAAGCAGCCGGAGGTCGACTACACCTATCTCTCCGTGGGCGGCGGCTTCCGGGGGTCACCCAACAACGGCCGCATCTTCGTCGCCCTCAAGCCGGGACACCAGCGCTCGCTGTTCGACATCCAGGACAGCGTGCGCGCCCAGCTGAAGAAGATTTCGGGCATTCGCCCCACGATCCAGGGGCAGCGCTCCATCTTCAGTCGCGGCTCCCAGCCGATCGTCGTCAACGTGCAGGGGCCCGAAGCGTCGCGACTCAAGATCGCCGCCGACCGGACGCTCGAGGCTGTCAAGTCGGTGCCCGGTGTCGCCGAGCCGAACTCCAGCGAGGACGGCGACATTCCGCAGCTCGACGTGCGCGTGGACCGCCAGGAAGCCTGGCGCGCCGGGCTCGGCGTCGGTGCAGTAGCCGCCACCCTGCAGCCACTTTTCGCCGGTCAACGCGCCACCACATGGGAAGATCCGCTTGGCTTCTCACACGACGTCGTGGTCGTCTTCCCGGACTCGCTCCGTAGCTCGGCCGCCGACGTCGCGCAGCTTCCCGTCCAGAGCTCTCTCGTGGACCCGCGCACCGGGCTCGCTGCCATGGTGCCGCTCTCCCAGGTGGCCGACGTACGCGCCGGCGTAGGGCCGCAGCAGATCGAGCGGCGCCAGCTCGAGCAGCAGGTCCAGATCCGCGCCGGCGTCCTCCCGGGCTACGCCATGGGCGACGTGGCGAAGGACGTGGAAGCCGCCATCGACCGGATCGGCCTCCCGCCCGGCTACCACGCCGTCTTCACGGGCGACGTGCAGAATCTGGCCGAGACCAAGGGCTACGTGCTGGGGGCGCTTGGCCTCGCCGTGATCTTCATCTACCTGATCCTCGCCTCGCTGTTCGGGTCCTTCCTGCAGCCGCTGGCCATCATGCTGGCGCTTCCGCTCAGCTTCATCGGGGTGGTGCTGGCGCTGCTCATCACGCGCGGCAACATGAACGTCATGACCATGATCGGCATCATCATGCTGATGGGCCTCGTGACGAAGAACGGCATCCTTCTCGTGGACTTCACGAACCAGCTCCGCACCACGGGACACGACCGCGTCACCGCCCTGCTCGACGCCGGCCGCATCCGCCTGCGCCCCATCATCATGACCACCGTGGCGATGATCTTCGGCATGCTCCCCCTCGCGCTGGCGCTCGGCGCCGGTGCCGAGGCGCGCGCGCCGATGGCGCGCGCGGTGATCGGAGGGCTCATGACCTCCACCCTCCTCACCCTGTTCGTGGTCCCGGTGATGTACACCATCCTTGACGATGCGGGGAGCTGGGTCGTGGCCCGGCTGACCGGAAGCGCGCCGCAACCGGCGAGGACGCCACGCGATACGCGAGGGGTTCCCGAGGTCGCCACCGGCGACTGAGCACCACGATCGCTCGCTCCTCGATCGCTACCTCACCCCCGATGCGCGGAATTCGCTTGACGAAGTCCGCGCATTGTCGTACAAGGGTGTCTGTGCACGAGTGCGTGGCGCACGTGCGGTCGCTATGATGGAGCAGTGTGGCGAAGCGCACCGACACGGGACGGCGATGTCCGCCATGATGGGGGCACACGTCGTGCAGCGGCGCCGCGCCGGGTGCGCGTCCCGCATCCGCGGGTCGGCGCGCGGTCCGCGCCGCAATCTCGAGACGACACGCAGGTCCGACTGGCCTATCTCCACAGGAGGCAGTGATGCCGCGCGGTGACGAGTTGAACGACGAGCTTCGATTTTCCGATCGCGACGA